>NZ_JAWLSC010000040.1:0-5331 GCF_033142465.1 Rhodococcus sp. IEGM 1318
CCGAGGTCGGACCCGGAGAGGTCTTTCAACGATCCGAGGAGTCGACCCATCGGGGTACGAGCTCCCGCAACAATCACAGAACTGGTCACGATTTCCTCCGGCTGCAAAAGAGACATAGTCGTCGGTTCCGTGCGGCCTAAGAGCCAAGTCACATCCCGACGTGTACTCCTCAAACGGTAGCGCTACCGTGAAAGGTATGACACAGACCTCCCCCAATTCTGCACTCGCACCTTTGTCGTCCGACCTCGTCGTCGCGATCGATCATGTCGGAATCGCGGTGCCCGATCTCGACGTTGCGATCGCGTGGTACACGCAGCACCTGGGCATGGTGTCGACCCACGAGGAAATCAACGAATCGCAGGGCGTGCGTGAGGCCATGCTCTCCGTCGTCGGCTCCCCCGCCGGATCCACTGCCGTTCAGCTGCTCGCGCCTCTGGACGAGAACTCGACCATCGCCAAGTTCATCGACCGAAGCGGCCCTGGACTGCAGCAGCTCGCCTACCGAGTCACCGACATCGACGCCATCTCCGCCGAGCTTCGCGAGCGGGGTGTTCGGTTGCTGTACGACGCTCCCCGACTCGGTACGGCCAACTCGCGCATCAACTTCATTCACCCTAAGGACGCCGGGGGCGTCCTGGTGGAACTGGTCGAACCCGACGCGAGCCACTAGCAGACCCGACTCCAGCTCGTATGCCAGGTAGATTGTCGCCATGGCATACGAGCAGGACCGCGGTTCGATCCAACTTCCGTTCCAGATCGCACGGAAGGGATACGACCGCGACGAGGTACGTAACTACTTCGAGCGATTCGACGCGGAGCTGCGCGTTACCGCAGCCGATCGTGATGCTGCCGCCGCGCAGGCCCGTGATCTTGCCAAGCAGCTCGACGATGCACGCGACGACATCGACGACCTCCGCAAGGACGTCGACCGTCTCTCGGTACCGCCCACCACTGCGGAGGGCATGAGCGATCGCATCAGCCGCATGCTCCGCCTTGCCTCCGACGAGGCTTCGGAGGTTCGCGCGAAGGCTGAGGCCGACGCAGCCGAGATGACCTCCATCGCCGAACAAGACGGCGCCCGTCTACGTGGACACTACGAGTCGTTGATCGCCGAACTCGAGGACCGTCGCAATGCGATGGAAACCATGCACGAGCAGACCATGGCGCAGGCCCGCACCGAAGCCGCCCGGATCGTCGAAGCTGCACAGGCCGAACGGGATCGACTGGCTGCCGAGTCCGAGGCCAAGCGCACTCAGATCCGCGAAGACTTCGACATCTCGATGTCCGAGCGTCGCGCCAAGGTCGTCGCCGCCGTCAACGAATTGGAGTCGTCGAGCAAGGCAGAGGCCGAGCGTCGACTCGCCGATGCGTCGCACGAAGCTCAGCGCAGACTGCAGGCCGCCACCGATCAGTCCGAGCGCAAGATCGCACACGCAAAAGAACTGACTGAAGAACTGCGTGTTCTCCGTGGCCGAATCCTGGCTCAGCTCTTGGGTATTCGCGGACAACTCGATTCGGTTCCGGCCATGCTCGCATCGGTCAATCGGGAGAGCGAACTCCTCGATTCACCGCCCGCTCCGGTCATCGTCGAAGCCGAGGAAGATCTCGAGATCGAAGACAAGAAAGCCGACGCAGATCCGGTCGGCTCAGAACCGAGTATCGACGAAGACGACGTACTCGAGGACTCGGACGAGACCAACACCGCCGAGATCGACACCCGCGCCGTCGAGCAGCGAGCCCAGTCCAGGAACTGATCGACGCTCAAGACCACCGTCTGGTCAGGCTGCGAGTTCCGCGGCCTGACCAGCATCCGGTGTGCCAGTGCCGACGCTCGTTCGCGCCGCCCGGTTCCGAAGGCCAGGTCACCACGTGTGCGACTCCCGGCCTGATGTCGTGATCACAGCCGGGGCACCGGTAGAACTTCGTCGCGTTGGAACCGGGTATCGGCCGCACCATGTACATTTCACCGCCCGGCCCTGGCTCTTCCCGGACCAGAGCCCCGCCGAACAACACACCGCCAGGTGACGCCGACTCAGCGCTGGAGTTCTGAGTACGCCGAGTATCCGTTCGACGGGTTTGCTTCGGCGAAGGTTTGCGGCGCGGCATGGTTCGAGTCTAAACAGCGTCAGAAGAGTCGGAACTCGGTGCTTTCGGTGCCGCGCAAAGCCTCGTAGTCCAGGACCAGGCAGCGGATCCCACGGTCGTTGGCCAAAGTCTTTGCCTGCGGCTTGATCTGTTGCGCTGCAAAAACTCCCGTGACCGGTGCAAGCAGAGGATCGCGGTTGAGCAACTCCAGGTAACGCGTCAACTGCTCGACGCCGTCGATCTCGCCGCGACGCTTGATTTCCACCGCCACCGAGGCGCCGTCCGCGTCACGGACCAGAAGGTCGACCGGCCCGATGGCCGTCATGTACTCGCGTCGTACCAAGGTGTAGCCGGGGCCGAGCGTCTCGACGTGCTCCGCCAGAAGTTCTTGAAGGTGTGCCTCGACACCATCCTTGATCAAACCCGGATCGAGACCGAGTTCATACGAGGAATCGTGCTCGACCTCTTCGAGAGTGATCCGAAGTTCCTCGCCTGCCTTGTTGGTGACGACCCACAGGACGTCGTCGCCGTCTCCGGTGGTCTCGACCAACCAGCACGGCGGACTCATCCAATTGAGCGGCTTGTACGCCCGATCATCGGCGTGGATGCTGACGGAGCCGTCGGCCTTGACCAACAGCAATCGTCTTGCGGTAGGGAGGTGGGATGTCAGGCGTCCCACGTAGTCGACACGGCAACGAGCAATAACTAGGCGCACCGGACCACCCTAAGCGATCATTACGACTACTCTCGACACACTATGCAGCGAAGCCGTGTCCCGAGTGCGCCCCTGGGGTCGTGGCTGCTCGGATCCACTGACGAAAGCCCCAGGCGCCGCCGAATCCGCGTCCAGGCACTACTGACCGCCCCTCTCCTGGTCACCAACCTGATCGGAGCGGTGCTGGCGATAGTGCTCGTCGGATTCGTGGTTCCCGGACCCGAGATCATCGACCCCGAATTCGCGTGGATCAACTTTATCGCCGTGCCCGTCTTCATCGGGTGTGTCTTTCTGATCGGACTTCTCTGGGGCACCAAACGCCTCATGCGGGATCTCCGGTGGGCCACCGAGGATCACCGGCCAACCGAGCAGAATCAACGCGCGGCGTTGCGTGGGCCGTGGCGACTGACCCGAGTGCAAGCTGTCCTGTGGACGGCCGCGCTCATCACCTTCACGACCATGTACGGAATCGTCGACCCCGACACCATTCCGAAAGTTCTGTTCACCGTGGCCTTCAGCGGTATCACCACCTGTGCTTTCTGCTACCTGCTCAGCGAGTTCGCCCTTCGCCCGATTGCTGCGCGTGCACTCGAATCCGGAGCACCCCGCAAGGCTGCCGTTCTCGGACTGACCGGCCGGACAATCCTCGTCTGGCTGCTCGGAAGCGGAGTCCCCGTCACTGGCTTGATGCTCGTAGCGGTCTTCAGCTTCATCCGGCCTGCTTCGTGGCAAGCCCTCGCGATCGCCATCCTCGTCATCGGTGGGATCACCCTGTGCGTCGGACTCGGGCTGACGTACATCAACATTCGATCGGCTGCGGCCCCCATTCGGTCCGTGCGACGCGGCATGGAACAAGTCACCCGTGGTGACCTCACCGCGTCCGTCGTCGTGTACGACGGGACCGAACTGGGACTGCTGCAGACCGGCTTCAACCGCATGGCCGAGGGCCTACGCGAGCGCGAGAGAATTCGCGACCTCTTCGGGCGCCACGTCGGACATGAGGTTGCCGCAAACGCGGTTCGGCGGAACCCCGAACTCGGCGGTGAAGAACGTGACGTTGCCGTTCTCTTCGTCGACGTCATCGGATCGACCACCATCGCGGCCACCAACTCCCCTACCGCGGTGGTCGCTCTACTCAATCGATTCTTCGACGTCATCGTCGACGAGGTAGATGCACACGGCGGATTCGTCAACAAGTTCGAGGGCGACGCAGCGCTGGCGATTTTCGGAGCGCCGACGACACTCGACGATCACGCCGGCAGTGCACTCGCCGCCGCCCGAAAGATTCAACAGCGCCTGCGTGCCGAAGTTCCGGAAGTGAGCGCGGGAATCGGCGTCGCTGCGGGTATTGCCGTTGCCGGAAACGTCGGTGCGCGAGAAAGATTCGAGTACACCGTCATCGGTGATCCGGTCAACGAAGCAGCGCGACTGTCCGAGGTCGCCAAGACGGTTCCGGGTAACCTCGCCGCATCAGGAAGGGCGGTGGCCGCCGCTGACAGCGCCGAAGCCGCCCAGTGGTCGATCACCGAGAACATCACCCTTCGTGGCCGCCTCGAACAGACCGAGCTCGCTATTCCGTGCGACGCCTTGGAATCCGAGACCAGCCCGGCAGACTCGGTCCCCGTTCAGCCCTGAACTCCCAGCCCCGATCGAGCGAACGGCACTTTCGGTCGATTCAAGGCGACGAACGCCACGTTCGCTCGATGACTTTCCCGCTTCCCGACGGTCTATATCGGCACAGCGGAAATCCGACGACGCCTGGGAGATGGGTACGACTATGAAACTCACGACCTTTACCATCGTCACTCTCGACGGAGTGATGCAAGGACTCGGTGGGCCGGACGAAGACCGCCGCGGTGGATTCGAGCGAGGCGGATGGTCCGCGCCATTGGTAGACACCGAAGCCATGTCCTACCTCGTCCAGGTTTATCAGCGCGCCGACGCCTTCCTATTCGGCCGACACACGTACGAGATATTCGCCGGGTACTGGGGCACGTTCGAGAATCCGGATGTCAACCCCATTGCAAGCGCATTGAATTCGCGGCCCAAGTATCTTGCGTCGACGACGCTCACCGATCCGCAATGGAAGAACACGACCGCCCTGACCGGTGACACCGCCACAGCGATCGGCGAATTGAAAGCCAGACCCGGCGGTGAGCTCCAGGTGCACGGTAGCGGCAACTTGTGCCGTTGGCTCCTCGCGAACGATCTCGTCGACGAGATGATCCTGCTGATCGTGCCGGTAGTCCTAGGCCAGGGCACTCGACTCTTCCCCGACTCTGGACCGGACATCGCACTCGAACTGGCCGAATCGCGAGCCACTCCAAAGGGTGTGACGATTCAGAGGTATCTGCCCACCGGCCGGCCGAAGTACGCAACAGCCACCGCCGACGGAATCGACTAATCCGGGCAAAGCGCCGGTCGTCCTCAGTCGTGCGCCCGCCCTGATGGTGCGAACGGTACGTTGGGTCGGTCTGAGGCGACGGAAGTGCCGTTGGCTCGATGCGGGGGTGCCGGGGGTGTTGTGGGAA
>NZ_JAWLSC010000041.1:0-5278 GCF_033142465.1 Rhodococcus sp. IEGM 1318
GAAGTCCGCATGAAAGTGCGTGTTGACGACACCCTCGATGGTCATTCCGTAGCGGGCTGCGTCCTCGAGGTATTCGGTGATGTCGCGGCGCGGGTCGACCACGATGGCACGGCCGGTGCTTTCGTCACCGATCAGGTACGACGCATGCGAGAGGCACTCGATGTAGTACTGCTCGAGGATCATCGAACAACCTTTCCTGAATCTGGAGGATGGTATGCACACAGGGTGCCATATACCCCCTGGGGTATGTCAAGTACCCCCGGGGTTATATGCGGGTGCAGGCCAGGAACATCGAGAGGAGAGATCGGAACAACTGATCGCCGCCGACTGGCGCTCCGGATCGGCGATACGGTGGAAACCCGGCCGCCCTTCCAACTCACACGCCCAGGTCTAACGGCCCTAGTGCGGCCCACGACTCCAAGCGCACCCTGGCAAAAGAGAAGGTACGAGCGCCTTGCCGTAGGAGGAAGAGACCGCATGACGGCAGTGACCGGAAGCACCGATACCTCAGCAGAATCAGCCCCCACCTCACCACTGATCGAACGGATCCGACGGGGAGTCATCGGCGAGGGAGAGATCTTGGACGGACCCTACGGTCGGCGACGGATCACCTATGCCGACTACACCGCCTCGGGACGGTCACTGGATTTCCTCGAAGACTTCATCCGCCAACAAGTGCTCCCGCGCTACGCCAACACTCACACCGAAAGCTCCGGCACCGGACTGCAGACCTCACTGCTGCGGCAGGACGCACGCCAACTCATCCACGACGCCGTCGGCGGCACAGACAACGATCTGGTGATTTTCTGCGGGTCCGGGGCAACGGCGGCGGTGAACAAGCTGGTCGGAATCCTCGAACTCCGTGTCCCGTCCGGGCTGGCCACACGCTACGGCTGGGACGAACAGATCGCAGAGTCGGACCGACCCGTGGTGTTCGTAGGCCCCTACGAACACCATTCCAACGAGCTACCGTGGCGTGAGTCGATCGCCGACCTGGTGGTGATCGACGAAGACGCTGACGGTCACATCGACGTGGAGCAACTCGAGCGGCGACTGATCGAGTACTCGGACCGGCCACTGCGCATCGGTAGCTTCTCGGCCGCCTCCAACGTCACCGGCGTCTTGTCGGACACCGACCGGATTGCCACCTTGCTCCACGAGCACGGCGCGTTGTCCTTCTGGGACTATGCGGCCGCCGGACCCTATGTCCCGATCCGGGTGCGGGAGAGCGCTCCCGGGGGCGGTGACTACAAGGATGCGATCTTCCTCTCGCCACACAAGTTCGTCGGCGGGCCCCAAACCCCTGGGGTGCTGATGGTCCGTCGCGAGCTGGTCCGCAACGCCGTACCCACCGTGCCGGGTGGGGGCACGGTGGCGTTCGTGGATCCGACCGGCCACCGCTACCTCGATGATCCCGTGGCCCGGGAAGAGGGAGGCACCCCCGCGATCATCGAGTCGATCCGTGCCGGCCTGGTCTTCGCACTCAAAGATGCAGTGGGGACCGACCTCATCGAACAGCGAGAACGACATCTGTGGTGCCATGCCTTGGACCGGTGGCACCGCCACCCGAGTATCGAGATTCTCGGCCACCCGGATGCTCGACGGCTGTCCATCGTGTCTTTCCGTCTCAGATCAGGCGCGGATCGCTACCTGCACCACAACTTCGTTGTGGCCCTGCTCAACGATTTGTTCGGGGTCCAGGCCCGCGGTGGCTGTTCCTGTGCCGGTCCCTACGGGCATCGGCTCCTGGGTATCGACCCGCAACATTCGCGTGCCTTCCGAGACGAGATCGCGTTGGGTTGCGAGGGAATCAAACCCGGCTGGACCCGCATCAACTTCAACTACTTCATTTCCGACGCTGTGCGGGACTACCTGATCGAGGCCGTGGAATTGCTGGCCCGGTACGGCCACCGTCTCCTCACTGACTACACCTTCAGTCCGGATACCGGCCTGTGGCACCATCGTGGAAAAACCCGCCAGCCCCCCTTGCGCCTGACCGACCTGTTCTACGACACAGCCGGCATCCTGCACTACCCGACGGAACGCGAAACCCTCGACGAGGCCGCGCTGGCCGACCACCTGCGCGAGGCCCGCACGCTTCTCGAGGCCCGCCCCGAGAAGGTCCCCGACGGCCCGACCCGCCTCCCCGCGCACTTCGAAGCGCTGCGCTGGTTCCCCCTGCCCCCACAGTGCTTGACCTCCACCCAGGAGAACCCCAGCACCGACGGCACCCCGCATTGACCACCACCAGGCCACTACAACGAACAGTGGGAGGCACAACATGGGCTACGGCAAGGACGTCCAACAGGAACTTCGCGCGCCCGCCCGGGCGTTGCGCCAGGCGATCCCGCAGGTCTACGAGAGCTTCGGACAGCTCTACTCAGCGTCCCTGGCTCCCGGAGCGCTCGATGCCAAGACCAAGGAACTGATCGGCTTGGCGATAGCCGTGACCACCCAATGCGATGGCTGCATCGCCACACATGCGCGCGGCGCGGCCGCACAGGGCAGCACACCGCAGGAAGCGGCCGAGGCCATCGGCGTCGCGCTCATGATGGCCGGTGGGCCGGGCACCGTGTACGGGCCCCGGGCTTTCGCCGCGTTCAACGAATTCCACGCTGCACAGCCCTCCAACAGTGAGAACGACGCACCCGGACCGTAACTGCCCCACTCTGCGGTCGATGCCGTGGAGACGTCCCCGCGATCTCTCCCCCACGAGAGGACCACGATGGCCGAACACCGTAAGGCGACCGCCGAACATCTGGGCGCCGACGTCACCACCGAAGCGGGCGAGGTGTCTGGCGGCGGGGGTGCGTCGGTGCTCGATGTTGTCGCCGGCCGCGGTCCGGCGTTGGCGGTGCTGGCCCATCCCGATGACGAGAGCTTCGGGTTGGGCGCCGTACTCGCCGCGCTGACCACAGCGGGGACCGACGTGCGGGTGGTGTGCCTGACCTATGGTGAGGCGAGCACCCTCGGTTCCGTCGCGGACCTTGCGACCGTGCGCCGTGACGAGCTGACCGCCGCCGCCGAACGCCTGGGCGTCAGCGCCATCGTGCTCAACAACTTTCCCGACGGCCATCTGGGCGAGATCGCCCCCGCCGCTGTCGACGAAGTCGTGCAAAACGACCTTGGTGATGCGGCCACGCTCGTCGTGTTCGAACCAAGCGGTGTCACCGGCCACCCCGATCACCAGGCCGCGACCGCCGCAGCGCATCGCGTCGCTGACCGTCATCAATTGGCAGTGCTCGAATGGGGCGTCATCCCCAGCGTCGCCGCGCAACTCAACACCGAGTACGGCACAGCTTTCGTTGCGCTCGAAGGCGACGGAACCGTCGACATTGCCGTCGACCGCGCCGTACAGCGAGCCGCAATCAAGTGTCACGAAAGCCAAGCCCGCGACAACCCGGTCCTCACCCGTCGACTCGAACTCCAAGGCACCGTAGAACGGATCCGCCTACGCCCTCCCACTCGTTCGGCACACACGATGACGTGAGGGACAACCGAGCGCAGACACCCGCCCGGTGACGCGCACAGACGGGAGAGCGTCTTGTGGCGGAGAGCGTAGTTCGGTGTCTCTACGATGCTCTCGATAACGAATTGATCGCCTGTTCTGCCTGAATATAGCGTCTGGGCGGTATCGGTGACCTTCGCTCCGATGCATGGTTTCGTACCTACGGCGTGCCGGAGTTCGGCGAATAGTCGTCGCCCGGATGTAGGCAGTCGAATCCGGGTGCCGGTGCAGGAGAGCAGGTCGCGAAATACAACGAATTAGTGGAGATCGCCGCAAGCACCACCACACGCCTGCCGTACGGTCTCGCTCGTCGATCACTCAGGCGGTAACAGGAGGGGCCGCCGCGGCGCTGCCCGTCTCGGCCACAGTGTGCTCTGCACGTGAACTCCACCGATGATGTCCGAGATCGGGGAGGTTGACGACCACCAGATTGTTGTCGAGGGGATCGTTGTTCTTCCCGAGACCATCGACTACTGTCCGATACCCGGCACCTTCGAGCAGCGCTTGATGACGCTGATGGAAATGCCCGTGCCACAACCTCGCCGGGCGCACCTGATCGACGACGCGGCGGAGCCGATCCCGATTCGCCTGCGAGGCCGCCACTTCCGAAGGCGGGAACCCGTAACGCTCACGCGGCCTGCCCGGCACGACGACCCCGGCCGGGCAGTCATGGCAGAACATCGCATCCGCAGTGCCCCCGGCGACCGCCGTTTCCGCCTCCTCGACGGTGATCGCTTCCTGCGGCCACCACGAGGTTCCCTCGACCCGCAGGATCCGATCGATCGAATATGCGCCGCCCAGCGCCAAGCACTGCGTCGACCCCCACGACCACCTCCATCCACGGGGAAGGTGGACGATCCGCTCGCGCAGGTACCGCAAACCGCTATCAGCGAGCGGGTACGCCAGGAGTCGGTCGAAGTCTTCGTGATTACCGTCGACGAACCCGAGAACGAGGCCACACCGGCGCAGGGTGTCGTCGAGGGTATCGAGATACATGTCGGTGAAGCGGTAACCGAAGTCCCCGAGATGAATGAGCACAGTCGCGTTCCGTCTGGCTGCGTGCTCGATCGCGGCGACACCATGACGAGTGTCCGCGTGCCAATCTCCGGCAAGGGCGATCCGCGAAGGAACCTCCAGAAAGCGATCCACACCTATGCGCTGATGTGTATTCACGGTCGGCCACCACCTCTGACTTTGTACCTGCGAATCTCGCCCATGAATTCAGACACGAAGTCCTCGCGCTACCGCCGCCACCGAGGGATCTCTGATTCACACCTCTGTGACGAGATCGGTCAGCAGACTATCCAGCGCCTTTCTGCTCGATTCGAAGTCAGGAACCGTTGGCGACACGGCTGCCGCATTCGGTGGTGAGCCCACCACCACCGTGAATCAAATTTTACTCCGCAGAGGGCTGGCTGAGCAGTATCAACGCCCGATTCTTCCCGCAAGCCGGCCCGTGAGCGGGATGCGGTGACCAGCACGAACCCGTTAGACCCGTCCGATGATATTCCCATCGCCGGGGCGCCAAACGGAGCGAAGGCGTCTCTTCGCGTGCCGGTAGGCCAGGAAGGATGCATCATTGTTGCCGTTGTTTGCGAAAATGTGGGTGCGGAGTCGCTATGCCTTGCTCAGGGTTGCCAGGGCGGCTTCGCCGATGGGTTCTTCGGCGAGCATCGGGACGATGGCGGTTCGCTGGCTGTATTGGTTTGTGATGCTGTCGATTTCGGCGATTTCTCCGGCTGCGCGCTGCTGCAGGAGCGGCGAGGTAGG
>NZ_JAWLSC010000042.1:0-5278 GCF_033142465.1 Rhodococcus sp. IEGM 1318
CTGACGACGCTTCTCGGTCATGTACAGATCCTCTCTCATCCCGAGATTCACTGTCCAAGATCATTGGTACACCCCAGTTGTCGACCCGGTCCACAGAGCTCCGCGCTATCCTCCTCGACCTCGGCCTGACGCTCACCGACGCAGAGGCTCAAACAATTCTCGATGACAAGGTCAATGAGTACGCGACGATGATGCGCGTCAGTCGTCAAACAGCTCAGCGCAGTTTCGGTGATGAACACCTCGCCAGGTTTGCACAGTCGCTGGCACTCTCCCTTTCGGACGAAGCGCCGGGTGCAAACCTCGTCGAGTTCGAGCGAACGATTTCGATGTCCATCCCGGCGGTGGGGCTGACGACCGCAGCTTTGGCAGAAGCACTCAAAGTAGCGCATGCCAACCTCAAGGACATCGCCATCAGCGAAGGGTTGAGTCATCTCTCGACTCTAGGGATGATCACGGCAGAAGCTAGCGCATTTCTTGTTCCCGTCCCGCGCCCGCTTCTGCTTCGGATCGCACGGTTCTTGGATATGGCGAGTACCTCCGTCAAGGATGGTGCGAACCTTCCGGAAGGGCTCAGGGAGGCGGGGCGAGCTCAGTTCGCCGAGATCCTCAGCGTTGATGCCGACGGGATCCGTGCCATTGCGAACGACGACAGCGACGATGCGCCCGAGTTGTGGCGGACGCCGAATCCCTGTTGAGAGAACAACTCGTAGGTTCCGTGCTACAGACTCTTTGCAATCGCCACGCGACCGGAGCGGATAAATGACTACGCCAAACGGGCAATCTGTGAACAGGAGAGCTGGGTTCATGAAGAACGCCCCATGCTTGCGAACCGCCCGTAGGATCCGAGCATGACTTCTTTCGCCGTTTTCGTGGACATTAGTGGGCGACCCGAGTCGATCTTGGTGCGCTCGTGAGTAACGATGACGAGTACATAGAAGAAATACGCGTCGTTCGACGGAAGAAGGACACCTACAGGTCGAAATCATCGAAGTCGAAGGATTTCGAGAGCGATCTCCTTCGCAGCAAAGCCACCAAGAATGTTGCCGGTCCGACCGAGTCCCGACGGGTCGACGAAAAGGAACTTCGTGAGAGGTACCGGAGCGATCCGATCGTCGTTACGCATGCCGCCTCCTATCCACGCGAACTGACGCCGAGTCAACAAGCACTCGCCGACGTGTTAGCCGACGCCGGCATCATTGTGATACGCGAGTGGCTGGTCCCGCTGATCAGAGACGTCGCTGCTCCCGCCGCCAAGGCGAAGCTGAGCGAGTTCGCGGCGCGTCAGCGGATCCGAGCTCTGGACCGAGCTAAGGCCAAAACGAAATCATCCGACACGGACGCCACCCAGGTCGACGTTATGGAGGAGGAAAGCTTCGCTTCCGCCGCAGATCTGGAAGTTGCGGAACCTTCGATCCCGATCACCCGAAGCGCCCTCATGCTCGCGCTGTTGCAGTTGAAACTTGCTGAGGACTACGCCGCCAAGCAGCGATGGCTCGTTTCACACGCTGAGGTTGTAGATGAAGATCTTTCACCGGAACTGGAGCAATCCCTCACATGGATGCTCGAAGGCAGGGCGAACGAGCTGAATGACAAGGAGCGCGAAGCGGTTGCAGTCTTCCTTCAGCAGGCCGAGAATATCGCGGACAACAAGCCCGCGCTGGCTCCCTATGGAAGGCTCCGGAGGGTCGCGGACGAGGTTCGCAAGGTACCGAAACGACCGCGGTGGCCCAGGCAGACCGAGTAGTGCATTTCGCAATTGCCGCGTGCGACGTCAATCCACACCACGAAGCATGTGCCGGTCAAATGGGATTGATGAACGAGACCGGATTTCCCGCGGCCTGAGAATATGTAAACTCTCGTTCCTCAATCCGCGTCGACGAGCCTTTGCTGAGGGATGTGTAAGACACGCGTGCACGTAATCCGTGACGATCGTTAGCGGCATCATTGAATATTCGTCGCCAACTTGACTTGCAGGATATTTGAATAAGAGCAAAGCTCCGTCTCAGCTTTGTTCGCCATAATAAAGAGATGTCACGCCTCTCCCCCTCGACATTCATCGCCCAACATCACCAGCTGAAAGAAGCCTGGGATAGTCATCAAGATCACTATAGATGGATGAGTCCCGCCGACCAGCAACTCATCCACGACTTCTACCGGCCATCAGAAAACCTCAGCGACGATGAGCTAAAACAGCATCGCCGCCACATCACCGTGACGAACAAGTCGCTCGCCAACAGGGCCGGCAAAGCCTACGCCCGTTTCATGCGAGGAGAAACATACGACGCACCATCGACGATTACATCCAGTGGACGAATTGTCACCATCCGACCTGTTCTACGCCCGCAACCGGATGCGCAACTACTGGCGAAGGCACTGATTCAACTGGCAATGGAGGAAGCGAAAGCCGAGATCGACCAGCGCAGCACCGATGACAAAGCAGCGTAGCGGCGTCCTCAAGAGCTACTCATCTCTCGCCGCCCACCGATTGAACTTCGGCGGACGCAGTTGCACGCCCGATTTCTTGAGCGCCTTACCGACACTGCTCGCTGCCAAGTTGTACTTCCGCCCGAGCTCAACTGTCGATTTCCCTCGTTCGTAGTGCCAGGCCAGCTCCGCCAGCAGCTTCGCATCGATCGTGGCTCGTGGATGCAGCGGTATGCCGTGCTTGATCAGCAGCCTGGTCACGGTCTGACGGTGAATACCGAACAGCTTCGCTACCTCGAACGCCGTCTTGCCCGAACGGTAGACATCGATCATTGCGGCCAACTCAGTCTCACTCAGCCGACGCTGCGGCTGATATTCCGACGCCGGCACCCCTACCTGCGACTTTTCCACCGACGGCGGTTCGATTCGTTCACCCAACTCCCGGACAAGCGCCGCAAACGGGGAGTTTTTGTTCGAAACGGATTCACGTAGGAGCACTTTTCTTTGCCTTCTCGCAGGTCACGATAATCAGCTGACCTGCACTGAAGGGCTAGCGTCAATTCGACATATGCCGAGAAATGCCGAGTTATTTCGACCAAAGCGCGGAGTAAGCGCGGAGTCGGGATGAGGCTAAGGTCTGGTCGGAGCCGTTCAACCTGCACACCCCTCTGGTTTGATTGCGCCGACTCCAATACGAATCTTCGAGTAGGAGATTGCCGGCCCTGGACAGCGCGCCTACTACGTCAAGGTTCGAATGGTCGTTACGTACTGTCCGTCTGGTTTGATACTGACATGAAGAAGACCTTCGCCGCGGTTGCGGCCATTGGAGCTGTCCTGCTTGCCACCGGATGTACGTCGGGCGACGCAGAGGACTTCAAGGCCCGGTCCGGCACCCAGCAATACGACTCCGCACAGGCCATCGCAGATGACCTCGCTGCTTCCGGAATCACCTGCGAGAACTTCACAAAGGACAAATCGACGACGTACTCGACCGACGCGGGTCGTTGCACGATCGACGGACACGAGATGGTTCTGTCAATCTTTACCTCAGATGATCTGCAAGAGGAGAACATCGCAAGCTTTGTGGGGGCATTCGAGCCGGTCAAGATGGAATACGGACTGCTGGTCGGTTCGAAGTGGATGATCAACTGTGGCGATACGAAAGCCACGAACATATGTACGGACGTGAAGGCGCAATTGGGCGGCCGGATCGTCAAGCCGACCTATCTCTAGCCTCCGACAATCCGGATTGGAGATGTATGAATGAAACCGATTGGCACCACACTGCTCGCGATCGGCATCGTCTTATTCTTCTTCGGCGGATATGGCGCGTGGCCGTATTTCGCGCTCGTGATCGGTCTCTACATCTTGTACCGAGCGAACACTGTGGAGAGTCGAGCTGCCCGTAAGCAGCGGCGCGCGGATCGCCGAGCCGCGCACACCCAGGCTGGAATGTCGTCGCCCTGGGAGAATTTGTTCGGCTAGTTCCACCGCGACTTCTGCGGGCTCGCGCCGGCGCATTCAGGCGTCCGGATCGTCTCGCCACAGCGCCGGCAGTAATGCGTTCGATGTCCGCCGTTGTGCGCCGTCTTGCAGCCGCAGACTTCCCAGCCGACGAGACATGTGTTCGCCGCCAGCAGGTGCCCATTCGGGCAGCGTTGCGGGGATCGTTCGGTCGACGGCATACCTAAAGATTCGCACACCTGTTCGATAAGTGGTGGCTTCGATCTCGCGGGGTCCGGAGGGTAAGGGAAGACCAGCCGGGCTCCGCAATTCTCGTTCAATATTCGTTACGAACAGTCGGTCTGGTATGTATTTGCCATGAAACGAACACTGCTTGCTGTGATCGCGGTGGTAGGCCTCGCCGCCGGATGCGGGACGGACGGCACCCCTGTTCCAGTAAGCAGTCTGCCAACCAGTTCCACAACCACCAGCTCTACTGTCGAACCAGTCGAAGCGACGACCACCCCCGCTAACAGTTCATCTCCAACGACGACGTCGAACTGGGATCCGAACTCCGCCGACCCCGTCGGTGACGCCGCGCAGAAAGAAGCGGAACGCCAGGCCGCGGCAAACCCTGATGGCTCAGCGAAACTTGCAGTCGAGTACACCAAACTGACGGGCGAAAAGCTCGATCCGGTCAAGGCGCAACTACTCGCTGGCTATGTATGCGTCATTATCGAGCTCACCAAACTGAGCGACGAACTCAATGTCGATCAACAGGACATCGTCGATGAAACAAGCCGGGAAATGGCAATGTCGAAGGAAGATGCGCTGAGGCTTCTAACTTTGGCTGTGAAGTACCGCTGCCCAGACTCGGCATTCAACTGATCGCGTCATGACGGCCCCACTGGTCGGTCGGGCCCTCGTCGGGTTCTAGACCGGTAAGTCCGGTTCGGGTGATGCTGGCCGGTTGCGGCATGCGATGATTCCCGGACCACAAAGATCAGCCCCGGCAGATGCGGCAAACATCCCCGAGGCCCGGCCGACAGGTGAAATGTCGACATGAACGAATGTTACTCGCGGCTCCGAGAGTTAGCTTTCACCTCGGTTAAGAACTGAGTCATCGCATGGCAAGTGAAACTTTGGAACCGTACCAGGTTGCTCCCACCGAACGTCTCGCGAGCATTCTTCCCGGAAACCCGCCAGAAACCGGAACCAAGGCGTTTCGAGGCCTGTCAGCGACCGGTAAAACGTATTGGATAAAGGTCCCGAACAACCCCCAGGGGTCGCGCGTTCTAGCGACTGAACAAATCGTCACCGCAGTCGGCGGACTGATAGGGACTGTTTCTTAATCGGTGTTTCGGCCCCAGACGCTGAGTGAATGCTCAGCGAGGGAGGTGCCGTGATGACG
>NZ_JAWLSC010000043.1:0-2766 GCF_033142465.1 Rhodococcus sp. IEGM 1318
GTGTTCGGCGGTGTCCTACTCTCCCACACCCTGTCGAGTGCAGTACCATCGGCGCTGAAGGGCTTAGCTTCCGGGTTCGGAATGGGACCGGGCGTTTCCCCTTCGCTATGACCGCCGTAACTCTATGAAACTGTCACAGTAACCAACTTTTGATCACCTGGTTTCACCACCCGCTACCACCAATATGTGTTGGTGGTGGGGGATGGAGAAATCATGTTTCTCATCAGTATCTGTGTGTTGTTTCAGATACCGCACAGTGGACGCGTAGCTTCTTTGTGGTAAGTCCTCGGCCTATTAGTACCAGTCACCTGCATCCGTTACCGGACTTCCAGTTCTGGCCTATCAACCCGGTGGTCTGCCGGGGGCCTTACCCCCTCGAGGGGGTGAGAAACCTCATCTTGGAACAGGCTTCCCGCTTAGATGCTTTCAGCGGTTATCCCTTCCGAACGTAGCTAACCAGCGGTGCTCCTGGCGGAACAACTGGCACACCAGAGGTTCGTCCGTCCCGGTCCTCTCGTACTAGGGACAGCCTTCCTCAAGTTTCTAACGCGCGCGGCGGATAGAGACCGAACTGTCTCACGACGTTCTAAACCCAGCTCGCGTGCCGCTTTAATGGGCGAACAGCCCAACCCTTGGGACCTACTCCAGCCCCAGGATGCGACGAGCCGACATCGAGGTGCCAAACCATCCCGTCGATATGGACTCTTGGGGAAGATCAGCCTGTTATCCCCGGGGTACCTTTTATCCGTTGAGCGACACCGCTTCCACTTGCCGGTGCCGGATCACTAGTCCCGACTTTCGTCCCTGCTCGACCTGTCAGTCTCACAGTCAAGCTCCCTTGTGCACTTGCACTCGACACCTGATTGCCAACCAGGCTGAGGGAACCTTTGGGCGCCTCCGTTACATTTTGGGAGGCAACCGCCCCAGTTAAACTACCCACCAGGCACTGTCCCTGAACCAGATCATGGTCCGAGGTTAGAGGTCCAATTCGATCAGAGTGGTATTTCAACAACGACTCCACGATAACTGGCGTCACCGTTTCACAGTCTCCCACCTATCCTACACAAACCGAACCGAACACCAATACCAAGCTGTAGTGAAGGTCCCGGGGTCTTTTCGTCCTGCCGCGCGTAACGAGCATCTTTACTCGTAATGCAATTTCGCCGAGTCTACGGTTGAGACAGCTGAGAAGTCGTTACGCCATTCGTGCAGGTCGGAACTTACCCGACAAGGAATTTCGCTACCTTAGGATGGTTATAGTTACCACCGCCGTTTACTGGGGCTTAAATTCTCAGCTTCGCTCCGAAGAACTAACCGGTCCTCTTAACCTTCCAGCACCGGGCAGGCGTCAGTCCGTATACATCGTCTTACGACTTCGCACGGACCTGTGTTTTTAGTAAACAGTCGCTTCTCACTGGTCTCTGCGGCCCCACCCAGCTCAGACAGTAAATGTCGTCACCAGACAGGGCCCCCCTTCTCCCGAAGTTACGGGGGCATTTTGCCGAGTTCCTTAACCATAGTTATCTCGATCGCCTTAGTATTCTCTACCTGACCACCTGTGTCGGTTTGGGGTACGGGCCGTGTGAAAGCTCGCTAGAGGCTTTTCTCGGCAGCATAGGATCACTGAATTCGCCTCAATCGGCTACGCATCACGTCTCAGGCTTGTATGCGACCCGGATTTGCCTAGGTCACGCCCTACACGCTTACACCAGTATTACCACTGACTGGCTCAGCTACCTTCCTGCGTCACCCCATCGCTTGGCTACTACCAGATCAGGTCCCATGCATCCACCAACTCGAGACCCGAAGGTCTTCTCGTGGCTTCAGGATGGTTAGTATCACTGATTCACCATGGGCGCGTTCACACGGGTACGGGAATATCAACCCGTTGTCCATCGGCTACGCCTGTCGGCCTCGTCTTAGGTCCCGACTCACCCTGGGCGGATTAACCTGGCCCAGGAACCCTTGGTCATTCGGCGGACGAGTTTCTCACTCGTCTTTCGCTACTCATGCCTGCATTCTCACTCGTGTGGCCTCCACGGCTAGGTCACCCTGCCGCTTCCATGGCCACACGACGCTCCCCTACCCATCCACACACCTGCCCAACACTCCGCAGAGTGAAGGGGGGCTATTGTGTGAATGCCGCAGCTTCGGTGGTGTACTTGAGCCCCGCTACATTGTCGGCGCAGGATCACTTGACCAGTGAGCTATTACGCACTCTTTCAAGGGTGGCTGCTTCTAAGCCAACCTCCTGGTTGTCTTCGCGACCCCACATCCTTTTCCACTTAGTACACGCTTAGGGACCTTAGCTGGCGATCTGGGCTGTTTCCCTCTCGACTACGAACCTTATCGCCCGCAGTCTCACTGCCGCGCTCTCACTCACCGGCATTCGGAGTTTGGCTGATTTCGGTAAGCTTGTGGGCCCCCTAGACCATCCAGTAGCTCTACCTCCGGTGAGAAACACGCGACGCTGCACCTAAATGCATTTCGGGGAGAACCAGCTATCACGGAGTTTGATTGGCCTTTCACCCCTACCCACAACTCATCCCCTCAGTTTTCAACCTAAGTGGGTTCGGTCCTCCACGACGTCTTACCGTCGCTTCAACCTGGCCATGGGTAGATCACTCCGCTTCGGGTCTAGAGCATGCCACTACGATCGCCCTATTCGGACTCGCTTTCGCTACGGCTACCCCACACGGGTTAACCTCGCGACATGCCACTAACTCGCAGGCTCATTCTTCAAAAGGCACGCCATCACCCCCAACA
>NZ_JAWLSC010000044.1:0-4564 GCF_033142465.1 Rhodococcus sp. IEGM 1318
GTCCACTGACGCTTTTGTCCTGCACCACCCGGAAGCAAAGTATTTCAATGTCTGAGTTGTTGACCGAAGTATCCGAAGAAGGCCCCTCGCCGTTCGCTCGCCGCGTCCTCGACATCATCGACCGTATCCCTGCAGGCCGAGTGATGACATACGGACTGATCGCTACCCTCGTCAACGGACATCCTCGCCAAGTCGGGCAGGTCATGACCCGTTGGGCAGACGAAACCCAATGGCATCGCGTGGTCTACGCCAACGGCACTCCCGCTACCTGTCACGGCAATAGTGCTCTCGCCCTACTGCGCGACGAAGGAACGCCCATGCGTGGCGGACGGGTCGAGCTAATACACGCGTTGTGGAATGGATGATCCACCGGACGTGATGGCGAGAACCGTCCTGCAATCACCTTTGATGAATGCCATGTCAACCATGTGAATAAGTCTTCTTCACCCTGGTATCTGCTCCCCGGGACCATGTCTTAAATCTGGTATGTCGGATGAGACACGGCCCCTCGCTGCGCGGCCTCGGCATGCTCTCAGTGAAATGGCAGTTGGCGACACATCCGGGGGCAGTGTGTAAGGCGCGAGAGCGTGTAGCGCCGGCGCGGCGTGTGAACGGGGTGAGCTCAGTGACCGGGCGGCCCGCCGGTATCGGTTCGGTGATGTAGACGGTCAATTGATCACTGACGAACACAGATGTGTTCGCGCTTCGCGCTGAACCTCTACGTGAAGGAAAAAGATCTTTCACAGGGCGAGCGAGCGAACTGCGGTCTGGACGATCGGCAACACGTCCTTCTCGAACCACAGGTTCTGGGCAAGCCACGGCTGGTTGCGCGGAGAAGGATGTGGGAGGGGAAGATACCCCAACGGCAGGTAATCCTTCGCTGCTTTCACGGTCTCGGTCAGCGTCGGCTTGCGCCGACCACGTAGATAATGTGCCTGCGCATACTGACCGACCAACACCGTGAGTCGGACGTCGAGCAAACGATCGTTCAGTGCCTCATGCCAATGAGATGCGCATTCGGATCTCGGTGGTTTATCGCCCGACCTGGCTTTGCCTGGATAGCAAAAGCCCATCGACATGACGGCTACCTTGCCCGGGTCGTAGAACTGTGGGGGCGTCAGACCGAGCCAAGTGCGCAGACGGTCACCTGAAGGATCATCCCAGGGAACACCCGTCGTATGAACTTTGCGGCCAGGCGCCTGGCCGATCACACGCAGCCGAGCCGATGGGCCTGCTTGCAGTACGGGACGCGGTCCGCACGGCAGGTGGTCCGCGCAGAGCGTGCACCGTCGGATGTCCCTGAGCAACTCAGCCAATGGTTCCGGCATATTTCCCATCTCCGGAGTCGAGGCAAGCATAGAAATGAGGTCGTTATCGGATGCGTTCGAGGTCGTCGTCTTACCGGAAAATCACCGAAATTCGGGTGGAAGGCTCGAAGCCGCGCAGGTAGGCCGGCTGACAGGTTCCTCAGTCAGCGGGCAGCGGGGCGTCGAGTCCCCCAGTATTTGGCGCGGTTTCTCCTATGTCTCCAACCGTGCCTCGAAGACGCATTTGCCCGTCGGACAACGTGTAGGTGACGCCGACGATCGCGCAGGCACCTCTGTCCACTTTCTCCGCGATGATGCGCGACCTCTGCATGATCAACGACCCTGTTTCCACCACATGACGACCTTCGAGTTCGTCGACCGTGGACAATCCCTCGCGACGGCCCATCAGGATCGAGGGGGCGACGCGCTCGATCACACTACGAATGAAACCGTCGGGCACCGCGTTCTTGTCCAAGGCATCGAGAGTGGCTTTCACTGCGCCGCAACTGTCGTGGCCGAGGACGACGATGAGCGGCACGTCGAGCACCTCTATGGCGTATTCGATCGAACCGAGCACCGAATCGTCGAGCACATGACCTGCGGTGCGGACGACGAACATGTCGCCGAGACCCTGATCGAAGATGATCTCGGCGGCTACGCGCGAATCCCCGCAACCGAACAAGACCGCGGTGGGATGCTGTTCGTTGACCAGCTTCGCGCGGTCGACGATTCCCTGGCTCGGGTGGATGGACGCGCCGTTGACGAATCGCTCGTTACCCTCGCGAAGAGACCTCCAAGCGGAAAGGGGGCTTGAACGTGGCATTCATCCATTGTGCACACGACGTCTTCCGCATTGCAGACAGGGTTGCATTAACCCACACCGGTGGTGAGGCATGTCCAGAAAGTGTGCACGCACGCGCCAGTGAGGAGATGTGTATCGGTACTCCGTGATCGACTGAAGTACCTCTTCGACCTCACGGCGAGAGTCGACAAGGAACCTCCTGTACCAACGGTCGCTGTGATAGCGAATGACCGCGTGTTCGAGGCTGCGCAGGGACTTGGCCGGATCGAGCGCGCGATCACTAACAATGGATCATGCCGTCGGGTAGTTGGGTTTCCGTGTCTGCGGAAACTCTTCGGCTCACTTCGTCACCGCGCCCACTCAGCCCAGTGCGCTCACGGCGACGTCTCCGACGAGGCCGGGTAACTCACACGCGACCCGTCAACGCGCGCGAACGAGGTGAGCGTATGCGGAGGTGCCGACTTCTTTGTCATGATGTCGAGCACGACGACACCGCGCACCACGAGCGCATCGCCGATCATCGAACGATGGCATCGCCACGGCACAGCTTCCGCGCACATGATCGCTGCATCGCTGTGGTGTCCTCGCTCCACGAGCAGGTCGATCGCATCGGCAAACTCTTCTGTCTGCATGTAGTCCGCGTACCCCTGGAACGACGCGTTCCGCCAGGCACCGTTGATGCTGTCCTTGCGTACATGACGCAAACCGCCCAATGCCGTCATACGGCGGTACGTGATCTTGCGCGCACGCACGCTCGCCGCCAACGCAGCCTCACCGAACTGCGGATTGTGCCGGGACTTGGCGATGGTACGCACGTCGATCAATTTCCTGATCCCGTACGTCTCCAAGAGATCAATGAACTCGTCGATCGGGTGCGTCGAGTGCCCGACAGTGTAAATCGTGATATCTGACATGACGCCACGCTACGTCGCATCCACCCTCGCGGAGACGACGTACCGAACCGAAACATGCGGTCGTCGATGCCCGGCGGCCGGCCGCCTTCGGTGTCCCCCGAATGAACTCCGCTTCGTTCCGTCGGCAAAAGCGTTTTCTATCTGTTTCTCTTCTGGCCTTGAATCGGACCGGGGTTTCCGGGGACTTTGATGTACCCCGGGTTTTCCGGAGTTCGTTTGTTTTACTTCAGGCATTGATGCACCCGAGAGAGGTCCACGATGCCCCGACGCTATCCACCCGAGTTCCGCCGGAAAGTCCTCGACCTGTTGAAGTCAGGCCGCACGATCGCCGAGGTCGCCTCAGATATCGATGTCACCGACAAACCATCTACAACTGGCTTGGGCCAGGAGCTCATCGACATCGGACAGAAGCCGGGCCTGAGCTCGATCGAGAGCGCTGAACTCGCCGCCGCCCGTCGTCGTATCGCGGAATTGGAAACTGAACTCGCCATCGCCAAACGCTCCACCGAGTTACTGAAGTCGGTGGTGCTCCCAAAAGGCGGTTCGAAGCGATCGAAGTGATGGCCAAGGAAGGACTACCCGTGCAGACGGCATGCCGGGTTCTGGAGGTGTCCGAGTCTGGTTTCTACGAGTGGCGAAACCGGCCACCCTCGGAACGCTCATTGCGACATGCCTGGCTGACCCAGCTGATCACCGAGGTTCACACCGCCTCGCATGGCACCTACGGCGCCCGGCGTGTTCATGCCGAACTTACCCTTGGTCGCGGCATTGCTGTTGGACACGGCTGTGTCGAGTTATTGATGAGAACTGCTGGTGTGAAAGGACTTCCGGGAAACAAACGTGCGCATTCCAAGCATCAGACCCCGACCGCGAGCGATCTTGTGGACCGTAAATTCACCCGCGACAAGCCGAACAAGCTGTGGGTCACTGATATCACGGAACATCCCACGCGCGAAGGAAAAATCTACTGCGCTGTTGTCTTGGACGCGTTTTCGAGGCGGGTCGTCGGTTGGTCGATCGACAGTTCTCAGACGGCGACGTTGGTGACGAACGCTCTGGGAATGGCCGTTTCGAATCGAGGTCCGACGCCCGGCACACTCATTCACTCGGACCATGGAGTGCAGTTCACATCCTGGGCCGTTCACTCGCCGGGCCCACGACTCGGGCCTGGTCCCGTCGATGGGATCGATCGGCGATTGCTATGACAATGCCGTGATCGAATCTTTCTGGGGCAGAATGCAAACCGAGCTTCTGAATCAGAAATGATGGAAAACGAGGATCGAATTGGCCAACGCGATGTTCGAGTACCTCGAGATCTTCCACAACCGACAACGCCGGCACAGCGCCCTCGGGATGCTGACACCGATCGAGTTCGAGAACGTACACTTCACACGTCAGCCCGTAGCCTGAAGTCAAATATCGCGACTCCACGAAACTCGGGGCACATCAAAGTCTCCGGACTCGCCGGGATGCTTCTATATCTTTCAAGACACCAAGATTGGGTGTGCAGTGGCAAGTGTCCGGAACAGCTGCCGGGTGAC
>NZ_JAWLSC010000045.1:0-3319 GCF_033142465.1 Rhodococcus sp. IEGM 1318
CCACGCCGGGGACCACCACGCGGCATGTCCGGTCAACCGCAGGAGCACCGGCAACAGGATGAGCCGGATCAGGACTGCGTCGAGTAGGACAGCAACACCGAGAATGATGCCCATTTCCTTCGGCGGTAGCGGGTCAGCGAGCGCGAAGGTGAAGAACACTGCCACCATCACCGCGGCGGCGGCGAAGATCACTCGTCCGGAATGAGCCAGACCTGCGATGTGGGCGACCTTCGGGTCCCCGGATCGTTCGTAGTGTTCTTTTGCCGTGGCGAGGAGGAACACGGTGTAGTCCATGGCGATCGCGAAGATCATTGCGAAGAAGAACACCGGCCCCCAGCCGTCGAGGAAGCCTTGCGGAGTGAAGCCGAGCAGGGATGCACCGTGCCCGTCCTGGAAGATCAACTTCGCGACCCCGAATGCGGCTGCGGTGGAGAGCAGGCTGACCACGGTGCCCAGGATGGCGATCAACGGCGCCTGCAGCGCCACCAGAAGCAACACGAACCCGAGTACCAGGATGATGCCGACGATGAGTGGGAAGTAGTCGTTCAGCGCTTGCTGCAGATCGAGGTTCTCCGCCGGTGCGCCGCCCACGAGTGCACCCGAGGGGAGGTCTGCACGCAAGGTGTCGAGGATAGTGCCCATCTGTGCATCCGATGGGTCGACGGTCGGCATGGCCTGCAGCATCACATAGTCACTGCCGTCTGGGGCGGGCTGCGGCGGAGTGACCATGGCGATGCCGTCGACCGAGGAAGCGGTCTGCGCCGTCTGCGAGGCTTCGGCGGCGGGAGCGATGATCTGCAACATGCCCGGTGCACCCTCACCCATCTGAGCCTGGACGAGTTCGTATCCTTGGCGGACCGGGGCGTCGGCGGGGACGACTTCGATGGAAGGCATCGCTACCTTGAGACCGAGCACCGGGATCGACAGCGCGATCAGTACCAGGACAGAACCGATAGCGAACGGCCACGGGTGCTTGTGCAGCAGTTCACCCCATGCGGCGAACTTCGGCGAGCGGTGTTCTTGCCGCTTGGCGTAGGGCAGGGATCCACCATTGACCTTGGTGCCGAGTTTCCCGAGCACTGCTGGCAACAGAGTCATCGAGGCGAGAAGGACGAAGAAGACGGCGAGCATGATGCCGATCGCCATCGTCCGCACCGCGGGGGCCGGAACGAGAAGGACGGCAGACAAACTGACCAGCACTGTGATTCCGGACAGGACAACGGCTTTGCCTGCGGTGTCCATGGTTTCCGCCACAGCTGCCTGCTTGGAGGTGGCGTGCGCGATCGCGTCGCGAAAGCGGGCGACGATGAACAAGGCGTAGTCGATACCGAGGGCGAGAGCGAACATCATCGCGAAGTTCATCGCCCACACCGAGATCGGAGTGACCTGGTTGAGCAGGACCAGGCCACCTGCGGAGGCGACGAGGCCGGCCAGGGTCAACAGCAACGGCAGCCCTGCGGCGACGAGGGACCCGAACGCGAGCACCATGATCGCGAGGGTGACCGGCCAGGAGAACAGTTCGGCCTGAATCATCGCGTCGTGGTTCGCTTTGTTGAAATCACTCCACAGTGCCGAAGCACCGGTCGGGTAGACCTCGATGCCGTCACCGGACAGAGCGGTCAACTGCCCCTTGAGATCGTCGACGGCCTTGACCATCTCGTCGGTGGACGCGTTCGCGCCCGCGATGAGAATTCCGGTGTGCCCGTCCGGGCTGATGGACATTCCCGGTTGCGGTGCGATGATCGCACCGAAACGGGTGTCCCCGGCGAAGACATCCGCGACCGCGGTGAGGGTGCGCTGCACTTCGGGACTGTCGACGGTGCGGTCGTCGGAATGGACCACGACCTGGACCGCGGCCGAGGAGTTACCGCCGAAGTGTTCCTGTGCCAGTTCGCGAACCTGGACCGATTCGGACCCGTTGGCTTGCCACCCGGCGCCCGCGAGGGAACTGAACACCGATGGTGCGGCCGCACCGAGGGCGACGAGGACGATCAGCCAGACACCGATCACCCATTTCGCATTGCCTGCCATGGCCGCGCCCATACGCCCGAGCACTCCGCCGGAGGATCGAGACGCCGACGTAACGCGTTCCTCGACAGTAGATTTGCCAGTCATTGGTTGACTCCTGAAGATGGGGTGAATGGGAGTGACGTGCGCAGCAGTGTCCGGCGCACCGGTCAGCGGCCGAAAAGGGACCGGAAGAACCCGGAACCCGGATCAGGAGCAGGAGTGCAGGTGCAGCGCCGCGCTTTCGGGACACCTGCCATGACCTGCTCGGAATGCTGGCCGCATCCTGCCCAGGTGGTCTTGGAGCAGGAAGAACATGCCGTGGGGTAACACATCTGGTTTCTCCTTGTCAGACGCCGTGCCGCCTATGGGGCACGAGAGTTTCAGTGATCAGGCACTATTCGGACGAACGCTCGACCCAGGCCGTGTATCCGCCGACCAGGTCGCTGACGTTCTCGATGCCGTCGGCCCGCAACAGTGATGCAGCGACGGACGAGCGCCAACCGCCGGCGCAGTGCACGACGATGGGCTTGTTACGTGGCAGGTCCTCGATCTGGGAGCGGAGCTGGGCGAGCGGAATCGATTGCGCACCGTCGATGACCCCGAAGTCGCGCTCGCCGGGATTTCGGATGTCGATCAAGGTCACTGCATCCGAATCCAGGAGCCCCTCCAGTTCGACCACAGCAGTACGCGGCGCGGTACGGACAAGGTCGGTGAGCGAGTTCGGAAAGATCCCGTCGGCGTCGACAGTGAGGTACCCGGCTGCGTTGTCGGATCCGATGCGCGCCAAACGCATCGCCGCATCTTGTTCCTCACCCGGATAGGTGATGAGTACGATGCGCTCGCCGATATCGGCGACCATGCCACCGGTTTCAGCGAACCTGCCGTCGAATCCGACGTTGATCGAGCCGCGCAGATGCCCGCCGGCGAAGTCGTCCGGAGTGCGGGCGTCGAGAATGCGAGTTCCGATGGCCATTTCCGTCCGGAGCTCCTCCGGTGTCAGCTCGGGTATGCGCCGATCTTGTTCGAGGAGAGCGCGATTCGACCTGTTCAGGGTCACATCGGTAGAAAAATACCGCGGCACCGCAGGCTGACCGTCGGTGATCAGAGCAACGAACGTATCTTCGCTCATCGGCTGCACCGACGGGTTCGTGCGGCGCTGCTCGCCGATGGTGGAGGTCAGCTCGGAGGAGAGGTTCTTGCCGCAGGACGACCCTGCGCCGTGGGCCGGCATCACGGTCACCTCATCGGGCAAGGTCAGCAGCGTCTCGTGGACTGTGCGGTACATCGCCCGAGCCAGGTCGGTGTTGGT
>NZ_JAWLSC010000046.1:0-3005 GCF_033142465.1 Rhodococcus sp. IEGM 1318
GCGATCATCCGACTGTGGAACAACGCCTGGCAGGAATTCATCCCGTTCCTCGACTACGACACCGAGATACGGCGAGTACTGTGCTCCACCAATGCGATTGAGTCCTTGAATGCCCGATACCGGCGGGCCGTCAAGGCTCGTGGGCATTTTCCCACCGAAGCTGCCGCACTGAAATGCTTGTATCTGGTCACTCGTTCACTGGACCCGACAGGCAAAGGGCAGGCACGATGGATAACGAGGTAGAAGCCCGCCCTGAACGCGTTTGCGATCACGTTCGCCGATCGTTGGCCAGGATCGGAAACTTACTGATGAAAACCGGCCGAAACACCCTTAACGAGATAGACCCCAGAATTCGCCGCTGACGTCGATGATCGTTCGCCAACTCCCGCTCCGAGCTGCAGTGTTTCCACACCGGGATCCAATAAGGCGTCCAATCCAACCTGCCGGATCCGACAAGTAGATGACTACCTTCGATTCGGCCCGTTGGTTCGGGCATTGAGGTAGGGCGCCCAGTCGCGGCGAGCATAGTCGGCCCATCGACTGACGGCATGGATATGCAACCCGACCAGGTCGGCGACCACCGGTGCAGGTAGATCTTCGGTGAGAATACGGAGAGCGGAGTTGCGACTGATCCTGACCGGGATATCGAAGTCGGTCATCGCCACCCCCACCGGGCGGGCATGGCGAGCCGTCCCGGGCACGGTGGGACTGGGAAACAAGAACGGCGAACCTGTCCTCATAGCCAGAGGATGGGTGATGGCAGTTGCTACCAGTTCATTCACCAAAGTTGCGACTGTCGATGGCAGCCTGACCGGGTTGCGAGCAAAAAATGATGCTGGTTTCGTTTCCTCGTTGCTCGACGGCGCTGGTGGTGAGTGCGAGGATTCGGGTGGGACGGATCCCGTACAGCAGCACCAGAAGTCCGGCGACATGTAGCGGCAATTCGATGGTGGCGTCGGTGAGAAGTCGTCGGATTCTTCGTGCGTGTCCGTCTGCTTCCGCGACCTCGGTGGGAAATGCCGATGGCCTGCGCGGCACGGCGCCGTCAAACAGTCACATCCAGAATCTCGAACTCGAAAATCGGAAGCTGCGCGCGCAATCGCGAACTCACCGAACAGATTGCTCTAGCTTCGTCACAAATCCAGCAACTCAGCCTCGAAGCACCCACCTTCGCGCAGAACTCCACCACCGCACAGCCGTCACAACCATCTCGGTGCCACGTAAATGACCTGTCACGAGCCAATTCCTCACCTCGATTGAGACTCGCCACAGCCACGCAGTTGAGCCGACCGTACAGCTTGTTCACCAGACGAACACCTCGCGTCCTTATGCGATTTACCCTGATCACTCTGTTATCGATTCAGTGGTGATCGGGACGCGATGATCGGCACCTTCGGATGCGGGTTCTTGCAATGTTCCTACCGGAGGCCTCCGTCTCGGCGGACGTCGGAGTGCCTGCGATCGGAATCGTTACGTTTGTCGTTCGTCCCTCGCGGCGCGGCACGCCATCGGCCCTCTGATACCAGTTCTCGGTCCATGACGACCCGAGAACCTAACGCGAACGTTCGACGCTCCCCGACGATGCAGATCCCAGATCACCTCGAAGCGCGGCCCGAAGCCGTCGAGCTGGCAGTGCAGTGGGATCGCACCGCCGCCGAAATCCAGGCATACCGCGAGCGCTACAACATCACCGACACCACCTCAGTTGCTGACAACCGGCCCGAGAACAAAGCCGACACCGCACCCTTCAACACCGTTCACCGCGACATCGACAACCTGGGTGATCGCATCGCCGAACATTGCTAAGAGCAACGCCGCGCCGAGCACGAACAAGCGAGATCGAGCACCACCACACTATCGCCCAACACGTCGAACAAGAGAACCGACGACGCGGGCCGAGGCGGTAGCTGCGTGACTGTGGGGTTGAGGGAAGGTGCCTAGTTCGCCACCCCAAGTTCCTCGTGCAGTGCGGCTACCAGTATTCCCCACCCAATGCGCCGCCGAGAGCGCCGATGACGCCCGCAAAAGCTGCCGCGACACTTGCGAGGGCGATGACGTCGTTCGCCTCCACATCGAACTTCCCGAGACGAATGGTGACGATGGTCGTCAACCTGCGCCTCTGCCCTATATTGCTCCCGCCGGGCCGAGCGTTATGTTTCACCCGATTTGTTGCAGGGATTCACTTTTTGAGTCACAATATGAAACATGAATGTGAAGCGATTGCCCGTCACCCTCGATAGTGACGACCAGGCTGAGCTGGCCGTATTTTCCGACCCCGATCGTCTTGAATCGGGCATCTTGCGCGAGTGGGCGCAGCAGCATCACATCACCGTCCGCGACAATTCCGAGTCAGGAATCGTTCGCGCCCTACTGCGTGCAGGGGCGGAATCGCTCCGCAAGAAGGCACTCGAGGCAGGCTATGCCGAGCTCGCCAAGGATCAAGCGGAGGGGCTGGGCGAGCAGCGAACACGCCGTGACCGCTACGCCGAGAGTGTCGACCATGCACACGGCGAATGACGGCTGCGCTTCGAGGTCAGATCTACTGGTTCGACATGGGGCACGGCGAGAAGCCGTGGGTGGTGGTGTCCAACAACGTCCGCAACCGCAACCTGAACACAGTCCTCGCCGCACGCGTGACCACAACACCGAAGCCCGGTGTTCCGACGGCCGTACCCCTCGGGGCCGCGGATCCTCTCGTCGGTTCGATCCTGGCGGATGACCTCATCCAACTCTTCGACGACGAGATCGCCGCGAGCAGGCCTGCGGGAGCGCTCTCCCCCGCGACAGTGGTCAAACTGAACAAAGCACTCGCAATCGCACTCGGACTGCCCTGACGAACTCGCTGAACGACTGTGGCCTCGACCTTTTCGGTCGAAGGCCACAGTCGTGTGAGGGCATGATGCTACTGGTCAGTGAATCGCGATCTCGCTAGTGCCCCGAGTTTGAAGTTGTTTTACGGTCGGCTTTCGCCAGGATCTGCTCGGCAGTTTTCGTCCACACGAAAG
>NZ_JAWLSC010000047.1:0-2816 GCF_033142465.1 Rhodococcus sp. IEGM 1318
AGCCGCGGACGGCCTTCCGACTCGACCAGTTCCTCGTACGTCGGACCGTCGCCCTTGCGCTGACCGCGAAGGCCCCACTGGCCGAGGAAGAGAGCGCGCTCGTCGAGCAGCCCCGAGTACTCGGACAGAGAGATTCCCTTGACGATGCGCGAGCCCCAGAACGGCGGTGTCGGCACCGCAATGTCGGTAGCGACATCGGAACGCTCCGGCAGGACGACGGGAACCGCTGCAGCTTTACGCTTTTCGGCGATGCGCTTGGAACGCTCGTGACGAGCCTTACGCTCGGCAGCCTTCTCGCGAGCAGCGATGGCCTCCGGGCTGTCCGGCGCCGGGCCGCCGCCGCGCTTGGTCGTCATGATCTGGTCCATCAAGTTCAGACCCTCGAAAGCGTCGCGGGCATAGCTGACGTCGCCCTCGTACACCTCCTGCAGATCGTTCTCGACGTACGAACGCGTCAGCGCGGCACCACCCAGCAAAACCGGGAACTGTTCCGAGACACCGCGAGAGTTCAGTTCCTTGAGGTTGTCCTTCATGACCACTGTCGACTTCACGAGCAGTCCGGACATGCCGATGACATCGGCCTTGTGCTCGATCGCAGCATCGAGAATGGTCGCGATGGGCTGCTTGATGCCGAGGTTCACGACGTCGTAACCGTTGTTGCTCAAGATGATGTCGACAAGGTTCTTGCCGATATCGTGGACGTCGCCCTTGACCGTCGCAATGACGAGGCGGCCCTTGCCGTCGTCGTCCGTCGCTTCCATGTGCGGCTCGAGGAACGCAACTGCTGCCTTCATGACCTCGGCGGACTGCAGAACGAACGGCAACTGCATCTGTCCGGAACCGAACAGTTCACCGACGGTCTTCATGCCCGAAAGCAGTGTCTCGTTGATGATTTCGATCGGGGACTTGACCGTCATTGCTTCGGTGAGATCGTCGTCGAGGCCGTTGCGCTCGCCGTCGACGATGCGACGCTCGAGCCGGTCGAACAACGGAAGTCCGGCGAGTTCCTGCGCACGGGACTCGCGCGCCGACGCAGCCGAGACACCCTCGAACAGAGCCATCAGCTTCTGCAGCGGGTCGTAGCCCTCGCTACGACGGTCGTAGACCAGGTCGAGTGCGGTTTCACGCTGCTCGTCCGGAATTCGCGCCATCGGCAAAATCTTGGACGCGTGAACGATCGCCGTGTCCAGACCGGCCTCGGTGCACTCGTGCAGGAACACCGAGTTGAGGACCTGCCGTGCGGCCGGGTTCAAACCGAACGAAATGTTCGAGATACCCAGGGTGAAGTGCAGTTCCGGGTACGCAGCCTTGAGCTGACGGATGGCTTCGATGGTCTCGATGCCGTCGCGTCGCACCTCTTCCTGACCGGTGGAGATGGGGAAGGTCAAGGCGTCGACGATGATGTCGGACTCGGCGAGTCCCCAGTTTCCCTTGATGTCCTCGATCAGACGCTTGGCGATGGCGACCTTGGTCTCGGCGGTGCGAGCCTGGCCCTCTTCGTCGATGGTCAGGGCGACGACCGCCGCGCCGTGCTCCTTGACCAACGTCATGATCTTGTGAAAACGCGATTCGGGGCCGGCGCCGTCCTCGTAGTTGACGGAGTTGACAGCGCAGCGGCCACCGAGGTGTTCGAGACCGGCCTGCAACACGGCAGGCTCGGTGGAGTCGAGCATGATCGGCAGCGTCGAGGACGTCGCCAGACGGCTGGCCAGTTCCGACATGTCGGCGGCACCGTCGCGGCCCACGTAGTCGACGTTGAGGTCGAGCATGTGTGCGCCGTCGCGGGTCTGGTCCTTGGCGATGTCCAGGCACTTCTGGTAGTCCGCGGAGAGCATTGCCTCGCGGAAAGCCTTGGAGCCGTTGGAGTTCGTGCGTTCACCGATCATCAGGATGCTGGCGTCCTGCTCGAACGGCACCGCCGAGTACAGCGAAGAGGTGCTCGGCTCGTGGATCGGGGTGCGCTGGGCCTTCTCGACCTGACGGACCGCGTCGGCGACCGCGCTGATGTGCTCGGGTGTCGTACCGCAGCAGCCGCCTACGAGGCCGAGTCCGAACTCGGAAACGAAACCACTGAGGGCTTCGGCCAATTCGTCGCCGGTCAGCGGGTACTCGGCGCCCTTGGGGCCGAGCTGCGGCAAGCCGGCATTGGGCATGACCGACACCGGCAGCGTCGAGTACTTGGAGAGATGTCGGAGATGTTCACTCATCTCGGCCGGCCCGGTGGCGCAGTTCAGGCCGATCATGTCGATACCGAGCGGCTCGAGCGCCGTCAGCGCCGCACCGATCTCACTGCCCAGGAGCATCGTTCCGGTTGTCTCGACCGTCACGTGCGTGATGATCGGCAACCGCAGTCCGAGTTGCTCCATCGCACGCTGACTGCCGAGAATGGCTGCCTTCACCTGAAGTAGGTCCTGGCAGGTTTCGACCAGGATGGCGTCGGCGCCACCGTCGATCATGCCGAGCGCAGCTTCGGTGTACGCGTCACGAAGGACTGCGTACGGTGCGTGCCCGAGACTGGGAAGCTTGGTTCCCGGCCCCATCGAGCCGAGTACGAATCGGGCCATGCCGTCGCGGCCTGGTCCCATCTCGTCCGCAACTTCACGGGCGAGAGCAGTGCCTTTTTCCGCGAGTTCGCGGATCCGGTGAGAGATGTCGTAGTCGGCGAGGTTGGGCAGGTTGCAACCGAAGGTGTTGGTCTCGACGGCATCGGCACCAGCGGCGAAGTACGCACGGTGGATGTCTTTGAGCACGTCGGGACGGGTGTCGTTGAGGATCTCATTGCACCCCTCGAGGCCGAGGAAGTCGTCCAGGGTGAG
>NZ_JAWLSC010000048.1:0-2437 GCF_033142465.1 Rhodococcus sp. IEGM 1318
GCGCTCCTCCCGACGCTTCGCGTCGGGAGACGGGAGCGAGTCGCTTCGCTCCCCCGCCAGGGAGCCGCTGCGCGGCTCGCAGTGGGTCGAGTGCCGTTGCCGTCGATCGAGTCGCTTCGCTCCTCTGAATTTCGAATCTTGGTTCTCACCAATCGAATTCATCGCAACGTCTGAACCGGTACCCGACACCCGAACGAGGCTGGGGAGGAGGGGAGGGGTCACGAAAAGCGCCCCGTCTCGCGTCCACTGCCTCGTCATCATCATGCTCCCAATCATACACCCACACCCACCAAACCGCAAAACACCCCGAAAACACGAAACACCGAAACACTCACCACCACAACAACATTCGACGTTCACGAAAACACCACCGTGCACAACCCACGAAACCAACCCAACACCAACCGAATACCGAACCCTACTGACCCACAACAACATTCAAGAACACCCAAAAAAGAGCCCTCACAACACCCACCCCGCCGGCCCCCAAAAACCGCCGGCGCCCCACACACCCCAACAACCACCCCGGGGACGTGCCATCACCGCAGGTCAACCTCTAAAACAACACTCCATCTTCACATAGACTTGCGGGTGGCGCTGGGAGGAACAACGATTCCAGGCCACCAGGATCGCGGCAGCGGCGGAAATCTGGGGGACCAGGCTATAAGCCTTCACCGTGCGACATTTCCCGGAAACGGCAACCATTCTTGCCATTTCGTCCCCCGACGATCCACCCTCGACTCATGAGCCAACCATCAACCACCGCTGGCGAATCGGCCACCCGGCCGAGCGTGCGCGCCGCCGCGGGAACAGGACGGGCCTTCACCGTCCTCGCAGTAGTTCAAGCGACGCTGATCTTCACGATCACCCTGATCGCTGTCCCGCTTCCGCTGATCGGACGAGAATTCGGCCTCGATTCCTCTGGCCTCGTTTTGGTCAACGCCGCCTACGGCCTGCCCTACAGTGGTTTGTTGCTGTTCGGTGGGCGATTGACCGACCGGTTCGGTGGACGACAGCTGTTGGTGATCGGCTTGGCGATCTTCGGGTTGGCGTCGCTCGCCGGGGCGTTCGCCCCGACCTTCACTGCCCTGGTCGTTGCGCGTTTCGTTCAGGGCATTGGTGCAGCATTGACGGCCCCGGCCGCATTAGCGATTCTGCGGGCAGTGTTCACCGACGGGGCGGCATTCGGGCGGGCCATGGCAGTGTGGGGCGGGGTGTCCGTACTCGGCGCCGCAGCGGGAACCGTTGTCTCGGGCGCGATTACCACGTGGGTGTCCTGGCGTTGGATGTTCGTCATACCTGTTGTCGTAGCGACATTGACTCTGGCGTTGCACCGCAGGCTGTTCCCAGCTGCCGAACCCGACACCGCCGACAGCGCTCCTGGACTCGACCCCTTCGGGGCTGTGCTGGCAACGCTCGGGATCTCGATCGGAAGCTACGGTCTCATCCTCAGTCTCGAGAACTCCTGGACCTCTGTCGGAGTTCTCGTGCCGCTCGCGATCGGTCTCGCGCTCCTCGTCGCGTTCACCGTGATCGAGCGCCGAGTAAGGCAGCCGCTACTCCCAGCTGGATTCATCGGGCGAGGTCAGCGTTTGTTCGGTCTGGGCGGGATCCTGCTTTCAGCTGCCGGATCAGGGTTGATTGCCTTCTTGCTCGCACTGTATTTGCAGAACGAACGGGGGTGGACGACCCTTGCAACAGCTGGAGCATTCATTCCGTACACGGCAGCTTTGATCGCCTCGAACCGTGCAGCGGGACCGTTAATCGGCCGGTTCGGTGCCGTGCGTGTCGCGACAGCTGGCCTGATCATCAGCGCCACCGGGCTAGCATTGCTCGCAAACTTGCACCCGGACACGGACTTTCTCGTAGGTCTACTACCAGGTTTGATTCTACTTCCAGCTGGCGCGTCGCTGGTCTTCTCCGCTGGAGCTGTCCTGACCACCGCCGGTGTGCCGGCGACCCAGTCAGGTCTGGCCGGAGGCGTGATGAACACCGCGATGGAACTAGGCCCGACCGTAGGATTCGCCGTCTTGATGGCAGTAGCCGCAACCCGAAGCGACACCATCGACGGCTACGCCTGGGCTTTCGCCGCCGCAGCAGCAGCCCACGTCGTTTTGGCAATAATCGGAATAGTCTCAACTCGACGAACATCCACGTCCACCAGCGGCAACATCCGAACAACTCCATAGCGTTTCGACGTGCACCCGTACTTGCAACGCACCGGCATACAGGTGTCAGGGGCTGCTCGTTGAACGACTGACCAACGACTCCCTTGACAGGGATCGTCACTCGCGCACCAAAAGCGAGCAGTGAGGCGATTCAACTACCTGCTGACCATTAAGGCGTATCAGCCACAGAGCCGGGTCTGTCTCGCTAACGGTGTTTCGGCCGGTTTCCATCAGTAAGTTTCCGATCCCGGCCAACGATCAGCGAAGGT
>NZ_JAWLSC010000049.1:0-2419 GCF_033142465.1 Rhodococcus sp. IEGM 1318
GCTCGAGTGGGTAACGCTTGGGCATGATCTGCATCCTTCACAAAAACGGATGCGGCATCAAACCCGGCACGGTTCACGGTGAGATCTCCGCTCATTTCGCCGAAATCTACGGGGCCCCGGTCTCGAAAGAGACCATCTCGAGGATCACCGACAAGGTGCTCGAAGAGATGCAGGACTGGGCTGCCCGACCCCTCGACGAGGTATACGCGGCGATCTTCGTCGACGCGATCGTCGTCAAAGTCCGGGACGGGCGGGTCGCGAACCGGCCTATCTATGCGGCCATCGGGGTCAGTCTCGACGGCCACCGCGACGTGCTCGGATTGTGGGCCGGAACGGGCGCTTACACCTTCTCCTCATGTCTGCCGACCCCAGGCCATCCCGTACCCGCCAGAACTCTCGCTCCACCGCACGCGAGGTGCAGGCCGCCGGGTGAACGCAACGGCGGACGCAGCGCCCGATCCGCTGCCCACTGCTGCCGCACACTTGCGGCGCCTCGGGCGGGTGGGTCAGGTCGGGCGCATGCAGGACCCCAGAATCTAATTCACCAGATTCTCATCGTTGCGGCATCCGGCAGGGCGCAACAGCACAACGAGGCAACGTCTAGTCGGTACCCGGCCGGCGGTCGGAGTAGGTGCAGCTCCGAGAACGACCAACGCCACCTTGCGTTTCTGATTCGGAAAGACTTGCAACGCTGCGGGATAGAACTCAACGAACACCGAAGGCAGTCGGCCTAGCGTCTGGTATAGCGCCTACAAAGCTTCTTGGTGTTGGCGAGTGAGCGGCTTCACCGCACGGGCATGTTCGGTGGTTGAAGGTAGTGTTCGGTGGGCGTCGCGGTCCGTACGGAGAATGTTGGCGAGAATCGCGGCGTCCCCTGGATCGGATTTGCCTCCCGCCTTTCCGTGCCGTTCTCGATATCGAGCAACTGCGCGCAGGTTGATCGATAGACCGTAAAACCGGCGTCCGAGAGTGCGGCAACGATCAGGTTCTTTCGGCCTCGACCGCGATCGGGTATCGGCGGCGGTGCCTCCGTTCTCCGCAGGAGCTCAATGAATCCGGCTGCGCCTGTATCGTTCCTAGCTCTCGCTATCACTAACCCTTCGGCGTTCATCAGGGCGACATCCTGATGAACCTCGGCCCGGTCGATGCCTCGGTCAAATGCCGATCGAAACGCAGGGAGACGACTCGGTCGACGGCATCTCGGCGGCGTGTTTCGCCGACCCTGTAGTAGGCCTGGGTGGTTCCGAATTGACGGTGATCCATCAGGTCGGACAAGACGTCGATGGTGACGCCGGCATCTGTGGGGCGTTGAGCGTAGGTGTGCCGGTACGCGTAGAGGAAGATCTTGTCTCGGTCGAAGGGCAGCATCTTCGTTACGTGTTGCCCGTCGATGTCCACGATCACCGGAACGGCGATGTCGGGCAGCGTGAGGACCCAGACGTGATGTCACGAGGTGAGCCGGTCGTCGTTCATCCCGCCGGGCTCTGTACGGGTTCCGCATGAGACCGGGAATGAGTCACCATTGACGGGTTTTCGTTCGGATATCGCGCCCGGATACGTTCTTGTTGGGCGACGATCACCGCAGCGGTGGGTTCGGTGATCGGCAGCATGCGATCGAGCCTGTTTTCCTTGATGTTGTCGTACACCAGGACAGGTTTGCCCTGCTCGTCGCGGTCGAGGCAATCGAGGCTCAGCTGACAGATTTCGTCGGGGCGCCGTCCTGTGTCGATGATCAAATTCCACCGCGACCCGCACCTCCCGGGAGACTGCCTCTGCGAGGAGGTTCAGGTGTCTGCAGACGTGCCGCATCACCCCGACCGGCAGATCTCGATACTGCTGGTTTCGTTCCGCTTCGAGGGGAACGTCTTGCGGATCAAGAGTGAAGTCTTCGGGCAGCCCGTGCATCGGTTGCCCCACCCGCCTCCGCCCGAGCCCTCTCATCGTCGCCAGGATCCGCCGAATACCTCGGATCGCTGTCATACGAGCTACGCCGACATCGATCCGTCGTTGCACAGGAAAGTCAACCGGTTCAGAAACCCCGCCATATCACTACCGGAGAGAAGGTGCGGTTTGTTTCCGTAATCACCGCCGGGAAGTTGTGCGGCGAGTCGGGTATCTGTGCCGCCAGTGAATGCCATCCGGGCGATGGTGGCGGTTCCGTCGCCCGTGATCTCTGTGGTGTCGAGAATGTCTCAGTGGGCGGCTGCTATACGTGAGTTGCGCAGGCCGGGCGTGGTCGGCGCGGGTCGTGATGCCGTGGGATGTGCGTTGTTGGAGGCCGTAGATCAGTTCGGAGATCACCAGATCCGGGAGTATGACAAGGTCCGGGGCCGAAGATAAGGTAATAAGTCGCCTGATATTATGGTGCCTAATGAAAAATCTCGTGGGTGTGAAACAAGAGCTGTTGCTGTCGCGGATC
>NZ_JAWLSC010000004.1:0-294371 GCF_033142465.1 Rhodococcus sp. IEGM 1318
CTCGACTTGCATGTGTTAAGCACGCCGCCAGCGTTCGTCCTGAGCCAGGATCAAACTCTCCGTTGAAGACTCTAGATATCACCAACCCGAAGGCCGGCTAATCAGTCATAGACAAAAAGAGTCAAATCACTAGCAAAAAAACTCAACTAGCAAAAAATGTGTCGGCAACCATTCAGACGGAAGAATGAACAATCACCGACGAAAAATACTCACACCACACACAAACCAACCAAACCCCAAGAGGCGGTTGATCATTCGCGGATGTGAAGTACCAAAAAAATTTGGCACTGACATTCATCGACACACTGTTGAGTTCTCAAAGAACACGCACACACCATCACCACGACCCTATGGCCGCCGCTCCGGGGCAACTTTTCCAGCCTATCCCATCATGATCATCGGCGCAAACCGCTGAACATCCGGGGAAGAACTGAAGGTGAAGCACAACCATACATGATGGAAACTACTTCGAAATTTGGTCAGGCACTTCGTACAACCTCGTGTCACTCGCCGTAAGGCGGGAGTCGGTGTCCGTGTCGCTCTGACCTGGACAAAGTTACGCGAAGATCAACACAACACCAAATCGCCAGGTCAGAGCACTGCAGTCGGTAAACTTCACGGAACCCAGTACCTCTCGGCCAGTTCTTCGACGATCGGATCGCCTTCTCCGGCCTGTTCCAAGGCTTCGAGGTCGTCGTTGATCGAAACCAACCGGGGATCGTCACCCTCCGCTTCCTGGATCGGGTGCCGGCCGTCCTCGGCGAGTTGCCGCAGCAGCTTCTCCTTGACGCGAGCTTTCAACGAATCCGCCATACCGCCAGCATGTTCCCCGCCGAGCCAGTTGTCGAGGCCTACTCGTCGTCCTTCTTACCGAAGACACGTCGTGCCGTCGGAATCAGAATGATCAGCGCGCCGAGCAGAACGATGAGCGAAAAAACCTGCATTGCCATATCGACCTCTTACCGTCACGCCGGCGCGAGCCAGCTCCCCCACGGGGTGTTTCGAACAACCGTAAATGCAACGAGAACTCCGAGCACCACAATCGTCACGGTCGGCCGAAGCACGATCATGCGATCCCGCGTGCCTTTCCAGCGGCGCACTGTCCAACCGATCGACGCGATCACCAATACCGCGACAAACGGCACGATCAAGATGTTGCTGGACACTGCGGCACCAAGATCCAGATTAGTCAGGTCATTGACCGCACGAAGGCCACCACACGCCGGGCACCACAATCCCGTCAACGCGTACATCGGACAAACGCCGTAACTACCCGCACTGTGGGGATCGCGGAAATGGAGAACGGCGGCGGCCGTCACGGCCACGGCAGCGACACCGACGGGTGCGACCAGCGCGCGTCTTCGACTTGCCACCGCTTCCAACTCCATGGCACCCACTGTAAGAGACCCCGGCAACGACTAGCTCGCCCGAACGACTACCGATCGAACCACCATGTCGTGCCAGCACTGGTGCTTCGAGTCCCAGAGCGGCCAGAGATAGTTGAGGAAGCAGGCGCCACCCAGGATCGCCATCAAGACCCAACGAAGCAGCGCCACCACCGGTCCGAGAGGTACGCCGTCGGACTCCCGAATCACAGAGATCCCCAGCCACTTCTTGCCGAGCGTCTGTCCGGTGTTTCCTTGTCTGAAGACGAGATTCCACACCTCGATCAAGAAGATGGCCAGTATGCCGACGACCATGACGATCACGCCGACCGGATTGCCGCCCTCAGCGCTCACGCTGCCGTCGTCGTAGGTGGTCACTTCGGATCCGGAGAACGCGATCACCGCCCCGATGATCGCGAGGATGACGCCCGGAAGCGGAACGACAAAGCCATCGAGGATTGACGCAAGAACACGAGAGATCCATGTTGCGTACGGATAGGCGGGCGTCGGTGACTGATAGCCCTGCGGCGGCATCGGCGGCATCTGCCCGTACGGCGGCGGATTCTGCGGTGGTTGGCCCGATCCCCAGTTCTGATCCGACATCGAAGTCTCCCCTGCTCAGGCACGTATTCGCCAGAATCAGGATAAACCGCAAATACGTAAGAGTTGGGAACAAACGCCAAGAGCCCCACATCCGGATTTCCGGGTGTGGGGCTCTTGGCCGAGCTGCCTGAGAGAATCGAACTCTCGACCTTTTCATTACGAGTGAAATGCTCTACCGACTGAGCTAAGGCAGCGTGCCTTTCGGCGGTGGCGAGTCTATCTGGTCAACCCCCGGATCGCGAAAACGGGGGTCGGAAAGCGGCTCCGATGGAGGCAACCATCGCGTCGAGCGCCCACTGCAACTTGACGTTGAAGTCGACAGCCTCACGGCATTCGAGCACGGCTTCGATGCACTTCAGCAACCCCTCCGGGGACGTTCGGGCAGCCAACTCGGAGGCCTGACGAGCCATGTCGGGATGGGTCGCCGTCGACGTCGACCCCAGTGAATAGGAAAGTGCGTCCCGGTACATGCCGGCCAAGTCGATCAGGGTCCGGTCGAGGAGATCGCGGCGGGCCCGCGTGTCACGCGATTTCTGACGCGCTTCGAGGTCTTTGATCAGACCAGCCGATCCGCGCAGAGTCCCGGCCGTTCCCTTGCCGGTACCACCGCCGCCCAACGAGACCTTGAGCTCTTCGAGTTCCTGTTCCTTGAGTTCGGCGTAGAACGCCTTGGTGTCGGCCTCGATCGACTTCACCAGGTTCTCGGCGGCCTTGTAGGCCGTCGACGCACCGATCGCGTCTGCGGCTAGCCGCAACGAACGCTGACGCTCGTCCCGCGCACTCTCGTCAGTAGCAAGGCGCCGAGCCCGACCGACATGTCCGCCGCTTATCGATGCGGCGATTCTCGCCCGCTCCGGATCCAGGCCGTCGCGGTCGATCAGCACCTGAGCGATCGATTCGACGGACGGCGTCACCAACGGCATGTGCCGGCACCGCGAGCGCAAGGTGACAGACATGTCTTCCGGATCGGTCGTAGGCGCACAGAGCAGGATGACCGTGCGGTCCGGTGGCTCCTCGACAACCTTCAGGAGTGCGTTGGCCGCGCCCTCGGTCAAACGATCGGCATCCTCGACCACGATGACCTGCCACCGGCCCGTCGTCGGCCGACGCGAAGCGATGTTGACTATCTCGCGCATGCCTTTGACGCTGATGCTCAGGCCGTCGGGGATGATCCGTCGTACGTCACCGTGGGTTCCACCCATCGTCGTCGTACACGCATGGCACTCACCACACCCTGGTACCCCCTCAGAGGTGCATTGCAGGGCTGCGGCGAAGCAGAGAGCAGCAACCGAACGACCCGAGCCAGGTGGCCCGGTGAACAGCCACGCGTGAGTCATTTCCGAGCCGCTGGAATCGCCGCGAGCCGACAGTGCAGCATCACGCAGACTTTTCTCGACGTCGTGCTGACCCACCAGCCGACCGAACACACCTCGTTCGGCCACTTCAGTACTCATGCAAAAACCCTAACCGTCGGCACCGACGAAGCCCTACGAGTCCTTCTTCGCCGGAGCCTTCTTGGCAGCTGCCTTCTTCGCCGGAGCCTTCTTGGCAGCTGCCTTCTTTGCCGGGGCCTTCTTGGCGGCAGTCTTCTTGGCAGCGGCTTTCTTCGCCGGAGCCTTCTTGGCTGCTGCCTTCTTCTTGACCGGGCCACGAGCACGACGATCAGCCAGCAACTCCGACGCACGAGCATCGGAAATGGATTCGACGTCGTCGTCCTTGCGAAGGCTGGCGTTGGTCTCGCCGTCGGTGACATATGGACCGAAACGGCCGTCCTTGATCACCATCGGCTTCTCGCTGACCGGATCGACACCCAACTCACGCAACGGAGGCGTTGCCGACGCCTGACGCCCACGACGTTTCGGCTCGGCGTAGATCTTGAGCGCCTCGTCGAGCGTGACGGTGAACATCTGCTCTTCGTTGGCGAGCGAGCGCGAGTCCGTGCCCTTTTTCAGGTACGGACCGTAACGGCCGTTCTGCGCAGTGATCTCTTCCTTCGATTCGGGGTCGACACCCACGACGCGAGGAAGCGACAACAGACGAAGCGCATCTTCCAAGGTGATCGTCGCCAAGTCCATGGACTTGAGCAACGACCCCGTCCGAGGCTTGGGGCCCGCGACCTTCTTGGCAGCCTTCTTCGCCGGCGCCTTCTTGGCCGCGGCCTTCTTCACCGCAGTCTTGGTACTGCCCGAACTGATTTCTTCCGGCTCGGGAACGGGAACGATGTCCGGTTCCGGTTCGGCCGGAGGCTCGGGCAGGATCTCGGTCACGTAGGGACCGAAGCGGCCCTCCTTCGCGACGATCTCGTGGCCCGTCAGTGGGTCGACGCCCAGCTTGCGGCCCTCTTGAGGCGTCGAGAACAGCTTCTCGGCGTACTCGGGGGTGAGCTCGTCCGGCGGCAGGTCATCGGGAAGATTGGCCCGCTGCGAGATCAGATCGCCTTCGGGATCATCCGGATTCTGAACCATGCGCTCGAGATACGGGCCGAACCGGCCGACGCGCACGTGAACCTCGCGGCCCTCGGCGTCGTCGAAGAGACGGATGGAGTTGACCTCGCGAGCGTCGATCTCCTCGAGGTTGACACCGACCATCTTCTTCAGCCCGCCCTCGCGGGCCACCGAACCTTCTGCGCCTGTCTCGCCGCCGAAGTAGAAGCTGCTCAGCCAGTTGCCACGCTGCTCGCGGCCGCCGGCGATCGCGTCGAGATCGTCTTCCATTCCTGCCGTGAAGTCGAAGTCGACCAGCCGGCCGAAGTGCACCTCGAGCAGTCCGATGACGGCAAACGCCACCCAGGACGGAACCAGCGCGCTGCCACGCTTATAGACGTATCCGCGATCGAGAATGGTCTTGATGATCGACGAGTAAGTCGAAGGACGGCCGATGCCGAGTTCTTCGAGCGTCTTGATCAGGCTGGCTTCTGTGTAGCGAGCGGGCGGGTTGGTGCTGTGCCCGTCCGGATCGAGCTTGGTGGCCGTGACTTCCTGGCCTTTGACCAGTACCGGAAGCCTGGATTCGGCGTCGTCGGACTGACCGCCGGCCTCTTCGTCGACACTTTCGACGTAAGCCTTGAGGAAGCCGGCGAACACGATGGTGCGACCGGAAGCGGAGAACGTGCAGTCCTCGCCGGTGCCTGCAGTGCCGGAGATGCGGAGCGTCAACGTCGTACCTCGGGCGTCGGCCATCTGTGAAGCGACGGTGCGCTGCCAGATCAGTTCGTACAGCTTGAACTCGTCGGAATCGAGCTTGGAGTGCAGCTGACCCGGGGTCTGGAACACGTCGCCGGCGGGGCGAATCGCCTCGTGCGCTTCCTGCGCGTTCTTGACCTTGCGGGTGTACTGACGCGGCGTCGGATGCACGTATTCCGGACCGTACAACTCGGTGGCCTGCGCTCGAGCGGCAGCGATCGCCGACTCCGAGAGCGTCGTCGAGTCGGTACGCATGTAAGTGATGTAGCCGTTTTCGTACAGACGCTGCGCGATACGCATGGCGCGCTCGGACGTGAAACGAAGCTTGCGTCCGGCTTCCTGCTGGAGCGTCGACGTCATGAACGGCGGGTACGGCTTACGGGTGTACGGCTTGTCCTCGGCGGACGACACCGTGAGGTCGACGCCCTGCAACGCTTCCGCGAGACGACGCGCATACGCCTCGTCGAGCACGGTGACCGCGCTGCCCTTGAGCTTTCCGTCAGCTCCGAAATCGCGACCGGAGGCGACACGCGAACCGTCGACGGAGACCAGGCGTGCGCCGAAACTGCGCGGACTGGCCTCTGCACCGGCGTCGAGCGTCGCGGAAATATCCCAGTACGACGCCGACTTGAACGCCATGCGCTCGCGTTCGCGCTGGACGATGACGCGAGTGGCCACCGACTGGACGCGGCCGGCCGAGAGCTTCGGCATGACCTTCTTCCAGAGAACCGGGCTGACCTCGTAACCGTAGAGACGGTCGAGGATGCGGCGGGTTTCCTGAGCGTCGACGAGGTCGGTGTCGAGTTCGCGGGTGTCTTCGGCAGCAGCACGGATTGCCGGCTCGGTGATCTCGTGGAAGACCATTCGACGAACCGGAATCTTGGGCTTGAGAGTCTCGAGGAGATGCCAGGCGATTGCCTCGCCCTCGCGGTCGGGGTCAGTTGCGAGGAAGAGCTCGTCGGCGTCCTTCAACAGAGACTTGAGTTCGGCGACCTTGCCCTTCTTTTCCGGGCTCACGACATAGAGCGGCTCGAAGTCGTGATCGACGTTGACGCCGAGGCGGGCCCAGGACTCGCCCTTGTACTTGGCCGGAACGTCTGCTGCGCCGCGTGGCAGGTCGCGAATGTGACCGACCGATGCCTCGACGACGTAGTCCTTACCGAGGTAGGGAGCGATTTTGCGCGCCTTGGTCGGTGACTCGACGATCACGAGGCGACGAGGGTTACCGGACGCTCCCTGACCGCTGCCGTTGTCCGCTTTAGCCACCTGCTGCCCGAGCCTTCCTTTGGACGTTCACTGCCGTCGGCAGATCTTCAGAACTAGACGTGTGGAGCAAGTTATACCCCGTGTCTCTCTTTACAGAGTGACATACCCGCAAGACATTCGTGCAGATCAGTACAGTATGGGCTCCGTCGGACACGCGGCATGAGCACCGCCGGACACGCGGCATGAGCACCGTCGGACGCGAGGCAAGAGCACTGTCAGACGTGCGGCCAGGCGACCGAAGTGTCGACGTGTTTCGGCGCCTCACCGAGGTATTCGACGAGCTTTGTCAGTCTCTTCTTTCCCGACACACGGAGCCCCGGACCCGGTGTCCGGTTACCCAGTTGAGTCGGCGCGATACCAACCCTCATCAAGGCCTGAGCCAGCGGTGCGTGTGTCTCCTTGGCATGGGGGTCGAGGCCGAACACGAATCGCTCGCCGCCTTCTTCGAGCCTGCCGGCCGCGACGGCCCACACCCGGAGTTGGCGGGAGTTCGGTACCCAACCGACCGGCACTGCCTTCACAGCTCCCTTGGTCCACTGCACGGACAGCGGAAGGAGTGCGGGCGTCGACTGAGTGCGGACCAGTGGGCTGCCTTCTTCACTGCGCGTCACCTCGGCCCCGAGTCCGCACTGCGCGATCAACTCGGCAACGGCCTGCGCTCGCCAGTCCCGATCCACGACGATCGAGATTCGGGCACGATCCTCCGAGGTCACGACCTGACCTGGTCCGGCCAGCATTCCGGCAAGGTCCGTCACGGCAGGTGGAATCGACTCGGCAGAGAAAAAGGACAGTTGGCTCACAGAGTGAAACGTAAGCCACGAAGGTAGTGACGGCCTAGACGACCGGCCGAGGTCGAACAGCTGCGTGTATTCGCTCCGGGCGGAGAAGGTACTTGCTTGCACCGAAAAGATTTGTCCCCCACCGCACGGATGCGATGGGGGACAAATACTGTCCGAACTATTCGCTCAGCAAGTGAGCGGAAAAATCAGACCGCGCGAACGCCGGTAGCTTGGGGACCCTTGGTGCCCTGGCCGACCTCGAACTCCACACGCTGGTTCTCCTCGAGGGTACGGAAGCCGTTGCCCTGAATTTCGGAGTAGTGAACGAAGACGTCTGCGGAACCGTCTTCGGGAGCGATGAAGCCGAAGCCCTTTTCAGCGTTGAACCACTTCACAGTGCCCTGTGCCATGCTTTTCCTTCTCTTTCTAACACCGGATTCGGTGAACAGCCCTTACAGTCCACCGGGCCGGTTCCGACCGCTGTACGTCTTTATTTCCCCCTCAGGAAAGGCAGAGCACCGCGCCCGCAACAACGATCCTGCGAGCGTGCACTTTCTCAAGCCTACGAACACAGAAGCTGCGACCGATTGTCAGTCAACCATGTTCTCCGCGTGCACAACAGTCGAAAAGGGAACTAAAAACGTTAAAAGTTCGCTACGAGAAAAACAGCCCACGATCGTGGTTTCCCGCTTGCGCGCCGAGCACCCGGTTCCACCAAGACCGCCGACCGTTGCGTATCATCAAAACTGCAGGTAGCGACAGTTTCCGATTGCCGCCACACCCCAACGCCGAGCCCGGAGAGTCACGTGAACGCACCTTCCCCGATCCCCGCCCCGGGAGGGAAGCCTGGCGAGACCTACGGGCAGATGCTGCTCGATCGCGTCGTCGCCGGGGTCAGTGGAAGCGAAAAACCACTGATGTTCACCGCGCAGTTACCTGCTCGCGTAGCCGAGTTCACCGAATGGCCGGAGTGGGTGCACCCCAGCGTCGTACGTGCGCTCGCCGAGCACAGCGTGCGGTCCCCGTGGATCCACCAGAGTGAGGCCGCCGACCTCGCGTACGCGGGAAAACACGTGGTCGTAGCCACCGGTACCGCGTCGGGTAAGTCTCTGGCATACCAACTCCCGGTGCTGACGGCCATGGCAACCGATCCGCTCGCAACAGCCCTCTACCTCTCCCCCACCAAAGCACTGGGCTCGGATCAACTGCGAGCGGTGCTGTCCCTCACCGACTTCGACGTCGAACTTCGCAGCACCAACGCCAGTGCGTACGACGGCGACACCTCGCAAGAACTCCGCACCTGGGCGCGCGAGAACTCGCGCTGGCTCTTCACCAACCCCGACATGATCCACATTTCACTGCTCCGGACCCATCAGCGATGGGCGCACTTCTTCCGCAACCTGAAATACGTGATCATCGACGAATGCCACTCTTACAGGGGAGTCTTCGGATCGAACGTCGCGCTCGTGATCCGGCGACTGCGCAGGATTGCGGCCCGTTACGGCGCCGAACCCACCTTCATCCTGGCCAGCGCAACCACAGCAGATCCCGGCGCGGCAGCCTCGCGACTGATCGGCGCCCACTGCACCGAGGTCACGGAAGACGGATCGCCGCACGGCCCACGTACCGTCGCACTGTGGGAACCGCCGCTGCTCGAAGCATTGACCGGCGAAAACGGTAGCCCGGTACGACGTCCCGCGGGTGCGGAAGCTGCGCGGATCATGGCCGACCTCATGATCGAGGGCGCCCGCACTCTCACCTTCGTTCGCTCCCGCCGCGGCGCCGAGCTGACCGCGATGGCCACCAAACGTCTACTTGCCGAGGTGGACCCGGACCTCGCCGAGCGAGTCGCGTCGTATCGCGCCGGATATCTGGCCGAGGACCGACGCGAACTTGAAGCTGCACTCGCCGACGGCACACTGCTGGGCGCAGCCACCACCAATGCACTGGAGCTCGGCGTCGACATCGCAGGCCTCGACGCCGTTGTCGTGGCAGGCTTCCCGGGCACCGTCGCCTCGTTCTGGCAGCAAGCCGGTCGCTCCGGGCGACGCGGGGAGGGTTCACTCGTCGTGTTGATCGCACGCGACGATCCACTCGACACCTACCTCGTTCACCATCCGTCGGCGGTACTGGACAAACCCGTCGAGGCGACGGTGACAGATCCCGGAAATCCGTACGTTCTAGGACCACAACTTCTCTGCGCAGCAATGGAACTCCCACTTTCCGATGCCGAGGTGGACGCATTCGGGGCTCTCGAGGTTCTGACCAGACTGTCGGAGGAAGGCAAGATCCGACGCCGAAAGCACGGATGGTTCGTCACCGCTGATTCGAACCCCCACGGCTCTTTGGACATTCGCGGCGGTATCGGAACTCAAGTGGCCATTGTCGACGGTGAATCCGGCCGGATGCTGGGCACTGTCGACGCGGGCCGCGCTCCCGCCACAGTTCATCCTGGTGCCGTGCACATCCATCAAGGCGAGACCTACGTCGTCGACGAACTGGACCTCGACGTCGGACTCGCACTGGTACACACCGAGAATCCTGACTGGACCACCTCGGCCCGCGAGACCACCGAAATCACGATCACCGAACAACTCGAGCACAAGAACTACGGCGACATCGCCGTCGCTCTCGTCCAGGTCGAGGTGACACACCAAGTCGTCGGGTACCTACGACGGTTGACTTCGGGTGAAGTCCTCGACTCGATCGAACTCGACATGCCCGCACACACTTTGCCCACCAGGGCAGTGATGTACACGGTCACACCGGAACTCCTCGTATCCATCGGGGTGCCGCCCGAGCGGTTCCCCGGATCACTGCATGCCGCCGAACATGCCGCGATCGGACTTCTGCCACTGGTGGCGATCTGCGACCGCGGAGACATCGGCGGAGTATCGACGGCCATGCACGCGGACACCGGACTCCCGACGGTCTTCGTCTACGACGGTCATGCCGGCGGCGCCGGGTTCGCCGACCGGGGGCACAGCGAACTGTCACGGTGGCTCACCGCGACGCGCGACGCCATACTGTCCTGCGAGTGCGCTCACGGATGCCCGTCTTGCGTCTATTCACCCAAGTGCGGCAACGGAAACGACCCACTCGACAAAGACGGCGCGGTGAAGGTTCTGACCGCCGTCATCGACACAATCAGCTGAGACGCGAACGGCTGAGACAAGATCAGCTGACCGGACCCGCACGGGCGAAAGCCTGCGCATCGCCGATCCCGAAGCCCGACAACAACGCCGGTGCGCGTATCTCGACCACTACATCCCACCCCTGGACATCGCACTCCTCGAGCACCGTACTCATCCGCTCCGCGATCGCCGCGGACATCTCACACGCCGCCTTGTCACCGCCGTCCAAGGCGCCCGCCCCGCCGAGGGCCGAAAGATCAGCCGCCGACTGCGCCGTGTGCCTGGCCACCACCGCGGACCCGACATGCAGTATCCCGCCGGTCACCAGCACGATCGCCGCCAGAATGCAGCATGCCAGAACCGTGGCAACACCTTCGTCGTCACGTAGGTTCACCCCTCCTCCACCCCCGGTTCCACTGCTGCCACCGCCTCGGAAGAAATGTCGACCAACGGCAGCAACGTACTTTCGGCGCTGACAACGGCCACCGCAAAGCCGTCCACGATCTCCACCGAGATCGACGCATCTTCGGGTGCGATCCGACGGGCCGTGGCAACCGCAGACTCACGATCACCACGAGCCACCAGACGTGCAGCCTCACGAGCGGCGTCAACACACCGAACCTGCATCGACACCGCGAGTACACCGCCGATACACAGCACGACCACGGTGACGATCGAAGCCAGAGCAATCGCGGCCTCCACCGTCACGGCTCCGTCGTCGGCTTGCCGAATACCTCTCGTGGACAACATCACACCGCCGTCTTGAGAGCCTTGTCGATGATGCCCGTCAGTGCCGAGACAATGGAGTCACCGGTGACCACGGTGTACAGGACGGCTCCGAACGCCGCGGCAGCGATGGTGCCGATCGCGTACTCCGCGGTGGACATGCCGTCGTCCTCGGCAACCAACAGGGCAAATCTGGCTGACACCGACCTCAACGTCTTCGAAATCATTTCTCCCCCTTCAATCGAAACCTGTGGCAGCACTTCTGCCGCAGGAGCTTTCACTCGGATCCGGCTCACAGCAGGCCGTTACCGAGCACAGTCGTGGCAAGCCCGATCACCACCGGGACGATGCCCAAGGCGATGAAGGCGGGCAGGAAACACAGCCCGAGTGGGCCGCTGATCAACACTCCCGCGCGTTCGGCAGCGGCAGCCGCCAGATCCTCGGCCTCACCGCGACTACGCTCGGCGAGCTCGGTCATGGACGAGGACAACGACGAACCCGAACGCGCCGAACGCCGGGCCATCCTGGCCAGAGCTTCGGTATCCGGATCGAGAGCGGCCTCGCTCCACGCTGCGTCGGGATCGGCGCCGAGCGCAAGAAGGTCGGCGACGCGGCGAAGCGAGTCGGCCATCGGTTTCGGCGCGGTCGCCGCCATCGCAGTGATCGCGGCGGAGACGGGAAGCCCAGCGCGTAGGCAAGCTCCGAGAAGATCGAGGCTTGCTGCTACCGCCAGTGGATCCGGCTTGTCCGCTACTGGAGCCTCGGGTTCCGTCATCGTGCTCGCGAGGAGTACCCCTGCCACCCTGGCCGAAGCACCACGACGATCGGGAACGACCACGAGCGCCAATGCGATCATCACCGCCGACACCCAGTTCACGACGTCACCTTTGCAGTTATCTGATCAGTCCAGAGCAAACCAGCTGAGACACAAGCGGTTCCGATCACGAGGAGCACTCCGCCGAGCCCGCCTCCGAACAGCACGCGCAACGGCGACGCACCCATCAACTGTCCGAGACCGATCCCCAACAGCGGGAGAAAGGCCAGCACCGCAGCGGTCGCCCGAGCGCCCGCCAACCCGGCTTCGGTGCGTTGACGAAAGCGTCTACGTCCCAACATGTCCGTCCGGACGGCGCCGAGTAGTTCCGCCAGAGCCAGCCCGTGTTGGTCTGCGACCCGCCAGACGGATCCGATGCGGGAGAACTCACGCTCGATGCCGGAATCCGGTACCACGAAGGCCGCTGCGGCAGAACCGCCGAGACGCGCCCTCGCCCCAGCGGACCGGAACACCGCGCTCACTTCGCCGGTACATTCCTCGCCTGCAACAGAACTGGCCGCTGCAGGATGTGCGCCGACGCTCAACTCGGCGATCAGCACCTCCAAACCGGCGAGCAGCATCTTCTGTGAGAGGTCCCGGTTTTCGGCCGCCTTCGTGCGTTGGCCACGAAAGATCAGTGTTCCGACGAGGACGACCGCCGCGCACCCTGCCGAAAGACCTCCGAGAACCCACGCGGCCGAAATCGCGAGAAATGCGGCGACGAAGTCCCATGGAATTTGCCGGGAGGGCTTGTGGATACTCGGGTTGTATGTCGCGAGCCGAGCTCGTGAATCCCGCACCGGCGTAATCGAGACCGCCAACGCGAAGACCAAGAGAGAAACTGTCACGCTCTGACCTCCCGATTGCGAAGCCTGAACATCCGCTCGAGCCGCTCACGACCCGAACCGCCGTCCGGCCACGCCTGCATGATTCGCACGTATCCGTCCGCACTGCGCTCGATGACGCCGATCTGTTCGAGACGCCTCGATCCGTCTGCCAACCTGTGCACGTGCAAGATCACTTGAACCGCCGCGGCAAGTTGACTGTGCAACGCGTGGCGATCCATACCGCCGAGCGCAGCCAACGCCTCGAGCCTGGCCGGCACCTCTTCGGGCGAATTGGCGTGGACGGTGCCGGCCCCGCCGTCGTGGCCGGTGTTCATCGCCGTGAGCAGATCCGTCACCTCCGCGCCGCGAACCTCACCGACGACGATGCGATCGGGACGCATCCGCAGAGCCTGCCGAACCAGATCCCGCACCGTCACCTCTCCGACGCCCTCCACGTTGGGAGCTCGTGCCACGAGGCGGACGACGTGCGGATGCGGCGGTGCGAGTTCGGCCGCGTCCTCGACGCAGACAATTCGCTCGCGCGGGTCGACGGCGCCGAGCATTGCGGACAACAACGTGGTCTTTCCCGCGCCAGTCCCGCCGATCACCAGAAAAGCCAAGCGAGAAGAGATGATGTGATTCAGGAGTTCGCGCGCGTCCGGTTCCACCGCGCCGTGAGCGCACAGCGCGTCGAGGCCCTGTGTCGCCGGCCGCAGCACTCGCAGTGACACGCAGGTTCCGCCCTGGGCCACCGGTGCCAGTACGGCGTGCAGTCGCACCCCGAAGTGCCCGTCGCCGACGCCCCGCAGGCGCCCGTCGACCCACGGTTGGGCGTCGTCGAGGCGTCGACCTGCCGACAGCGCCAACCGTTGCGCCAGTCGACGCACAGCTGCCTCGTCGGTGAACCGCACCGCTGACCTTTCGAGGCCGACCCCGCGGTCCACCCAGACCTGATCCGGTGCGGTCACCAGTACGTCGGCGACACTGGGTTCGTGCAGCAGGGGTTCGAGCGGCCCCGCGCCCGTCAGTTCCGTCTGGAGCACCCTGACGACCTCCAACAGGTCGGTGTCCGCCAGAACGCCGGAGGACTCGGCTCGTACGGCATCGGCAACGGTGGCTGCCGTCGGCTCGGCGACCGACGACGCCGTCAATCGCTCGCGAACGCGGTCGAGCAGTTCGGCCGTGACCAACGCACTCATGCCGCAGCCCTGCGCGGGCGTGCTCCGGATTCAACGGCATCGAGTACCGCTGCTGCCGCCACACTCAACGGACAACCACGGGTCAATTCGAGGCCGCCGCGCTCGAGCATCGGTGCCAGCGAACGGTGGCCACGCATGACGGCAGTCAGGGTCAGGCCGAGCATGTCTGCCACATCGGCACCGCGTAGCCCTCCCGGCGCCGGCCCACGCACGACGAGTCCGACGTTGGAGTTGTGTCGCATCACCCAGGCCCCGACCTTCTCGGCAGCGACACACGCGGCCACGGTGGCCGGAACCACGACGAGGACAAAATCAGAGATCTCCAGTACAGCCTGGCCGACTTCGCTGGGGTTACGCGGCAGGTCGCAGACCACGAGTCCGCCGGATCTGCGACCTGCGTCCAGCACGGCGCGAACAGCGGTCACCGTCGGACCGTCGATCTCACGTCGACTGCTCGCCAGAACCCTCAAGAACTTTCCCTTTGCCGGCAACGCATCACGCAGCGCATCCGGTGCCAACCGTCCGCCCTCGACGGTCAGCGCACCCCAGCGCAATCCGGGGGCCGTCTCGATACCCAACAGGACGTCGGCGCCGGAACCGAGCGCGTCGACGTCCACCAGGAGCGTCGGGACGTGACGCGCCGCCGACGTCAGCGCGACAGCCGCCGCAGTTGCCGAGGCTCCGCCGCCGCCGCAACCACCCACCACGCTCACGACGGTGCCGTCGCCACCCACGTCGACGTGGTCGGCCAGAACTGCGACCAACGCGTTCTCCTCTTCGGGCAGAGACAGAACGCTGTCGGCTCCGATCGCTGTGGCACTCTTCCAATCTTCGACGGTCGGGGTGCCGTCGCATACGAGGAACACTCGCGTTCGCCTCGGGGAACGAGCCAGAGCATCTCGCGCAGCCGACGCGTCCAATACGACCGCCGAAGCGCGGTTCCACTGTTGCCGGGACACGGGATGCTCGGCCTCGTCCAGACGGCGGTCCACCGCGGCAGCGACGCGTCGCACACTCGCGAGGACCTTCGCGTCGTCGACGAGAACCAGAATGCAAGCGCCGGTTTCCCGGGAATTGATCGTCGTGTTCATGACTGCAGAGCCTGAACGAGCACGGGCACCGAAAACAGTGCGGTGAACGACCCTGTGGACAACTACGAAGTTGTGGAGAAACGGGCCTGAGACAGAGGACGACCCCCGCCAATGGGGGGAGGAGGCGGGGGCCGTCTGAGTTCAGCCCCGGGGGGTCGGGCTGAACTAGTTCGAACGAATCGAACAGCAACGATCTTACACCCGACATCGGCGAGAAACGCAAGCCTGAGCTGCACTGAACTGCTGTTTTTCGCCGAAAGAGGATGCTTGCCGAGGAGCACCCGAACCGCCTGTCGGACTATCCTCATTCCTGTGACCGACAAGCCTTCGAACGGACTGAATACCGGGCGGACAGCCGCTTTCTTCGATTTGGACAAAACGATCATCGCGAAGTCGAGCACCCTGGCGTTCAGCAAGCCATTCTTCGCCCAGGGTCTGATCAATCGACGCTCGGTTCTCAAGAGCAGCTATGCACAATTCCTGTTCCTACTGTCCGGCGCCGATCACGATCAGATGGAGCGCATGCGCGAACACCTGACGGCGATGTGTGCGGGTTGGGACGTGGAGCAGGTGAAGGCCATCGTCGCGGAAACTCTGCACGACATCGTCGACCCACTCGTCTTCGCCGAGGCGGCCGATCTGATCGCAGATCACAAGCTGCGTGGACACGACGTCATCGTGGTGTCGGCCTCGGGTGAAGAGATCGTCGCACCGATCGCCCGCGCCCTCGGAGCCACCCATTCCGTCGCGACGTCGATGAGGGAAGAAAACGGCCACTACACCGGCGAGGTCGACTTCTACTGCTACGGTCCGGGCAAGGTCGAGGCGATGGAAAAACTCGCCGCCGAGGACGGCTACGACCTCGCCGCCAGTTACGCCTACTCCGACTCGGTGACCGATTTACCCATGCTCGAGGCGGTCGGACATCCCACCGCGGTCAACCCCGATCGCGCATTGCGCAAGGAAGCAGCCGTAAACGGTTGGCCCATACTGACTTTCTCGAATCCGGTCTCACTTCGTGCGCGGCTGTCGGCCCAATCCACGACGACGGTGGCCACTACTGCCGCGGTGGGAATCGTAGCTGTGGTGGCCGGCGCCATGACCTTCGGGCTACTACGCCGGAAACGCTGAAATCCAAGGCCCACAAACAAAAATTGGTACTTGCTGTGAGCCCGGACACAGGGTACAAAGGAGTTACGGAAGAACGGAAGGCCAGGAACGGCTCGGAAGAGAAGGACCGTTTCCCCAACTGAAATTCCTAGCACGGGCACTAGGGCACCCACGCGGAGCACAAGCCACTATAAGGGCAGAAGCGTTGTGGGCCTGCGAGATTCGTTCAATTTGAGCGAGGACCCCACACAGGTTGCGGGGACGACCTCAGAAAGTACGATCCCTCGCCGAGGCCACCCACACAACCCACCGAGCACGCTTGGTAACGAGTAGTCCGTGCTGACGGGCGGCGAAGTCGATTTATCGGCAGCGCCGCCCGTTCGTTATGTTCCGACAGGCGCAATTGTCCCGGACTACCCGGTAGCTGCGTCGGCAATCGAAGTCGCTTCTCGCGCACCGGCTTCGAGCGCACCGCAGCACAGGATCACCCAACTGCCGACGCCGGCCGGGTTTCCCGAAGCGAATCCTGCCGCGCCGTCCGTGTACGCCTGCGGCCGCCGAAGCCAACTGACCTCGGGGACCCCGAGATTGTGCGGATCCAACCCCGACGAGACCGCAACCAGACGTGAGGCCGCGCGGGCGACGATGCCGTCAGCTGTGCCGAACGGGCTCAGCGCCAAGAGTTCTCCGTGTACGACGGCTGCCAGAACCGGCGCCGGTGCACTGGTTCCGCCGGTGACGAGTTGGGCGAGAGCGTCCAAGCGCTCCCCCACGCCGCGGTCCGACCGTGGCCGTCCCAGTTGATCCGCGTCCTCGACGAGGTCCGCCGCGGCCAACAGGTGCAGCCGGGCCAGAGCCTGCAGTGGGGCGCGCTTCCACGTCGACTCCATGAGCGGAAGGCTGTCGCCGTCCAGAGCCTGAGCTACCCGCAGAGCACCCGCGAGAATCGGGTCACCGGCCATGCCCTCGGCCGGCAATTCGGTGGTGCCACCGGCCAATGAAGCGGAGGCTCGCGCAGCGCGAACCGCGGCTTCGGCGGCAGTGGTGGGCCAACCGCGACGGTTGGTCTTGTGCCGATGAACCTCACCCAGAGCGTCGCGCGCATGATCGGCGGCGGCGCGTACGCCTGGAAGATCGACGAGGGGCTGCAAGGGGTCCGTCACGATCAACGACGGTACCCTTGCAGCCCCTCTGCGGACTTGCCTACCTACCTGTTGCGTCAGCTTCCCAGCTTGATGGACCCACCGGGAATCGCGTCGAGCAACTTGCGCGTGTAGTCCTGCTGCGGATTGCCGAACACGTCGTCGATCGGCGCCGATTCGACGATCGAGCCACGCGACATCACCAAGACGTTGTCCGCGATCTGACGAACCACGGCCAGGTCGTGCGTGATGAAGAGGTACGTCAACCCGAACTCTGCCTGCAGGTCGTTGAGCAGGGTCAAGATCTGATCCTGAACGAGCACGTCGAGAGCGGAGACCGCCTCGTCGCAGATCACGACCTCCGGCTGCAAAGCCAGCGCGCGCGCAATTGCGACGCGCTGACGCTGTCCACCGGAGAGCTCGTTCGGGAAGCGTCGCATGACCGACTGGGGCAGACCGACCTTGTCGAGAAGTTCGCGGACGCGAGCCTCACGCTCGGCCTTGGTCCCGACCTTGTGGGTACGCAGCGGCTCCTCGATCGTGCGGTAGATCGAGTACATCGGGTCGAGCGTGCCGTAGGGGTTCTGGAAGATCGGCTGCACTCGGCGGCGGAACGCAAAGGTTTCCTTCGCGCCGAGTTTCGCCACGTCCTGACCGTCGAAAACCACGTTGCCCGCCGTGGGCTCGAGCAAGCCGAGGACCATCTGCGCGACCGTCGACTTACCGGAACCCGATTCACCGACGATCGCCGTTGTGGTTCCGCGGCGGACCTTGAAGGACACGTCGTTCACTGCGGTGAAGTCAGTGGTCTTGCGGAAACCCTTGCGCAGCTTGAACACCTTGGTCAGATGATCGACGACAAGAACGTCGTCGGTCGCCTTGCCGAAGGACTCTGCCGTACTTTCCTCGGCTTTGACCGCTTCGGCGACCCCTTCCGCCTGTTCCCGAATCTCGGCGCGCGCTACCGAAGAACTGAGTCGCTTCGACGCCAACGACGGCGCAGCAGCGACCAGCTTCTGTGTGTACGGATGCTGTGGACGCTTCAGAATCTCCAGTGCCGGACCGGATTCGACGATGCGCCCCTTGCTCATCACGATCAAGTGCTCGGCGCGCTCGGCGGCCAGGCCCAGATCGTGAGTGATGAGCAGAACGGCGGTGCCGAGTTCCGTAGTCAGACCGTCGAGGTGATCGAGGATCTGACGCTGGACGGTGACGTCGAGCGCCGACGTCGGCTCGTCCGCGATCAGGAGCTTCGGACGGGCAGACAACCCGATCGCGATGAGTGCGCGCTGACGCATACCGCCCGAGAACTCGTGCGGGTACTGCCCCAACCGGCTCTCGGCTTCGGCGAGGCCGGCCTCCTCGAGCAATTCGGCGGCGCGAACCTTGGCAGCTTTACCCTTGGCGATCCCGTTGGCAGCCAGTGCTTCCTCGATCTGGAAGCCCACTTTCCACACGGGATTCAGATTCGACATCGGGTCCTGCGGAACCAAACCGATCTGGCTGCCCCGGATGTGGACGAAGTCCTTCTCCGAAAGCTTCGAGATGTCCTTGCCGTCGAAGATGATCTCGCCTGCCGTCACCTTGCCGGTGCCGGGAAGCAGATTGATGATCGAGTGGGCGGTGGTGGACTTACCCGAGCCCGATTCGCCGACGATGGCGACCGTCTGACCCGGGTACACCGTCAGGCTGACGCCTCGAACTGCCGGAACCGGACCGGAATTGGACTGGAACGACACCTCGAGATCACGAATCTCGAGCAACGGAGTTTCCTCCGAGGTGAGAGTTTCCTTGGTGGTCATCGTGCTCACCGCTTCCGAGACTTGGGATCGAGGGCGTCGCGCAGTGCGTCACCCATCATGATGAATCCGAGGACGGTGATCGCCAAAGCCGTTGCCGGGTAGAACAAAATCGTTGATCCTTGACGCAGCGTCACCTGAGCGTTGCTGATGTCGCCGCCCCACGAAACCTCGGTGGACGGAAGCCCGATACCGAGGAAGGACAGCGTCGCCTCGGCAACGATGTACGTGCCGAGCGAGATGGTGGCCACCACGATGATGGGCGCCAACGAGTTCGGGATGACGTGGCGGATCAGAGTCTTGAGCTTCGAAACACCCAATGCTTCCGAAGCCATGACGTAATCGTTGTTCTTCGCCGAGATCACCGCGCCTCGAGCAATTCTTGCCATCTGCGGCCAACCGAAGAGTGCCAGGACGCCGACGACGGTCCAGATGGTGCGATCGGTGAACAGCTGCATCAGAACGATGGCAGCGAGGATCAGTGGGATACCGAAGAAGATGTCGGCCACGCGGGAAAGAATCGAATCGGTCCAGCCGCCGTAGAAGCCGGACAGCGCGCCGAAGATCACTCCGATCACCAGCACCGACGCAGTGACGCCGACGCCCACGAGTACGGACGCGCGAGCACCGTAGATGGTGCGCGAGTAGACGTCACAACCCTGGCGGTCGAATCCGAACCAGTGGCCGGAAGTCGGTCCCTGCATGCTGTAGGTCAGGTCGCAGAACCGCGGATCGGTACTCGTGAACAAGCCCGGAAACGCTGCGATGACGATGACCGCGAGGATGATGATCGTCGAGATGATGAACAGGGGACGCTTGCGCAGATCGCGCCACGCGTCGGTCCACATGCTCGTCGGCGCCTGATCGAGTTTGACGGCGTCCGTCTCCCCCGGTGCCGCAACTTCGGGCGGTGCCACGAAATGACTTTGCCGGACGACGCGTCCGGTCTTCACGGTCTCAGACATAGCGGATCCTCGGATCGAGCGCGGCGTACAAGAGGTCGACGAGCAGATTCGCGATCAGGTAGATCACGATCAGGATGGTGACGAACGAAACCACCGTCGGCGCTTCACCTCTGGTCACGGCCTGGTAGATCGTGCCGCCGACGCCGTTGATGTTGAAGATGCCCTCGGTGACGATGGCGCCGCCCATCAACGTTGCGAGATCGGCGCCCAGGAACGTGACCACGGGGATCAGCGAGTTGCGCAACACGTGTACGCGAACCACTCGTCCACGGGAAAGTCCCTTGGCGGTGGCGGTGCGCACGTAGTCGGCACTCAGGTTCTCCGCCACGGACGTTCGGGTCAGTCGCAGTACGTAGGCGAACGAGACCGAACCCAGAACCAGGGCGGGGAGTAGGAGATTGGTAAAGCTGGTGTTGCCACCGACCGTGGGCGGGACGATGCCCCATTTGACGCCGATGAAGAACTGAGCCAGGAAGCCGATCACGAAGATCGGGATGGCGATGAGAACGAGGCTGAACAGCAGGACGGTGCTGTCGAAGAATCCGCCCTTACGCAGGCCGGCGATGAGGCCGAAGCCGACACCGAAGACCGTCTCGACTATCAGTGCCATGAAGGCAAGTTTCATCGTGATCGGAAATGCCTGTGCCAGAACTTCACTGACAGGTCGTCCGGAGAACGACGTGCCGAAGTCCAGCGTGAAGATGCCCTTCAGGTACAGCAGGTACTGCTGATAGAAGGGGAGGTCGAGGTGGTAGCGCTCCCGAAGCTGCTGTGCAACAGCCGGACTGAGCGCTTTGTCGCCCGCCAACGCGGCAATCGGATCACCGGGAAGCAGGAAGACCATGGCGTAGATCAGAAGAGTGGCCCCGAGAAAAACCGGGATCATTTGAAGCACTCGGCGACCGATGTACCAGAGCATCGGATCACCTCCTTGTCGATGATCGTGTACGTCAGCGGACAGTCCGGTGTGAACACGAGTTCGGGACGGCAGGCAGGGCGCCTGCCGTCCCGAACTCATGTTTCAGATGCGGATCGTTCTACGCGTCAGTTCTTTTCGATGTCTTCGTAGACCGGAACACCGTTCCAGCTGATGGTCACGTTGGAGACGTTCTCCGACCATCCACTGGCAGCGTTGCGGTACCACGTCGGAACTGCGGGCAGGTCCTTGAGCAGGACTTCCTGAGCCTGATCGAGCAGTTCCTGAGCCTTGGCCTGATCGGTCTGGCCGGCCGATTCGCGCAGGAGGCGGTCGAACTCGGGGTTGGAGTACTCACCGTCGTTGGAGCTGCCGCCGGTCTGGTAGTTCTGCGCCAGGAAGCCGTACTGCTGCGGGTAGTCACCCTGCCAGCCGGAGCGGAAGGAGCTCTGGATGGTGCGGTTGGTGGCTTCGGTGCGGATCTGAGCGAAGGTGGCGTACTGCTTGCCCTTCGCGTCGATGCCGAGGGTGTTGCGGATGCTGTTCGCCGTGGCGTCGACCCATTCCTGGTGTCCGCCGTCCGAGTTGTAAGCGATCTCGAAGCTGCCGGTCCACGGAGCGATCGCGTCGGCCTTCGCCCAAGCGGCCTTGGCTGCCTCGGGATCGAACTTCAGGTTGCTGTTGCCGGTCAGCGAGTCGTTCCAGCCCTTGATTGCGGGGCTGGTGAAGTCGAGTGCAGGCGTCCTGGTCTTGTTGAAGATCTGCTGGGTGATCTGATCGCGGTTGATCGCCATCGAGATCGCCTGACGGCGGAGCATGCCCTCTTCGCCGCTGAAGTGCGGCAGGCGACCCGGGATCGTGAACGTCTCGATGGTTGCCGACGGCTGGTTGACGGTGCGTCCGGGCAGATCCGACTCGAAGGTCGTGACGGCGCTCGGCGGAACCTGGTCGAGAACGTCGACGTTGTTGGCCAGGAGATCGGTGTAGGCCGTGTCGAGGCTGTTGTACATGATGAAATCGACGCCGGCGTTCTTCGGCTTGCGGTTGCCGTTGTAGTCCGGGTTCACGACGGTGTCGATGCGGACGTTGTGCTGCCACGCGCCGGTTCCGTCGAGCTTGTACGGGCCGTTGCCGATCGGGTTCTCACCGAATGCGGCCATGTCCTTGAACGCGACCTCCGGCAGCGGGTAGTACGCCGTGAAGCCGAGGCGATCGGGGAACGCCGACTCGGGCTGCTTGAGTTCGATGGTGAAGGTGGAGTCGTCCACGACCTTCAGACCCGACATGGTCTGTGCCGTCGGTACCTCGGCGGCAACTTCGTCGTAGCCCTTGATCGGGTCGAAGAACGAAGCCTGAAGCTGAGCATTGGTGGAGAGGGCGCCGTAGTTCCAGGCGTCGACGAAGGACTTCGCGGTGACGGGGGTGCCGTCCGTGAAGGTCCAGCCGTCCTTGAGCTTGACGGTGAAGTTCTGACCGTCGGTGCTCTCGATGGACTCGGCAACCTCGTTCTCCGTACCGCCGTCGGCGGTGTACGAAACGAGACCGGAGAACAGCGAGTCGAGGACGCGGCCGCCCATGTTCTCGCTCGTGTTCGTGGGGATCAACGGGTTCTGAGGCTCGCCCGCCCAGGCGTTGACGACGCCACTGGACGATCCGCCCGACGAATCGCCGGACGAACATGCCGTGATCAGCACTGCCGTCATTCCGAGCGCGACCGCGCCGGTCGCTATGCGTGAGATACGCAAAGGAATTCCTTCCACATCTAAGTGACCCCGAGCATGCTCGCGGCCTGCCGACAGCCGTAACTGCCGGCGTCGTGTCGCCTACAACTGAAAGTGAACGTGACTTCGAGTTGCGGTCGAATAATGGTTTGACAATAGACACATCGAGCTCGAAGCGCGCACCGCACCCATTGTTGGAAAATTGGGGGTAATTGAATTCGCACACATTCATTCGTCGGCGGAAGCGACCACCCGTCGCATCAATTCGACCGATCGTCGCAGGACAACGGGTTGCAACGTGATGCAACGGTGCGTTTGCGCGAGCTTGTGACTACCCTCACACGGAGTCAGTAAAGTGTCGATCAAAGTGGAAAGAAGGCCGTCAGCCATGACAAGCGCAGCCGAAACAGACGTCCCCCAGGCATATCCGCCGAGCGCAGAGTTCGCTGCGGCCGCCAACGCGGGACCGGAGTTGCAGGCTGCCGCAGATACCGACCGCCTCGCTTTCTGGGCGAATCAAGCTGAGCGCCTTCACTGGCACGAAAAATGGACCGACGTCCTCGACTGGACCGACGCCCCCGTCGCCAAGTGGTTCGTCGGCGGAAAACTCAACGTCGCCTACAACTGCGTCGACCGCCACGTCCTCGCCGGCAACGGCGACCGCGTCGCCATCGCATTCGAAGGCGAACCAGGCGATTCCCGCGATCTGACCTACAACGACCTCCTCGCCGAAGTCAGTCGCGCCGCAAACACTTTCACCGACCTCGGCCTCGTCGCCGGTGACCGCGTCGCGATCTACATGCCGATGATCCCCGAAGCGATCGTCACCATGCTCGCCTGCGCCCGCCTCGGCCTGACCCACTCGGTCGTCTTCGCCGGATTCTCCGCCACCGCCCTACGCTCACGCATCGACGACGCCCAAGCCAAACTCGTCGTCACCGTCGACGGTCAGTGGCGACGCGGCGCCGCAGCACCCATCAAGACCGCGGTCGACGAATCCGTCGCCGGCGCCGAATCGGTGCAGAACGTGTTGGTGGTCAACCGGACCGGCATCGACGTCGACTGGACCGACGGCCGCGACCTGTGGTGGCACGAAACCGTCGCACAGGCCTCACCCGAACACGAAGCGCAGGCCTTCGACGCCGAACATCCCCTGTTCATCCTCTACACCTCCGGCACCACCGGAAAGCCCAAGGGCATCATCCACACCTCCGGCGGCTACCTCACCCAAGCCTCCTACACCCACCACAACGTCTTCGATCACAAAGCCGGACAAGACGTCTACTGGTGCACCGCAGACATCGGCTGGGTCACCGGACACTCCTACATCGTCTACGGACCCCTCTCGAACGGCGTCACCCAGGTCGTCTACGAAGGCACCCCCAACTCCCCGAACGAGCACCGCCACTTCGACATCATCGAGAAGTACGGCGTCTCCATCTACTACACCGCACCCACCCTCGTGCGCACGTTCATGAAGTGGGGCCGCGAGATCCCCGACGCCCACGACCTGTCCTCGATCCGCCTCCTCGGCTCTGTGGGCGAGCCCATCAACCCCGAAGCGTGGCGCTGGTTCCGAGAGGTCATCGGCGGCAACAAAGCCCCCATCGTCGACACCTGGTGGCAGACCGAGACCGGCGCGATCATGATCTCGCCACTCCCCGGTATCACCGCCACCAAACCCGGATCCGCCATGGCACCACTGCCCGGCATCTCCGCCAAGATCGTCGACGACGACGCCAAGCCCCTCGGCCCCGGCGGCAACGGCTACCTCGTCCTCGACGAGCCGTGGCCGGCGATGCTGCGCGGCATCTGGGGCGATATGGACCGCTACCGCGACACCTACTGGTCACGCTACGCCGAAGAAGGCTGGTACTTCGCCGGTGACGGCGCCAAGTACGACGACGACGGCGCACTCTGGGTCCTCGGCCGCGTCGACGACGTCATGAACGTCTCCGGGCACCGCATCTCCACCTCCGAAGTGGAATCAGCACTGGTGAACCATCACGGAGTCGCAGAAGCCGCCGTCGTCGGTGCCGCCGACGAGACCACCGGACAGGGCATCGTCGCGTTCGTCATCCTCCGTGAAGGCGTCGAGAACACCGGCGACGTCCTCATCGCCGAACTCAAGGCTCAGGTCTCCACCGACATCAGCCCCATCGCCAAACCTCGTCAGATCACGATCGTGCCGGAACTGCCGAAGACCCGGTCCGGCAAGATCATGCGCCGCCTCCTGCGCGACGTCGCCGAAGGCCGCGACCTCGGAGACACCTCGACCCTGGTCGACCCCAAGGTATTCGACGCAATCCGCGGCAGATAGGGCCTTCGGCCCCCGTGCGCCTTTTTGGTAGTCCCCACTACCAAAAAGGCGCACAGGGGCGTAGCCCCTCTCGCAGCTTCAATTCCTCTTTCGACGTCAGCCAGGACTCCTCGGCCACGCGAATATCTGCTGCAACCCGCTTGTGCAAGGACTTTCCGCGCGAGGAGAGAAACACGCGCACCTTCCGGCGGTCGTCCTCACCGACTTCGCGATAGATGAGCGCAAGCGAGACCAGCTTGTCCGCGACTCGCGTCAGCGTCGGAGACGGTGTTCCCGTTCGATCGCGCAGCTCAGCCATAGTCAAGCCCTCGGTCGACGCCAAGGCTTCGAGCGTCATCCAGTGATCGAGAGTGAGATTCTCTGCCGCCAGCGTCTTCTCCGCCGCTGCTGCGGCAATTCGTGCTGCTCGGACCAGCGCGGTCGTCAGCGACGCATCGAGAATTCCGGAGTCACTTTTTCCCACTGATCGCTCCCCCGCTGTTGCGTAGTTCACACTTCTCGGGCAATACTTTCAAATGAAATGATAGTAACCCAGGCCAGGCCGCTGACTCCCGATTCCGGCGGCGACGCATGAACGCTACCGGCGCGCTCGAACGCGCGCGCAGCGCGGTGTGGCGCCTGGGCATGGTGGTTCCCCTCCAGGGACCGGCCGGACTGTTCGGTCCATCGTGCGAAGCAATCAGCGAATTGGCCGCCCGCGACCTCAACAACTCCGGTGGCGTGCTGGGACGCGAAGTCCAGATCGAAGTGATCGACGGCGGCGCGACGCCGAGCGCCGTCGCCGCCCGCGTGCAACAACTACTCGACGCCGGCGACATCGACGCCGTCAGCGGCTGGCACATCTCCTCGGTCCGACACGCGGTTGCACCAGTGGTCGCCGACCGCATCCCGTATTCGTACACCTCGCTCTACGAAGGTGGCGAGGTCAGACCAGGTATCTACTGCTCGGGCGAGACACCACGGCAGCAGATCGCGCCGGCTCTGAAGTGGCTGCGTGACAACGTCGGAGCGCGTAAGTGGTTTGTCGTGGGCGACGACTACATCTGGCCCCACAGCTCACTCGGGGCCGTCCGACAGTTCGCGGCCGAACTCGATCTCACCCTGGTCGGTGGTTCGTTTGTCGACCTGGGGCGCGGCAACATGAAACAGTTGGTCGAGACCGTCTCGAACTCCAGTTGCGACGGCGTGATCATGCTCCTCGTCGGGCAGGACGCCGTCGACTTCAACCGTGCCTTCGCCCGCCGCGGGCTCGACGAATCGATGATCCGGTTCAGCCCGTTGATGGAAGAGAACATGCTGCTCGCGAGCGGGCCTAGGGCAACCCGAAACCTGTTTGCCTCCGCCGCATACTTCCGGTCGATGGTCGACGGCAACTCCATGGACCTGCTGGGACGCTACGTTGCACTGCATGGCGCGCACGCCCCAGCACTGAACAATGCTGCCGAGTCGTGTTACGAAGGGATACATACCCTTTCAGCCCTGGTTCGACGCGCCGACAGCACACAACCGCACGATCTGGACGCCGTCGTCGAAGGCGCCGCGTACGACGGACCTCGCGGAACCGTCGAGTTTCGCAATCGTGTTGCACGGCAGAAGATTCAGCTTGCCGTCGCCGACGGACTCGACTTCTCGATCATCGCCACCCTCTGAAATCTTTCCCTGAGATTCACCTCTTGACTTCTGTGGCGCGCATCACTTAGTTTCATTTGGAATCATTTCATTTGAAAGTAACCCGTCCCGAAAGTAACCGGAGGTGCCCGATGGGCAGTGTTGGCTTGCTTTACGTGGGAGCCGTCCTCTTCGTCAACGGACTGATGCTGCTCGGCACAGTTCCCGTTCGATCCGCCTCGGTCCTCAACCTCTTCGTCGGCGCTCTTCAGTGCGTCGTCCCCACCGTCATGTTGATTCAGGCACAGGGAGATTCGAGCGCCGTCCTGGCGGCCTCGGGGCTCTACCTATTCGGATTCACCTACCTCTACGTGGGCATCAGCAATCTCGCCGGCTTCGAGCCGGAAGGAATCGGGTGGTTCTCGCTGTTCGTCGCATGCGCCGCACTCGTGTATTCCTTCCTCTCGTTCACGGTGAGCAACGACCCGGTATTCGGCGTCATCTGGCTCGCGTGGGCAGCACTCTGGACGCTGTTCTTCCTGGTGCTCGGCTTGGGCCGGGAAAATCTCGGCCGCTTCACCGGTTGGGCCGCAGTCCTTCTGAGCCAGCCCACCTGCACGGTTCCCGCCTTCCTGATGCTGACCGACAACTTCCACACCACGCCTGCCGTCGCGGCCGGCTGGGCCGGAGCACTTCTGATTCTCCTGGGTCTGGCCAAGATCCTCGCCGCCCCCAAAGCCGCAGTACCCCAATCCCGTCCAGTCTTCAACTGATCCACACAACCAAGGAGTGAAAGACAATGCGACACGGTGACATCTCCTCGAGCAACGACACAGTCGGCGTAGCAGTGGTCAATTACAAAATGCCCCGCCTGCACGATCGCGCCGGCGTCCTCGAGAACGCGCGCAAGATCGCCGACATGATGATCGGCATGAAGACCGGTCTCCCCGGAATGGATCTCGTGGTCTTCCCCGAATACTCCACGCAGGGAATCATGTACGACGAAGAGGAGATGTACGCGACAGCGGCCACCATCCCCGGTGACGAGACCGCGATCTTCTCCGCCGCATGCCGCGAAGCCGACACGTGGGGAATCTTCTCCATCACCGGCGAACAGCACGAAGATCACCCGAACAAGCCGCCGTACAACACGTTGATCCTCATCGACAACAAGGGCGAGATTGTTCAGAAGTACCGAAAGATCCTGCCCTGGTGCCCCATCGAAGGGTGGTACCCCGGTGACACCACCTACGTTTCCGAGGGCCCCAAGGGGCTGAAGATTTCGCTGATCATCTGCGACGACGGCAACTATCCGGAGATCTGGCGCGACTGCGCAATGAAGGGCGCAGAACTGATCGTCCGCTGCCAGGGATACATGTACCCCGCCAAGGACCAGCAGGTGATGATGTCCAAGGCGATGGCCTGGGCCAACAATTGTTATGTGGCAGTTGCCAATGCGGCCGGATTCGACGGCGTCTACTCCTACTTCGGACACTCGGCGATCATCGGATTCGACGGTCGGACGCTGGGCGAAACCGGCGAGGAAGAATACGGAATCCAGTACGCGCAGCTGTCCGTCTCGGCCATTCGTGATGCGCGCGAGAACGATCAATCCCAGAACCACATCTTCAAGCTCCTCCACCGCGGCTACTCCGGCGTCCATGCAGCAGGTGACGGAGACAAGGGCGTCGCGGACTGCCCGTTCGAGTTCTACAAGCTGTGGGTCACCGACGCCCAGAAGGCTCAGGAACGCGTCGAGGCCATCACCCGAGACACAGTGGGTGTAGCGGATTGCCGCGTCGGAAACCTGCCGGTCGAGAAGACAATCGAAGCGTAAGGATTCCTGCCGTGCCGTATATCACCGACATGCTCCATGACCGGAACAATGCAGCTGCACCACCACCGGCCGAGGAACCAACCGAACCCGCACCGGTAGGAGCCTTCGACGCCCACAAGCTCTCGAAGGCCCTCAGTTCCAAGATCGTCGGACAACAGGCCGCCGTCGACGCTGTGGTTCGTGCAATTTCGATCGCGCATGTCGGTGCCACGGATCCGACGCGTCCGCTCGCCAACATCCTTCTGGTCGGCCCCACCGGCGTCGGCAAGACGGAGCTGGTGCGGCGGGTGGCCGCGGAACTACGGTCAGGGCCCGACGATCTGTGCCGCATCGACATGAATGCTCTAGCACAAGAGCACTATGCGGCATCGTTTTCCGGGGCTCCGCCTGGATATGCCGGAAGCAAGGAGTCCTTCACACTGTTCGACAAGAACACTGTCGAGGGCGATCCGTACACCCCCGGAATCGTCCTGTTCGACGAAGTGGAGAAGGCCGACCCCACCGTGCTGCGCGCGCTCCTGCAGGTCCTCGACAACGGCGAGCTCCGGTTGGCGAACGGTCAGCAGAAGATCTCGTTTCGCAACAGCTACGTGTTCCTGACGTCGAATCTCGGTTCGGCTGCGGTGGCGGAACGTCGACGGTCCCGCCTACGACAGATCGCCGATCGCGTCCGCATCGATCGACCACGCCACGGTCATCATCTGGTGCAGCGCGCGTTGGAGAAGTTCTTCGACCCCGAGTTCTTCAACCGCATCGACGAAACCGTGATCCTCGACGAGTTCGACGAACGGACGGCGGAGCAGGTCACTCGGCTCGAAATCGGACTGATCACAGCTCGGCTGGCTAGGAGAGGCGTCGACGTGGAGGTAGACGACAGCGCCGTCGCCCTGTTGCAACGTCGCGGGTTCGACCCGGTGTACGGAGCACGTGGCCTACGCCGGACCATCCGAAACGTCTTGGCCGACCCGGTGGCCGCCGCCGTTCTCGACCTTCGGCCGGTCGGGACGCAGCCACTCGCCTTGCAAGCGCGGGCAGGTGGTGATCAGATACAGGTAAAGAAAGTCCCATGAGTGCTCGCTCACGTTGCGGATCGAATCCGCAACGTGGGCGACACATTTCAAACATGTCCGCGTAACGCCACCTCCCTAGGTTGGGTGCCTGCACCACAAAGTGCACATGCACAGGCACCCAGGGGAAGTGACGTCATGACAGCAGTGAACGAGCAGGTGTCCGCCGGCGCGCCGGACAGGGCAGAACTCGGTGAGAACGCCGCACTCAAGGAGACTCTGGAGGACTACACCCTCCGATTTGCGCCACGCAGTTACCGCAAATGGGGAACCGGCGTGGTCGCGACCTCCGCGCTCGGCGGAATCGCGTATCTCGCAGACTTCTCGATCGGCGCCAACATCGGCATCTCGTACGGCACCGGTAACGCACTGCTGGGCATCGCCGTGTTTGCCGTCGTCATCATGGCCACCGGCTTCCCACTCGCCTACTATGCCGCGCGATACAACATCGACCTCGATTTGATCACGCGCGGAAGCGGTTTCGGCTACTACGGTTCGGTGGTCACCAACGTCATCTTTGCGACGTTCACTTTCATCTTCTTCGCGCTCGAGGGTTCCATCATGGCCCAGGGTTTGAAACTGGGGCTCGGGATCCCGCTCTCGATCGGCTACGCGGTCTCGACCCTGATGGTCATTCCACTGGTCATCTACGGCATGAAGGCTCTGGCAAAGCTCCAAGTGTGGACGACGCCTTTGTGGCTCGTCATGATGGTGCTGCCGTTCCTGTATCTGCTGTTCAAGCACCCTGATTCGGTGAGCGCGTTCTTCGCATTCGGCGGTGAGGACGGCGCAAACGGCAAGGGCGTCAACTTCGGTTCGGTGATGTTGGCCGCGGGTGTCTGCCTGTCGCTGATCGCGCAGATCGCCGAGCAGATCGATTACTTGCGCTTCATGCCGCCCAAGACACCGGAGAACACCCGTCGTTGGTGGGCTGCAGTAATTCTCGCCGGGCCCGGCTGGGTCATCTTCGGCGCGTTCAAGCAGATCGTCGGACTGTTCCTCGCCGTGTACATCATCGCGAACGTCGTCGACGGATCCTCGATCGCCAACCAGCCCGTGCACCAGTTCCTCGAGATCTACCAGGACATGATGCCGCACTGGCTGGCCATGACGCTGGCCGTGATCCTCGTCGTCATCAGCCAGATCAAGATCAACGTCACCAACGCGTACTCCGGCTCACTGGCCTGGACCAACTCGTACACCCGCGTCACCAAGACCTACCCGGGACGCATGATCTTCGTACTGGTCAACCTGGCGATCGCACTGATCTTGATGGAAGCCAACATGTTCGACTTCCTCAACACGATCCTGGGCTTCTACGCCAACTGCGGTATCGCCTGGGTCGTGGTTGTCGCCTCTGACATCGCGATCAACAAGTACTGGTTGAAGCTCTCCCCGAAGGTCCCCGAGTTCCGACGCGGGATGCTCTACGACGTCAACCCCGTCGGCTTCGTGTCGATGCTGCTGGCTGCGGGAGTGTCGATCCTGGTGTTCTTCGGCGCTTTCGGTTCGGCGATCAAGCCGTTCTCCCCGATCGTCGCGATCGTCATCGCACTGGTGATGCCGCCGGTCCTGGCCGTCGCCACCAAGGGCAAGTACTACCTACGACGCACTGACGACGGCATCGATCTACCGATGTTCGACGAGTACGGAAACCCCTCCGGCGAAACGCTTTTGTGCTGCGTCAGCGGAGTCGAGTTCGAGCGTCCCGACATGCTCGCGTCGAACGTTCCCGGCCCGAACGGCGAGAAGCAGTACATCAGTTCCTTGACATTGAGCACCGACAAGACCGGCGAGCACGTCCTACCTGCTCAGCCCTGACAACTGCTGTGCGCCTTTATTAACCGCCGGGGGTCAATAAAGGCGCACAGCAGGGTCATGCCCCTACATTATCCAGCGACTCACCCTTTGTCTCACGCATGACCAGCAGCGCAACAAAAGTCAGTGTCGCCGCCACGAGGAGGTAGATGCCGACCCAGCCGACGCCGTAGTTCTTCGCAAGGTAGACGGCGATGAACGGCGCCACCGCAGCGCCCAGAATGCTGGCGGTGTTGTACGCAATTCCCGAGCCCGTGTAGCGGACGTTGGTCGGGAAGAGTTCCGGGAGAACGGCACTCATCGGACCGAAGGTCAGGCCCATGAGCAGCATGCCCACGATGAGGAACGCCAACATGCGTCCGTCGTTCATTCCGTCCGGTTCGAGGAAGACGCCGAAGGTCAAGCCGAACACCATGATCAGGCCGGTGATGATCAGCAGCGTGATCCGGCGCCCGTAACGGTCGGCGAGCCAACCCGAGACCGGCACGGCGGCAGCGAAGAACACGACTGCGATCAGCTGCAGGACAAGGAAATCGGTGTACTTGAAGCCGGCACCGGTTCCACCGTCGGCCGCCGTCTTGCCGGTTCCGTGACTGAGCACCCAGGTGGTCATGATGTAGAAGAGCGTGTACGTCGCGAGCATCACGAACGTACCGATGATCAGCTGGCGCCAGCTGGTCTTGAACACCTCGGCGACCGGGGTCTTGACCTTCTCGCCGCGCTCGACTGCGCGCGCGAACACCGGGGTTTCCTCGAGCTTGAGCCGTACGTACAAGCCGATCATCACCATGATTGCGCTGAGCAGGAACGGAATTCGCCAACCCCAGCTCAGGAACGCGCCCTCGAGGTCCGGGCTGGAATTGTCGTGGTTCATGAACAGCGTGATGATCAGGAACAGGCCGTTGGCCATGAAGAAGCCGATGGGGGCACCGAGTTGCGGCCACATCGCCGCCCAGGCCCGCTTGCCTTCCTTGGCGGTCTCGGTCGCGAGTAGAGCAGCACCCGACCATTCACCGCCGAGTCCGAGGCCCTGACAGAAGCGCATGAGCGCCAACAACGCCGGGGCCAGCAGACCGATCTGGTGATAGGTGGGCAGCAGACCGATGAGGAAGGTCGCGATGCCCATCGTCAGCAGCGAGCCGACCAGGGTTGCCTTGCGTCCGACGCGGTCCCCGAAGTGTCCGAAAAGGATCGAGCCGAGGGGGCGGGCGACAAACGCGAGTCCGAACGTCGCCAACGACGCGAGAAGCGCGGTGGTGTCGTTGCCCTTCGGAAAGAACAGGTGCGGGAACACCGATACTGCCGCGGTTGCATAGATGTAGAAGTCGTAGAACTCGATGGACGTACCCACCATGCTGGCAACCACGATTCGGCTGCGTGGCACTCCGGCGACGGTATCTGCGCCACCGTCCTCGGGCTTGGGTGGGTTCTCACTGACTGACGTGCTCAAAGAATGCTCCTGCGCCGATATACGAACGATGTCCAATTGGTGGGATGCTGTCCCAATCGGTAGGAATTGAACACCCGCGGGCTTTTCCTGCGCAAATCCGACTCCGCGAATTCGGCTCAGCGGGCAATCCGCGATAAAATTCCGTAAAGGTGAGCCGGGAAGTCTGGTCGGCACGTGCATTCGATGCGTCACAACGTCGATCACGTTCATGTCTGTTGCATCCGAATTCGGTTGCACGAACAAAGGTCGTCCCCACGCGTGATCTCCACCCTGCGTTCCGAACTGTCCCGCTATCTCCGCACCGAAACGGTGGGCGGATCGATCCTCCTGATCGCCGCCGCCGTCGCTCTGATCTGGGTGAACTCACCTTTCGGTGAGAGCTACATCGCACTACGCGACTTCCAGATCGGCCCCTCCGTACTCCATCTCGACCTCAGCCTGGGCACGTGGGCGCAAGACGGACTGCTTGCCGTCTTCTTCTTCGTCGCCGGCCTCGAACTCAAACGCGAACTGGTGGTCGGCGAGCTCGCGGACCGTAAAGCCGCGATGCTGCCGATCATCGCGGCGTGCGGCGGCGTCCTGGTCCCCGCGATCATCGCGGCATCCATCGGCTTCGGCACGCCCGGCATGGACAAGGGCTGGGCTATTCCCGTCGCGACGGACATCGCTTTTGCCCTCGGCGTGCTCGCGCTCACCGGCTCGAAGATCCCAGCGAGCGCCCGAGTTTTCCTGCTCAGCCTGGCCGTCGTCGACGATCTGCTCGCGATCATCCTCATCGCCGTACTGTTCACCGGTTCCCTCGCGATGTTGTGGCTGCTGACCGCGGCCGCAGCCCTGGCTGCCTACGCCTACGCCCAACACAAACGCATCACGACGCCGTTCCTCTACGTCCCGCTGGCACTATTGACCTGGTACGCGATGCACGAAGCGGGGATACACGCCACACTCGCCGGCGTCGCGCTCGGCTTACTCACCCGGGTCAGGCGTGATCCGGACGAGGAGTACGCGCCGGGCAGCCGTCTCGAGCACCGCATTCAGCCGTACTCCGCAGGATTCTGCGTCCCCGTCTTCGCACTGTTCGCCTCCGGTGTTCCGATCAACGCCGCGGTACTCGGCGACATTTTCACCGACCCAGTGGGGCAATCGGTTGTCGTCGGTCTTCTGGTCGGCAAAACCGTCGGAATCTTCGGGATTTCCCTGCTCGCGATCAAATTGGGGATAGCAACCAAACCCAAGACACTGGAATTGAGAGACATGTTTGCCCTCTCAGTTCTCGGTGGCATCGGGTTCACCGTTAGCCTGCTTGTAGCAGACCTCGCATTGGACGGGGTCGGCGATGGCAGCGAGGCCGAGATAGCGAAGGCCGCAGTTCTCGTGACATCGTTGGTGGCATCGCTGATCGGATCAGCGCTGCTGTGGCGACGTGGACGGGTGCATGCGGCTCGAGACGACGCTTCCACCGCCATTGCCACGGACGCGAGAGAACTACCTGGAGAGGTCGACAAGTGAGCTTGACCAACGGAGAGAGCCAGCGCTTCACCGGAGATGGAGTACCGAACACGGTCTCTTCCATCCCTCTCACCGATGTGGACGCCCGCACGCCGGGCGAGGCCACCATCGGGGCCCTCGTCAAGGATGCGACTGCACAGGTCTCCACCCTCGTGCGCGCCGAGGTTGAACTCGCCAAGGCCGAGGTCACGGGCGAGGTCAAGAAGGGCCTGCAGGGCAGTGTCTTCTTCATCCTGGCCTTCACAGTTCTGCTGTTCAGCTCGTTCTTCTTCTTTTTCTTCCTGGCCGAGATGCTCGACACCTGGGTGCCGCGCTGGCTGGCGTTCCTCATCGTCTTCCTGATCATGGTGGTGACCACCGCGATCCTGGCGCTGCTCGGTTATCTGCGCGTGCGCAAGCTGCGGGCTCCGGAGAAGACGATCGAATCGCTCAAGCAGGCCAGGAACGTCATCCCCGGCAGCCATGACGACGCAAAGCCGTCCGTCGATTTCAACGCGCGCCGGTAGCGAGTCTGATCGAAAGTGGCAGCCCCAGATCCATCCACCGTCAGGTTCGACGGCCCCTGGATTCACCGGGACATTCACGCCAACGGCATCCGGTTTCACGTCGTCGAGGTAGGCGACGCGGAGCCGGATGCTCCGTTGGTGGTCCTGTTGCACGGATTCGCCGATTTCTGGTGGTCCTGGCGCCATCAGCTGACAGCGCTGTCCGAGCAGGGCTTCCGCGTTGTCGCGATGGATCTTCGTGGGTACGGCGATTCCGACAAGCCCCCTCGCGGCTACGACGGTTGGACGCTCGCCGGTGACGTAGCCGGCCTCATTCGTGCGATGGGTTACGGCAAGGCCACGCTGATCGGTCATGCCGACGGAGGGCTGGTGTGCTGGGCGACCGCCCTCCTGCATCCACGCCTGGTGCGGTCGATCGCGCTTATCTCGTCACCACACCCGATGGCGCTCAAGCAAGCCGTCGTCCGCGACCCCTATCAGCGGCGGGCACTGTTGCCCTCGTTCCTGGCCTACCAGGTACCGCTTCGCCCGGAGCGACGGCTGACGGCCGCAAAGGGCGCCGAGGTGGAGCGCCTCGTTCGTTCGAGGTCCGGCCCCACCTGGCCGCAGCAACCCGAGTTCGCGGACGTCATGAGCAAGATGCGATCCGCGATCCGGATCCCGGGTGTCGCGCATTCCACGTTGGAGTACCAACGCTGGGCATTCCGCAGCCAGCTCCGCCCCGAAGGGCGTCGCTTCATGAAGTTGATGGATCAGGTGCTTCGCATCCCGACCCTCCAGATCCACGGCGAACTGGACCCGTACGTCCTGACGCGCACCGTGCGTCGCGACAGGCACTGGGCTCCCACCGAGAAACTCCACACCATCGCAGGCGTCGGCCATTACGCACATCAGGAAGCCCCGGAGCGCGTCAACAGCACGCTCCTGCACTTCCTGACCGACGAGCCTTCCTGACCGCTACAGAATGCACGCGCCGGTCGGCACGGGCGTCGAGGCCGACGCGGCCGCGTTCAACTGACGCGAGACTTCCTGCGCGGTGAGGACGAATCCGGTGTCGCTGTCGTCGACGGCAGCGCCGAACACGACGCCGAGGACCCGTCCCTGATCGTCGACCATCGGTCCACCCGAGTTGCCCTGCCGGATGGATCCGCGAACGGTGTAGACCTCGCGCTGGGTGGTTCCGGCCTTGTAGATGTCCGGCCCGTTCAGGTTCAGGACCTCACGAACGCGGGCTGCGCTGGCCGTGTACGGACCACCGCCGGGGTAACCGAGCACCAACGCGTTGTCACCGGTCCGAGCCTGCTCCGGAGCGAACGGCAGCACCGGCGCGTCCAATCCGGGAACCGCCAGAATCGCGATGTCGACAGCGGAGTCGAAGAGAACCACCTGTGCGGGCAGTGCGCCCTCCATGGTGTCCACCGTGATGCTCTCGGTTCCGGCCACCACGTGGGCGTTGGTCATGACGCGTTCGGGGGCGACGATGAATCCGGATCCCTCGAGCGCGCGCTGGCAACTCGGTGCGACGCCGTTGATGCGTAGAACACTCGGACGCAACTGCGCCGCCAACGGACTGGCCAGAACGCTCGCGTCGGGTGCTTCGACCTCGGTGATGGGTGTGCGCCCGAACGGGCCGATGACGTCCGGCAGGCCGGAGGTGTCGAGCAACGCCGAAAACTCGGTCGGGATGCGGCGCAGCCACTGCGGCGCCACTTCGTCCACACTGGCGAGTACATCCGAACCACGAACAGCTGCGGCGATATTCGGCTGCGACGAAGAAGTGAGCGGAATCGCGAGCAACCATGCCGCGACCACGACGGCCACCGCCTGTAGACCCGCACCGATGACGCTGTCGACGGATCTCGCCGTCGGACTGTGCATTCCGCTGCGCGCTGCGCGTCCGAGGACCATGCCGGCGACCTCGCCGATGATGACCAACACCACGATCAGCGAGATGCCCGCGAGGATGCGAAGTTTGCCTTCGGTGACGTGCACGAGCAGGTGTGGCGCCAACAGAATTCCGGCGACGGCGCCGAGGATCACGCCGACGAACGCCAACGCCGACGCCACCGCGCCCTGACGCCATCCGGACGTGGCGGCGATGAGGGCGACCAGAACGATGGCGATGTCCACCCAACGAGAACCTGTCATCGCGGCACCGCCGAATCCTCGACACCTTCACCGAACTCGGACAGCGCTGTGTCCAGGTCTCTCACGTCCTCGTAGTTCCATGGAATCTCCCAGCCGGACACCGTGAACAGCGCCGCGAGGATTCCTGCTGTGAACCCCCAGACCAGCATGCCGTCGGCGCGGAACGCCGGGCCCTGATATCCGAGGGGATGGCGAACCTGAAACCGGTTGTCCGGGTCGAGCAACGTGCGCAGTGGCACCCTGGCCACCCGTCCGACCTCGCCCTCGTCCTGAATGCCCACCGTCGTCGGCTGCTCCCAGTAGCCGAGCACCGGAGTCACGTCGAAACCTGACGGCGGGATGAAGATCTCCGGCAGCACGGTGAGCGGCTGAACACCGCTCGGATCGAGCCCGGTCTCCTCCTGCGCTTCACGCAGCGCAGTGCCGATGGGACCGTCGTCGCCCGGGTCTGCTGCGCCGCCGGGGAAGGCGACCTGTCCGCTGTGCTGACGCATCGTCGACGCCCGCTGGGTCAGCAAGACGTCTGCGCCCTCGGGCAATCCGCCGACGGCCAGAGGATCGGCCTCGCGAGGCCCGCCGAAAAGCACGAGCACCGCGGCCGGACGCGTCACGGTGCCGCGCGGCGCACGACGCTCGAGGACGGGGTTGATCCTGTGGGGATCGGTGGGTTGGGTGCCGGCGACAGCACGCAACCACTCGGGAACCGGTGTACTCATATGACGACTCCCAGATATTGCGCCGCAGCGGCGGCGATTTCGTCCGCACTGCGGAAAGGTTGGGGCAAGACCTTGGCGACCGTTCCATCCGCGCGCACGAGCACCGACACCGGCAGCACCGGCGGTGCGCCCACCGCGATCCGCACCTTGCCGTCACCGTCCTGGACGCCGGGCAAACGCACCGAGTAGTCGATGAGTCGCGTCAAAGCGTTCTCCTGATTCGGATCAGAATGCACCGTCAGAACGTTGATGCTGCCGTCGGCGCGCTCCGCGAATTCCTGAAGGTATGGAAGCTCTTCGGCGCACGGCGCACACCAATACGCCCACAGGTTGAGCAGAGTCGGCTTTCCGCCCACCGCTGCGGCAAGGTCGACGGGCGCTCCGTCGGAGACGCAGTCGAGGGTGATTCCGGCGAGAGCCGAGCCGGCAGGCGCTTCGCCGGTCGGAGTCGGGCAGGAAGCCAGAGCCGCCTGGCTACGGAGTTGATCGAGCGATTCCGACGACGGAGTGAACGTCGGCGGCTGATACGCGGACGAGGACGGGCCCGTCGAGGTGGGCGTCGTGTCGTCTCCTCCGCGCGGCCAGATCGCCACGACGAGAGCCGCGACGACCACGAGCGCAGCGAGAGACCATCTTCCGGCACTTGTCATCGGCGATCACAACCCTGCCAGGGCGAGCAGATGATCGGTCTCGGGGCCTTTCACCAGGGCCGCGGCCTCGGTTTTGTCGGTCGGGCCGAGACCGTACGACGGGCAGTCCTTGGCCAGAACACACACACCGCATGCGGGCTTGCGCGCGTGGCAGACCCGTCGGCCGTGAAAGATCACGCGATGCGAGAGCAGAGTCCATTCCTTACGTTCGATCAGTGCCCCGACGGCGTGTTCCACCTTGACGGCATCTTCTTCCTCGGTCCACTTCCACCGACGCACGAGCCGACCGAAGTGGGTGTCGACGGTGATTCCCGGAATGTCGAAGGCATTGCCCAGCACGACGTTCGCGGTCTTGCGTCCGATGCCTGGGAGTTTCACCAGATCTTCGAGCTTGTTCGGGACCTGCCCGTCGTGGCGTTCGAGTAGCGCCTGACCGAGTCCGATCAGCGACGTCGTCTTGTTCCGGTAGAAGCCGGTGGAGCGGATGTACTCCTCGAGTTCGGTCCGATCGGCTTCCGCGTATGCCTTTGCGTCGGGATAACGGGCGAAGAGTGCCGGCGTGACCATGTTGACGCGGACGTCGGTGCATTGCGCCGACAGGATTGTCGCCACTGCCAGTTCCAACGGAGTGGTGAAGTCGAGTTCGCAGTACACGTGTGGGAAAGCCACAGCGAGCTCACGATTCATCCGACGCGCCCGGCGTACCAATCCGAGGTGTGATTCTTCCTTCCGCGCACCCCCCGAACGCGGTTTCTTCCGCTGCTCTGAACTGCCTGTCGGGGTGGTCTGCACTCAGACAACTGTACGGATACGACATGAGTGGAGACTCCGTCGTGTCGATTCTGAGACCTTCGACGTGTTTACTTCCCCCTATGCAAGGACTCGCAGTAATTCTCTTTCCGCTACTGCTTATGCTCTTTGCCCTGGCGATGGAACGAGTCGAAGGGCGATTGCGTCGGCTCTCGGTCCAAGAGCATGAAGTAGAAGACTTCCTCGACCAGGCAAGTCACGACGACGTCGCCCGCCTGGCAAGCGATGGGTTTCCCCATGCGTTCGCCCGCTTCCACCGGAAGCGTAAGGGCCGTCAGTCGGAGGCTCCCGAGAGCGCCAGCCTGGGCGAAATCCGGACACAACGGGCAAGTTGACGGCCATACAAAGTAGTCACCGCAGCGGATTCCGGAAGAATTTTCGGCTCTTACGTGGCATCAATCACTCGTCGCGAGCTAACGGGACGTAGACTTCGATGCCGTACCTGTTGCATTGAACACAGATTGTATTGGACATAGTGTCTCACTCATGAGGGCTGAGCCTGTGTACGACGGTTTGTGCGCAGCGCGGGTACAAAGATAGATAGCGCAAAAATGACACCACAAACGAACAAATCCCAACAAGGAGCGCACGTGGACGACGTCCTGGCAAGAGCCGGCATCTTCCAAGGAGTCGAGCCCTCAGCGGTAGCGGCGCTGACAAAGCAGCTGCAGCCCGTCGACTTCCCCCGTGGACATGTCATCTTCAACGAAGGTGAACCCGGTGACCGCCTGTACATCATCGTGTCCGGCAAGGTGAAGATCGGTCGACGCTCACCCGACGGTCGCGAGAACCTGCTGACGATCATGGGCCCGTCCGACATGTTCGGCGAACTGTCCATCTTCGACCCCGGCCCCCGCACCTCGACGGCTACGACCGTCACCGAGGTTCGCGCCGTGAGCATGGACCGCGACGCTCTCAAGGCATGGATCCAGCAGCGCCCCGAGATCGCCGAGCAGCTTCTGCGCGTTCTCGCCCGCCGTCTGCGTCGTACCAACAACACCCTGGCCGACCTGATCTTCACGGACGTTCCCGGCCGTGTCGCCAAGGCGCTCCTGCAGCTCGCGCAGCGCTTCGGCACTCAGGAAGGTGGCGCCCTGCGCGTCACTCACGACCTCACGCAGGAAGAGATCGCCCAGCTCGTCGGCGCTTCCCGCGAGACCGTCAACAAGGCGCTCGCCGATTTCGCACACCGCGGATGGCTTCGCCTCGAAGGCAAGAGCGTCCTGATCTCGGATTCCGAGCGTCTCGCTCGTCGCGCGCGCTAGTTTCTTCCTGTTCGACTCTTTCGGCCGCTCCCGCTTCGGTGGGGGCGGCCGAAGTCGTTCACTGGACTCTTCTTGTACCTATCGGTAAAGTCTGTACCGATAGGTACATATCTGATCGAGAGGCCCCGCAATGACCGTCCGAGCACCGATTCCGCCCTTCACTCACGAAACTGCCGTCCAGAAGGTCCGCCTCGCCGAGGACGGATGGAACTCACGCGACCCGCACAAGGTGTCGCTGGCCTACACGCCGGACAGTTGGTGGCGTAATCGGTCGACGTTCGTCACCGGCCGATCCGAGATCGTCGAACTTCTGACCGAGAAGTGGACCCGCGAACTGGACTACCGGTTGATCAAAGAGTTGTGGGCACACAGCGACGACCGCATCGCAGTGCGATTCGCGTACGAGTGGCACGATCACGACGGGCAGTGGTTCCGCTCCTACGGCAACGAGAACTGGGAATTCGACGCCGACGGACTCATGCACCACCGTCATGCCAGCATCAACGACGTTCCCATCGAGGAGTCCGAGCGAAAGTTCTTCTGGGATCCGACCGGACCACGCCCGCACGATCATCCGGGCCTGAGCGAGTTGGGTCTGTGATGAAAGGATGAATCCATGGCCAGACAGGTAGCTGAACGCTCGGACACGATTCCCGCTCTCGCGAACGTGTTTCGAACCTACGGGTTCGACGGAGCAAGCCTGGCCGTCATCACCGAACACACCGGTTTAGGCAAAGGCAGTCTCTACAACTTCTTTCCGCGCGGGAAGGAAGAGATGGCCGAGGCCGTACTCGACGAGGTCGACGGATGGTTTCGCATCGAAGTCTTCGAACCGCTTCGAGCAGAATCGGTTCCACCGAGGCAGCGCATCCAGAGCATGTTCGCTACCGTGACCGCCTACTTTCGGTCAGGGCAACGCATTTGCCTGTTCGGCGCATTTGCACTCGGTGAAGAGCGAAACCGCTTCGGCGCCAGGGTGCGAACATACTTCGACGAATGGACAACGGCTCTCGAGGCGGCACTCGTCGGTGCCGAAGATTCCACCGGACTCGCCGAAGAAGCCGTGGCCGGGATCCAAGGGGCGATCGTGATGTCCCGGGCCCTGGACGACGGTGCCGTATACAGCCGAGTGACGGCGCGACTCGAAGATCGACTGGTACAGGCACTCACGCCGTAACGCATACCGCACGACCACAAAGGCATTTGTGCCGCAGCATCCACCTGGCATGCTCGAAAAAGCATGCACAAGAAGAAAGGAACCCATGCCCTCGTCTCAGACGGTGATCGCATCTACAGCTTCGGGGAAGATCCGCGGCCTGAAGCGTGACGGTTCCTACTACTTCGGTGCGATCCCCTACGCCCGCGCGGAGCGTTTCGAGAAACCGCGCCCAATGGAACCGTTCTCCGACGGCTTCGACGCCACAGCTCTCGGAACGGTGTTCCCCCAACCACCTTCACGTCTCGAACGGATCATGGGACCGCCACTCCCCGAACCGGAGCAGAGCGAGGACAGCTTCACCGTCACCGTCACAACCCCGTCGCTGACCGGTCATCGCCCGGTGATGGTGTGGCTGCACGGTGGCGGTTACTCCAGTGGAGGCGGCTCCCTCCCTTGGTACGACGGTGGCGCTTTGTCAGCCGAGGGCGACGTCGTCGTGGTGTCGGTCAACTATCGCGTCGGCGTGCTCGGATACCTCCTGCTCGACGGGGTCAGTGAAGGCAATCTCGGAGTCCACGATCAGATCGCAGCGCTCGAGTGGGTGCGCGAGAACATCGAGGGATTTGGCGGCAACCCCGATTCGGTCACCGTGTTCGGCCAGTCGGCCGGCGCTCATTCCATCGTGAACCTGTTGAGCAGTAACAACTCTCGAACCCTGTTCCATCGAGCAATTCTGCAGAGCACCCCACGACCGGACCTCAACTTCACGCAGGCTGCCGCGATCGAGAACGGGGAGACGTTTGCCCGACTGCTCGACGGAGATCCTCGGACCGCGCCGCTCTCCCACATTCTCGACGCATTCCGCGGCACGGCTGTCGAGTTCAGCCGGCGGTCCCCCAATGTCGTGCAACCGCCATTTGCGCCGATTTCCGGGCTTGAACCGGTGACCCTTACTTTCGAGGCAGCGCCGGACGTCATCGTGGGCTACACCCGCGACGAGGGATCCGCGTTCCTGCGCGGCGTGGTGGGCGCTCCGCATCTTGGACGTGTCGCCGAAAAGGCACTGACACAGAACATGTTTGCCGAACCTGCGATCGACCTGGCCGATGCCTTCACCGAGGCTGGTGCGTCGGTGTACACGTATCGCTTCGACTGGACACCGTCCGACGACGCCTTCGGAGCCACCCACTGCATCGAACTTCCCTTCGTCTTGGGAACCGAGCAGTCATGGCAGGGCGCGCCGATGCTGGGCAGCAGCGACTGGCCGAGCATCGACGCACTGGGCCGTCGCGTGCGCAGGCACTGGACGTCGTTTGCGCACACGGGAAGTCCGGACAGCAGCGAATCGTGGGAGAAGTACACATCGGCCCAACCGATCGGAATCACCTTCTCCTGAGCAACTTCGGGCGCCTACCCACCAGGAGAAATCCCGACTAGGATTGCTCCATGGACATGCCCAAGCTCCTCGACGGGCGACTCAAACTCCGCCATCTCCTGCTCGTCGACGCATTGAGCCGTCAGGGCAGTGTGGTCGGTGCCGCTGCCGCACTCCACATCACGCAACCTGTCGCGACCCGCAGTCTGCACGACATCGAATCCATTCTCGGTGTTTCGCTCTTCGACCGCGGCCCGCGCGGAATCACCCCGACCATTTTCGGTGAGGCATTCACCACTCATGCTCGGGCCGTGATCGCACAACTGACCGAAGCGGGGCGGCACGTCGTCGAGCTTGCCGACGCCAATCGCGGAACCGTCATCGTGGGAACACATCTCGCCGGATCCAACGTGCTGCTTCCGGGCGCCATCGCGCGACTGAAGGTCCAGCACCCCCTGCTCACCGTCATCGTTCGCGAAGGCACACCCGAGCAGTTGCTCACCGATCTGGAAGCGGGCCGGATCGACCTGATCGTCGGCCGACTCACCTCACCTACCGACGACGCCGCGATCAGGCGAAACCTCTACGCGGAGTCGGTCGAACTCGTCACCCGCGTGGATCATCCACTCGCCCATCGCGAGGACATCCAACTCGAAGAACTGCGCGGCTTCCCCTGGATTCTGCCCGGTGTCGAGACAGTGCTCCGCCGCGAACTCGAGGAGTTCTTCGCCCGCAACGGCCTGCCGTTGCCCGAAAATCGCGTCGAGGCAACCTCTTTCCTCACCGTGCGTCAACTGCTGGTCGAGACCGACATGATCGCGGTACTACCGAGTCTCATCCCCCGCGACGACGCACGTTTGACCACCCTGTCCATCACTCTCGATCCGATCGGGCACAGCGTGGGCATCACCTCGTCGGCGACTCGAACGTCGAGCCCGTCCGCGCAGGCGTTGATCGCGACGCTGAAGTCCTTTGCAGACGAGCTCATGCGACCGTGAAACGCGGATCGGCCCGTTCCCTCCACAGGGAACGGGCCGATTCGGATCAATCCAGCACTCAGGCGTTTTCGGAGACGCGAATCTCTTCGTTCTCCAAGCCCCGCGACGAATCGGGGACAAGCTTGAACAGTGCGATGGCGCCGACCAGGCTGATCGCGCATATCGAGGCGAGGTACCAGGTGACGCCCACCGACGACCCTGTGGCGTCCAGCAGCGCAGTGGCGATCATCGGCGCCAGGCCACCGCCGAGAATCGCACCACTCTGGAGGATCAGAGACGAACCGGAGTAGCGGACCTTGGCCGGGAACGTGTCGGCGATGATGCTGCCCTGAACGCAATGGGTGACCGGCACGATCAGACCCATACCCAAGAACGCGATGACAGCGATCACTTTGTTCTCGGTGTTGAGGAGCGGGAAGAACACGATGCACCACAACAGGATTGCGGCTGATCCGCCGATGAACATGTGTCGACGCCCGTACTTGTCGGCGATCTTGGTCCAGAACGGGATGGAGAGGAACCAGAGGACAGCCGCCGCAGTCACGCTGAGCACGAGGAACTGCTTGTCGTAGCCCAGATGTTGGGTTCCGTACGACAGAGTGAACACCATGAAGGCGTACGCCACGGCGGAGTTCGCCAGGCACGCGGCCAGCGTCAGCGACAAACGCGGGAAGCCGACCTTGAGCGATTCACGCAGCGGGAACCGGACTATTTCGCCCTTCTCCATGATCCCGGCGAAGGACGGCGACTCGGTGACGCGCAAGCGAATCACCAGACCGATCGCCACCAGAACGAAGCTGAGCAGGAACGGGATTCGCCATCCCCACGAGGCAAACGCGGAGTCCGACATCACGGCATTGGTCGTGAGGAAGATGCCGTTGGCCAGAACAAGTCCGGCCGGTGTGCCCATCTGCGGGAAACCTGCGTACAGATTCTTCTGCCCGGCCGGTGCATGCTCCATCGACATGAGCGTCGCACCGGCGCCTTCACCGCCCAGACCGATGCCCTGAACGACGCGCATGGCCACCAGAAGGACGGGTGCCCAGAATCCGATGGAGTCGTAGTTCGGGATGAGGCCGATGAGTGTGGAACCGACGCCCATCATCACCAGGGAGACCACAAGTGTGGCCTTGCGCCCGATCCGGTCGCCGAAGTGCCCGAACACGAGTCCGCCCACCGGCCGTGCGATGAATCCGACGGCGAAGGTGCTGAAGGCAGCCAGCGTGCCGGCCGTGGGGCTCAGGCTCGGAAAGAATTGCTTGTTGAAGATCAGCGCGGCGGCCGTGCCGTAGAGGAAGAAGTCGTACCATTCGAGAGTTGTGCCGGCCAGGGTTGCCATGGCAACTCGGCTACGGGCAGCTTTCTCCGGCAACGGCTTTCCGTCACTCGTTGTGCTGTTGGATATCTTGTCTGACATCGCGGAACCTATCGATTGGATGGGGCAGGCGGACGATGAAATCTGTAGTCACCGACCCCGTCTTCGGGATTGTCGGCATCACGAGCGTCGTCGATCGTTGTGTTTGGAATTGTGCTCGCTCGAGACATGACTCACAAATGCCGAATTCACCGTCCGCCATACCGGAATGGGTATAGCCGGGGTCTCAGACGAGACCCAGGAAGCGTTCGGCATTCCCCCGCGAGATCAGTTGGCGCGCAGTATCGTCCAAGAACTCGCTCTTGCGAACCACCTCACCGACCGGACGCTCCCCCAAGGGGTACGGGTAGTCACTACCCACCATCACACGGTCCACCCCCACCGTGTCCACCAGCAGTCGCAGCGCTCGCTCGTCGAAGACGACGGAATCCACGTAGAACCTTCCCAGGTAATGCGACGGTGGGAACTCCGACGTACCGATGATGTCGTTGCGGCCGTGCCAGGCGTTTTCCATCCGGCCCAACCAGAACGCGAAAGATCCACCACCGTGCGCAAATCCGATCTTGAGACGATCGTCGATCTTGTCGAACACACCACCGAGAATCAGCGCGAGTATCGACAGATGCGTTTCGGCCGGCATCGCGGTCAGCCACTGCGCCATCCAGCGATCGAGGCGCGGCGAGTTGGCCATGTCCCACGGATGCACGAATACCGGCACGTCCAGCGACACACAGTGCTGAAGGAACGTCACCACGCCTTCGCTGTCGAGGTCCAGATCGCCGACGTGATTGCCGATCTCGACACCGCGGTGCCCGTTTGCGATGCACCGCTCGAGCTCACGGCACGCGGCGTCGGTGTCCTGCAAAGGCACCTGGCAGAACGGAATCAACCGATCCTTTGCCGGCTCCACGATCTCGAGAGCGAGGTCGTTGAAGATCCGTGCAATGCGACTTGCCTGCTCGCCGCTCCGGGCGTAGTTGAAAAACGCCGGAGTGGGCGAGACGACCTGCGTGTGCACGCCGTCGGCATCCATGTCCCGAAGCCGCACCTCGGCGTCCCAGGCATCGGACTGGATGCGGCGGAACTCCCTGGTGCCCATCATGATCATGGCTTCGGTTTCCGACTCGACCTTCAGCCACGGCGCCTGCGGCCCCGCGTCTTCGGTCAGATCGGGCCACCCGTTGGGCACGTAGTGGGTGTGGATGTCGATCAGGTTGCTCATCGCTCAGCCCTTGCCGGGATGGAGCGTGCCGCACTTGTCACACGTGCGGGCTTCTTCGCTCTCGTAGAACTTGACGAACACCGGCGGCAGGTCGGCCACGATGTCGCGCACCTGAAGTTCGACCTCGTGAATCTTGTGATCGCATTCGAGGCAGTACCACTGGAACTTCTCGAGCGTGCCTTCCTTGCGGACGCGTTCGATGACCAGGCCGATCGAGCCCGCGGTGGGACGCTGCGGCGAATGCGGAATGTCTCCCGGCAGCAACCAGGTTTCGCCCTCACGAATGTCGACACGCTGAGGACCGTCTTCGGTCATGACGTTGACGTGGATGTCGCCTTCGAGCTGGTAGAACCACTCCTCGTACGGATCGAGGTGGTAGTCGGTCCGCTGGTTGGGGCCGCCGACGACCTGCACGATGAAATCGTCTCCGAGCGCCATCGTCTGATTGTTGACGGGCGGCTGCAGGAGGTGGCGGTTGTCGTCGATCCACTTCTTGAAGTCGATGACGGGAGGAATCGTGGTCATGATGCATTCTCCGTATCTTCGGACGCTGAGCGCTTGGAATCTTCGGACGCTGAGCGCTTGGCGGCGGGCACGTACGCCACGCCGGAAATTTCGATGAGCAGGTGCGGGTGGGGCAGTTGGTGAACAGCCACAGTCGTTCTCGTCGGACCGTTTTCGTCGAACAGTTCTGCATACACCTCGTTGTATCCACCGAAGTCGTTCATCGACACCAGGTACGAGGTGACCTGAACCAGATCACTCAGTTCTCCGCCCACTTCGGCAAGAATCGCCGCGATGTTCTCGATGACGGCACGGGTCTGCGCCCGAATGTCGAGCGCCGTGGTCCCCATCTCGTCGACCTCGACGCCGACAAAGGTGTTGTCGGGCCGACGCGAACTGGTACCGGAGACGTAGACGAAGTCGCCGACCACCTTGACATGCGGGAACTTTCCGCGCGGCTTTGCCAGCTTCTCGATGACCTGCGCACCACTCATCGCTTCACACCTTTCACCGTGACGGTCCCGAGGCCGTCGATGCTGCACTGCGCGACGCCCTCGTCGAGTCGCACAGCTGCTGTGGCGGCACCGGCCAGAATTACCTGACCGGCGCGCAACGGGATTCGGCGTCGACGAGCGATGTCAAGCAGTGCATGCAGTGCACGTGCCGGGTCGCCGAGAATGGCCGAGGTGGAACCGACTACCGTCTCGCCGCCGACTTCCATACGCACGGAACGGTCCTCGACGTTCTGCAGCGGCAGCCAACGCCCGATCACGTACCCGGCGGCGCTGGTGTTGTCAGCGACCACGTCGGTGTAGGTGAACCGGAAGTCGCGGTAGCGCGAGTCGATGATCTCCATCGCGGGAGCCAGTGCGTCGACGCAGGTTTCGATATCAACGTTCGGATCGTCGAGATCGATGTCCTTCGACAGGCGGTATGCCACTTCGGGTTCGATCTTGGGATGAATGAACGTCGTCAGGTCCACTTCGCCGCCGTTGCTCACGCACATCGCGTCGGTCAACTGACCGACGATCACCTCGGAGACACCCATCTGCGCCATCTTCGCTTTGCTGGTGAAGCCGAGCTTGATGCCCACAATCGATTCACCACGACGGGTGCGTCGTTCGAGAAGTTCGTTCTGGATCCGGTAGGCCTCGTCGATGCCGATGGTGTGATCGTCGGCGAGACTCAGGGTGTCGGTGCGACTCTGCTGAGCGTCGTCGAGGCGACGGGCGAGTGCGGATACGGTGTCTTCGGGGGCTGTCATCACGCCTCGCTCATTTCTGGAGAACTTTTGCGGTTTCGATGTTCACAGTTGCACACACACGTTTGTCGGTTCGGTGTAGAAGTGCAGCGAGGACTCGCCGCCCTCACGTCCGATGCCGGACAGGCCCATGCCGCCGAACGGAGATCGCAGTTCACGGGTGAACCATGTGTTGACCCAGGAGATTCCGACGTTCATCTTCTGCGCGACGCGGTGTCCGCGGCGCAGGTCGTTGGTCCACACGGAGGCAGCCAGGCCGTACTCGGTGTCGTTCGCCAGGGCGATCGCTTCGGCTTCGGTGTCGAACGGAATAAGTGCTGCGACGGGTCCGAAGATCTCCTCGCGCACGGCACGATCCTTGTTGGTCAAGCCCGTCCACAGGGTGGGTTCGATCCAGGATCCGCCCGACAGTTCCTGTCCGAGATCCGGAATACCGCCGCCGGTCAGTACTTTCGCGCCTTCCTGCTCGGCGATCTCGAAGTAGTCGAGAACCTTCTTCCGGTGCGCCTGCGAGATGAGCGGACCGGTCGTCGTCGCATCGAGCGTCGGGTCGCCCAGACGCAATCCTGCTGCCCGCTCGACGAGTCCACCGGCGATGTCGTCGAAAATGCTGCGGTGCACGTATACCCGCTCGGTGCACAGGCAGACCTGGCCGGTGTTGGTGAACACCGACTTGGTCAGACCCGTCAGCGCTTCGTCGATGTCGACGTCGTCGAACACGATCGCGGCATTCTTGCCGCCGAGCTCGAAGGAGACCGGGCGAACTCGCGGGGCAACGGTTTTCATGACATGGGAACCGGTTGCCGAAGATCCTGTGAAGGTGACGCCGTCGATACCGGGGTGCGTGGTGAGGAACTCGCCGGCCGAGTTCGCGCCGAATCCGTGGACGACGTTGTAGACGCCGGCAGGCAGGCCGACCTCTTCGAGCACCTCGGCCAGCAACGTCGCAGTCGCCGGGGTCTCCTCGGAAGGCTTGACCACCACGGAGTTTCCGCACGCGAGCGCGGGCGCAACCTTCCAGGTCAGGAGAAGCAGCGGCAGGTTCCACGGAACGATGACGGCGACCACGCCGAGCGGCTTGCGGATCGCGTAGTTCAGCGCCTGCTTGCCACCCGCGAGATCGGTGACAAACGATTCCTGGCCGGCAGCGGCGACGATGTCGGCGAAGGTGCGGAAGTTCGTCAGGGCACGCGCGACGTCGAGTTCTCGTGCCTGCGTGATCGGCTTACCGGTGTCCGCCATTTCTGCGGCGACGAACTCTTCGAATCGTTCCTCGATCCGGTCGGCGGCCCGCCTCAGCAGAGCCGTCCGCTCTCGAACCGGCGTATCGGCCCATCCGTTGTCCAGAGCACGTCTGGCGGAAGTCACCGCTCGATCGACCAGGACCTTGTCGGCCTCGTGGACCCGGGCGAGAACACGGCCCGTTGCGGGGTCAACCTGATCGAAGCTCGACGACTCGTCGGGTTCGACATAGGAGCCGTCCACGTAATTGCGGATCCATCCGTCGCATTGTGAGGTCATGCACTAACTATTGGCCCGTGACCCATATCAAACAAATGCAAAAACTGCCGCCAGCTATACCTCGATCGGCATAGGTGGCGGCAGTTCGGCTACTCGCCTCAGCTCCCGATGTCGGCGCGGAGCGCCTCAGCGGCGCAGATACGCCAACTGCACGTTGACGGATTTTTCCGCGACCGGCCACAGCTTCGGGTCCACATCGGCGTAGACGTGTTCGACAACCTCGCGGACCGATGCCGACTCCCCCAACGTCGTCAGAGCCGCCCGTATCTGATCCAGACGCTCCTCGCGGTGAGCCAGGTACTGCTGCGAAACCGCCTGCAGATCGGGCAGGTCCGGACCGTGCCCGGGAAGAACCGTCAATCCTTCGCCGAGCGCGGCCAGAGATCGCAGCGAGGTGAGGTAATCCCCCAGATCGCCGTCGGAATCGTCGAGAACTGCCGTGCCACGACCGAGAATGGTGTCGCCAGTCAGCACGCTCGCATCGTTCTCGATGACGATCGACACCGAGTCAGCGGTGTGCCCCGGAGTCGCGAGGATCCGCAACTTCAGGCCCGCGACCTCGATCACTTCACCGTCGACAAGTGCCGAGCCGCCCCCACGCAGAAATGTGGGGTCGACGGAACGCACTGGAGCCGAAGTCAATTCGTGGAAACGGTCCACCCCGCCGGTGTGATCGTAATGCCGGTGCGTGATCAAGGTCAGCGCTACCGGACCGACCCCAGCGACACGTTGCAGGTGTTCCTCGTCGTTGTCGCCTGGATCGACGACAACACACTCGACGCTGCCGGGAGCATGCAGGATCCAGGTGTTCGTACCGTCCAGCGTCATCATGCCCGGATTGTTCTCGAGCGCGACCGAAGCGATGTCGGTGACGCGGCGAAGCTGCGCGTAGGCGGGATGGACCGTCGACATCAACGAACTTCGACGATCAGTTCCACCTCGACGGGTGAGCCGAGGGGAAGTTCTGCCACTCCGACAGCCGAACGAGCGTGGATGCCGGCGTCGCCGAGCACCTCGCCGAGGAATTCGGAAGCGCCGTTGATCACGCCGGGCTGACCGGTGAATCCTTCGGCGGATGCCACGAAACCGACGACCTTCACGACGCGGACGACGTTGTCGATGCCGACCAGCGCGTCAATGGCAGCAAGAGCGTTGAGCGCGCAGGTACGTGCCGCGGCCTTGGCGTCCTCATCCGACACGCCCGCGCCGAGCTTGCCGGTCAGCGCCAGTTTTCCGTCGACGAACGGGAGCTGGCCCGACGTGTACACGTGGTTGCCGCTGCGAACCGCGGGAACGTACGCAGCGACGGGTGCCGCGACGGCGGGAAGTGCGATGCCCAGTTCGGCGAGACGCTCCGACCAGGTCTGTGTTGCCTCTGCCATGTGATTCAGCCCTTCGGACGCTTCATGTACGCGACGTGCTGCTCGCCCGACGCGCTCGGCAGGACTGCGACGAGTTCCCAGCCGTCGACGCCCCAGTTGTCGAGAATTGCCTTCGGATTGTGGACCAGCAACGGAGTCACGGTGTATTCCCAGGAAGTTATTTCGCTCATGCGCTGAGCCTATCCCGCGTACATCTTCGGCCCCGGACTTATAGGCTCGCGGTGTGGTTGCATCCCAAGATGAGATGAGCAGGACCTGGCCCGAGTCTGCGACGAAGGCCCGCCTGCACTTTGTGTCGGGTAAAGGCGGAACCGGTAAGTCCACGGTTGCCGCCGCGTTGGCGCTCGCGTTGGCCGAAGGCGGCAAGCGCGTTCTCCTCGTGGAGGTCGAGGGCCGTCAGGGAATCGCGCAGCTCTTCGACGTACCGCCGCTTCCACCGCAGGAGACCAAGGTCGCGGCCGCCGAAGGTGGCGGTGAAGTGATGGCTCTCGCCGTCGACATCGAGACCGCGTTCCTCGAATACCTCGAGATGTTCTACAACCTCGGCTTCGCCGGCCGAGCGATGCGTAAGTTCGGCGCTATCGAATTCGCCACGACCATCGCCCCCGGTCTTCGCGACGTTCTGCTCACCGGCAAGATCAAGGAGTGCGTCATCCGCACCGATCGAACCGGCAAGCGCGTGTACGACGCCGTTGTCGTCGACGCTCCCCCGACTGGACGCATCGGCAGCTTCCTCGACGTCACCAAGGCGATGGCCGATCTCGCCAAGGGCGGCCCGGTGCACTCACAGAGTGAAGGCGTCGTTCGCCTGCTGCACTCGCCGGAAACCGTCGTACATCTGGTTGCGCTGCTCGAAGCGCTGCCCGTTCAGGAAACTGCCGACGCCGCCGCAGAACTGGCGCGTGACGACCTCAACCTCGGTGCCATCATCGTCAATCGCGCCAGCCCGAGGTTCTTGCCCGAAGATCAACTCGCTGGTGCCGCGGCCGGCAATATCGACGCCGCTTCGATCCGGTCGACGCTCTCCGACGTCGGCATCGATCTATCCGACGACGACTTCGCAGGCCTGCTCACCGAGACGATCGAACATGCTTCGGTGCTCGAAGCTCAAGAATCCAGTGCAGAGAAGCTCCGCGAGATCGACGGCGCGCGGGTGCAACTTCCCGCACTCGCCGACGGCGTCGATCTCGGTGGGCTCTACGAGCTGGCCGAATACCTCACGGAACAGGGCGTGTGATGACCGAGACCACCGAGAACGTGACGGTCGGCAGTTCCAGGATCGGCCGACGCGCAGCTCCTGCCCTCGATATTTCGGCGATCATCAAGGACCCGACGGCACGGATCGTGGTGTGTTGCGGCGCGGGTGGCGTCGGCAAGACCACGACGGCTGCGTCGCTGGCATTGCGTGCGGCCGAAGAGGGCCGACGCGTAGTCGTCCTCACCATCGATCCGGCCCGTCGCCTCGCGCAGGCCTTGGGTGTGGCCGAACTCGACAACACTCCGCAGCCGGTGAAGCTGGGTCCCGAGGCCACGGGTGAACTGCACGCGATGATGCTGAACATGCGTCGGACCTTCGACGAGATGGTCATCGAGCATTCGAGCCCTGAGAAGGCCGAGCAGATCCTGGCGAATCCCTTTTACCAAACCGTTGCCACATCGTTCTCCGGAACGCAGGAGTACATGGCGATGGAGAAGTTGGGACAGCTGGCGTCGAACGACGCGTGGGATCTGGTGATCGTCGATACCCCGCCGTCACGCAATGCGCTCGACTTCCTCGACGCTCCTCAGAGGCTCGGAACGTTCCTCGACGGACGGATGATCCGGCTGCTCTCTGCACCCGGCCGTGGCCTGACCAGGCTCGTGGCCGGCGCGATGGGGTTGGCACTGAAGGGTGTCTCGACCATTGTGGGAAGCCAAATGCTTTCGGATGCATCGGCATTCGTGCAGTCGCTCGACTCCATGTTCGGCGGTTTCCGTGAACGCGCCACGAAGACCTACGAGTTGCTACGTCAGCCGGGGACTCACTTCCTGGTGATCGCAGCGGCCGAACCCGATGCTCTTCGCGAGGCGGCATTCTTTGTCGACCGTCTTGCAGGCGACTCGATGCCGTTGGCCGGTTTGGTTCTCAACCGCACTCACCCGACATTGACGGCCTTGCCTGCCGATCATGCGGTGACTGCCGCCGACAAACTGGAAGCGAAGGAAAATGCGACCGAGGCCGAAGCCCTCACCGCAGCTGTTCTCCGTATCCATGCCCATCGGGCAGTGATCGCGAAGCGAGAAATCGCCTTGCTGAGCCGATTCACTGCAGCTCACCCGAGAGTGCCGCTGATCGGTGTTCCGTCGCTACCGTTCGAGGTCTCGGACCTCGAGGCGCTGCGTGCGGTGGGAGATCAGCTCACTCGGAAGGGCTGATCCCCCGTTCGGCCGGGATCAGACTGCTGAGTGATGCTGGCGCTGGTCCTCGAAGAACTCGGACCAGGAGTCGACGTCGGGGTGCTGCTTGAGCAGTGCACGGCGCTGACGCTCGGTCATCCCGCCCCACACACCGAACTCGACCCGATTGTCGAGAGCATCGGCTCCGCACTGCATGAGGACCGGGCAGTGACGGCAGATGGTGGCCGCCTTGCGCTGCGCGGCGCCACGTACAAAGAGTTGGTCGGGGTCGACCTCGCGGCATCGCGCCTGAGTTACCCAGGCAATTCGTGCCTCGGCCTGCTCGATGTCCAAACGGCTACTCGGGGTGGCTGTGTACATTCTGGGTCCCCTCTACAAAGTCTGACCGTCGCCATGGGGCGAGCAGCGCACCATCTCAGCAGTCCCCGCGGTAGCACGGTGAAAGCCGAGACACATTCGTGATCGAGTGTTACGTCGATCACACTGATCACAATTTAGGTAAAGAACGGCCCTAGCGCAAGACGCTCGGGGGCATTTTTTGGTACGGCAGTACAAAGCGCGTGTTCAGGAGGTTTTGAACACCCCCAAAACACTGAAACCGGTTCCAATGGGTGGGCACACGTACTCTGTAGATCGTGTCGATTGCAAAAACAGTGGCGAAGCTCGCCGGAAGCTCCGCATTGGCGGGTGTCCTGGTCGCAGGGGTGATGTTCCCAGTGGCGGGCGGATTCGGATTCGCGTCCAACCGCGCCGCCGATACCGTCGACAACGTCTCGGCCGAACTGGTCGAAGGCACTGTCCCTGCGGTGTCCACCATGGTCGATGCGGAAGGCAATCCCATTGCCTGGCTCTACGACCAACGACGCTTCGAAGTCCCCAGCGAGAAGATCTCCAACAACATGAAGTTGGCGATCGTCTCCATCGAGGACCGACGGTTCCCCGACCACAAGGGCGTCGACTGGCAAGGAACGCTGCGCGCCTTCCTCACCAACACGACAACCGGTGAAGTGCAGCAGGGCGCGTCGACGCTCGATCAGCAGTATGTGAAGAACTACCAACTGTTGGTCGTGGCGAAGACGGATGCCGAGCGCCGCGCTGCCATCGAGACCACCCCGGCCCGAAAGATCCGCGAGATCCGGATGGCACTGACACTGGACAAGGAACTCACGAAAGACGAGATCCTCACCCGGTACCTGAACCTCGTACCGTTCGGCAACGGATCCTTCGGTATTCAGGACGCGGCTCAGACCTACTTCGGCGTCGATGCCGCAGATCTGACCGTTCCTCAGTCCGCGATGCTGGCCGGCATGGTTCAGTCCAGCTCCGCGCTGAACCCGTACACAAACGTCGAGGGCGTGACCGAGCGTCGTAACACCGTGCTCGACACCATGATCACGAACATTCCGGATCGTGCCGACGAGTTCCGGGCTGCGAAGGAAGAGCCCCTCGGCGTCCTGGAAACTCCCAACAACTTGCCGCGCGGCTGCATCGCCGCGGGAGATCGTGGGTTCTTCTGCGACTACGCACTGAAGTACCTCTCGGACGCCGGGATCACCCGTGACCAGATCAACGACGGTGGTTACCTCATCAAGACCACTCTCGACCCGCAGGTGCAGGCATCCACCAAAGCCGGCCTGAATGCGAACGCGAGCGCCAACCTCGACGGCATCGCCAACGTCATGAACGTGATCAGACCCGGTCAGGATTCACACAAGGTCATCGCGATGGCCAGCAGTCGCACGTACGGACTCAACGCAGACGCCGACGAAACCGTCCAGGCGCAGCCGTACTCCCTTGCCGGTGACGGTGCGGGTTCCGTCTTCAAGATCTTCACGACGGCTGCGGCGATGGAGAAGGGTCTCGGCATCAACGCGACCCTCGACGTACCCAAGCGCTTCGAAGCCAAGGGCATGGGTAGCGGCGGCGCCGCCGGATGCCCGGTCTCGACGTACTGCGTGGAGAACGCGGGCAACTACCCGCCGACGCTGTCCGTGACCGACGCGCTCGCACAGTCCCCCAACACCGCTTTCGTCAAGCTCATCGAGGCAACCGGTGTCACGCCGACGGTCGACATGGCTGTCCGTCTCGGTATGCGCTCGTACGCCGATCCCAATACCTCTACCTCGGGCTTCGACGAGCGCAGCATGGCCGACTTCCAGAAGGAACAGAACCTCGGTTCGTTCACCCTGGGCCCCACCTGGATCAACCCGCTCGAACTCTCCAACGTCGCGGCCACTCTCGCCTCGCACGGCAAGTGGTGCCCGCCGAGTCCCATCGATTCGGTCTTCGACCGCTACGGCAAGCCGGTGGCCGTCACCGAGCAGGGCTGTGAGCAGGTTGTCGAGCCCGGCTTGGCAGACACCCTCGCCAACGCCATGAGCCGTGACGACGTCGGCGCCGGTACGTCTGCCGGAGCTGCAAGCAGCGCCGGATGGAGCCTGCCGATGTCGGGCAAGACGGGTACCACCGAGACCCACAAGTCCTCGGCGTTCCTCGGCTTCACCAACAACCTCGCTGCTGCCGTCTACATCTTCGGCGACTCCCCGACGCCCGGCGAGATCTGCTCTAGCCCGCTGCGCCCCTGCTACAGCGGCAACCTGTACGGCGGTACCGAACCGGCGAGATCCTGGTTCGCGGCAATGAACCCGGTCGCCAACAACTTCGGGCCTACCTCACTGCCTCCGATCGACGAGAAGTACGCACGGGGATCGCAGAACGGCCAGGTTCCCGAGGTTGTCGGCCTGAGCCAGTCGGCGGCGACGTCGAGGTTGCAGGCGTCCGGCTTCACGGTCAATTCCGTGACGACGGCGTCCGGAGCGCGCGCGGGAACGGTCACCGGAGTTTCGCCGTCCGGGTCCGCGATCCCAGGTTCGACCGTCACGATCTACATCAGCGACGGTTCCGTGAGGGCTCCGGCCGCACCCGCATCCCCCGCGGCCCCGGCACCGGGCGCGACTCCTCCGGACGCGACTCCGCCCGGAGGTGAACCCGCACCGCCTGCGGGGACCCCGCCGAACTGACGGCCATGAAACAAGAACGGCCGCGATCTCCGAGTGACTCGGAGATCGCGGCCGTTTTCGGTTTCTGGTGGCGCGCTTCTACAGGCGGGACTTCACTGCTGCAGAGATACGTGCGCCGTCGGCCTTGCCCTTGGCCAGCGCGTTGGCAGCCTTGATGACCTGGCCCATCTGACGCATACCCGGACGCTCACCGAGCTCCTCGGAAACCTGGGCAAGCGCGGTGTCGACGACGTCGACAAGCTCGGCGTCGGTCAACGGCGTCGGCAGGTACTCGTCGATGATCTGAGCTTCTGCACGCTCTTTCGCGGCAAGCTCACCGCGACCGTTCTCGGTGTAGATCTCGGCCGATTCGCCGCGCTTCTTCGATTCCTTTGCAAGGACTTTGATGATTTCTTCGTCGGTGAGGACGCGCGCTTCCTTACCGGCCACCTCTTCGGTCTGGACGGCTGCCATGAGCATCCGAAGGGTGGCTGTACGTAGCGGATCCTTCGCCTTCATGGACGCAACCATGTCGGTTCGGAGGGTGGCTTTGAGCGATGGTGTCGTGTCGGACATGGTGGAAACGCTACGCGCTCGGCGTTTCGAGCGTGCCGATAGTTACCTCCGCCCGGACACAATTCTCTGTGGAATAGCTGTAAAAGGCGGCGAGAGCGACGCAGAAGAAGGCCACACCCGTATCCTTGAGGGGTGTCTGACCAGTTCCGCACCAACCTGACCCGCGCCGCACTTGGTGCCGCGGGCGCCGCTGCACTCGGGATCGGGTACGCATCCGGCATCGAACGCAATGCATTTGCACTGCGTGAGGTGACGATGCCAGTCCTGGCGCCCGGTTCGTCGTCGCTGCGGGTCCTCCATCTCAGCGACTTACACATGATGCCGAACCAACGGTTGAAACAGAATTGGTTGCGTGAGCTCGAAGGTCTCGACCCCGACCTCGTGGTCAACACCGGCGACAACTTGTCTCACCAGCGCAGCGTTCCGGCAGTGGTCCAGGCGCTCGGAGATCTGTTAGCTCGGCCGGGCCTGTTCGTCTTCGGCAGCAACGACTACTTCGCCCCGAAACCGAAGAACCCACTGAGCTACATCTTCAACAAGGACAAGCGCATCACCGGGGATCCCCTCCCCTGGGGTGACCTGCGTGCTGCCTTCACCGAACGTGGATGGCTGGACATGACTCACGTGCGCCGCGAACTCGAAGTGGCCGGTATTCGCATCGCAGCCGCCGGCGTCGACGATCCGCACCTGAAGCGCGATCGCTACGACACCGTCGCCGGAACACCGAACCCCGTCGCCCAGCTCAAGCTCGGTCTGACGCACTCGCCCGAACCGCGAGTTCTGGACCGGTTCGCCGACGACGGCTACGACCTGGTGCTCGCCGGCCACACGCATGGTGGTCAGCTGTGCCTGCCGTTCTACGGCGCGCTGGTCACGAACTGCCAGATCGACCGATCCCGGGTCAAGGGGCCGTCCAAGTGGGGCGCGCACACCCAGCTGCACGTCTCCGCGGGCATCGGCACTTCGCCGTGGGCGCCGGCACGCTTCTGCTGTCGCCCCGAGGCAACTCTGCTCACTCTGGTTCCGGCCACCAGGCGCGAACCCGAGCACGTCTCCGCGCACGGTTCCGCAGAGTCTCCAGCGTCGGTTCTACGCAACTGACCTGCGGATTTAATGTCAGTCGACTCGGTAATGTAAGCTAACCGAGGTTCGACACGGGGTGTGGCGCAGCTTGGTAGCGCGCTTCGTTCGGGACGAAGAGGTCGTGGGTTCAAATCCCGCCACCCCGACAGTGAAGAACAGCAATCGAGGCCCTTCCGCTCACGCGGCAGGGCCTCGATTGCTGTGTGCCTCCCCCGCTGTGTGCCTCCCCCGGGTAGGTCTTCGGGTTGATGCAACTCCTTCGCTGCCGTCAGTTCGTCCCGCCGTCAGTCAGCCCACTGATCGGCGATCGAGGAGTCGACCGGCGTAAGCACCCCACCGGCTCCCCGTTCAAGGCACGCTAAAACCGACGCTGCATTCGTTTCCAGTATCTCGACGTAATCACGTATGTCGTCAATAGCATCCGTTCCACTGAGAACTGAGATAGTCAACACGTCACCGATCGAATAAACTCCATGACTGATCGGCATACCGGGCGAGACATAGGGAAAATCTGCTGTCCAGACAATCCGGGCTGAGGACAGCGTCATGGTGGCCTCCCCTCGATCAATACTGCTCACTACGGCATGCAAACGCGCTTGTTCCAATGGACGCTGCCGAACGACCAACGCCGGGATGGCCTGCAGAAGCTTGGTAGAAGCGGCATATTCTTCAACCCACCTCGAGCGTGCTCGGCGGTTGTTCTGCCCGACCGTGACGACTCGCTGCGCCAACGCTTCTCCACGTGCGGTCTCGATTTGGTACGCGCCCAGCCGATTTCGCCCACGAACCGGCGCTCCCTCGGGTGCAGCGGCCATGACCCACAGCGCACTCGGAGCACGATCGCCGAAGTACTCGTCCAGAGAAGCAGCCACGATGGTCTGCGCGATACTCGTAACGGTCGTGCCTGGCCACGCACTCTTCGCCTCACGCACGAGCGCTACGTCGAGAGTCACTACCCCCAACGCTCGAGTGCCGGAAAATGACACAGGCACAGCGTCGAAACTCCGTGGAGCGAGTCGACGATATTGGCGTAGAGCGAGGAATGCTCGTGCGAGACGCCCTGGCGTCCCTGACAACCCGACGATCGCGGACACCCACCGGTTCGGCACTTCGAGACGCGGCACATCCTCCGGTAGCGGTGACGACGAAAACAACTCTCGGGCAATCGCGTTGTATGCGAGTCCGTCGCCGAGCGCGTGAGATGCTTCCAACACCACGGCGAGAGCCTCCCCCTTCACGTTGGGTGCGTCGGCGACGCCCCTGACGATGTGAATACGCCACAAACATTCGGACAGATCTCTGACACTCTCGGAAACCGTGCCAACGAAGGCGAGGAATTGGTCCCACGTCTCCAATTCGAGCTCATCGGTCAAGTGATCTTCGATGACGAACTCAGCCGAGTCGTGCCAGTACGGAAAGTTGAACCCACCCGGGGACTTGGCTACGGACCACCTCAACGCAGGAATGCGTGATGCCCGTGATCGAAGGAGGGACAGTACCTCGGCTCGCCCAGGCGTTTCCCCAGGGACAGCGTCGAAGAGGTAGACGGACAAGACGTCGGTAGACCGGCACTCCTGATTCCCGATCAGTTCACTGAAATCGAGCGCCGACAGTTGATTCGAACGCACTCGCCCCGCCTCCGTCCAAGCCAACCACACGGTTTGCTTATATATTTGCCGAACATTACTCGTCATCGTGGCAAATATGAGTGGTTTGCACCGCCGGATAGAGTCGAAAACGAGGGGCTTCGGCGCGCGTTCGAATGTCCCGATTAGTGCCTGTCTAACGTGGCGGCCTGATGCGATGGGCCTGAATGAAAGGGTGATCACATGGCGTCCGAACCAGACTTCGCGCATAACGACATGGCCAGCCGAAGTCGGCGGGAGAAGGCGGTCGGTCTCGCCAAGTTCGCTTGGGATCGCGGCATCAGCAGCGGGGAGTTACTCGATATGCCTGACGATCGACTTCGCAAGCTCGCGCGGGCGGCCGGGGCCAATCCGCCGAGCACACGGGAAACTTGGACGATCGCGGCTGGACTGCTCGACGAGAAGGCCGTGTGGTCAGCCGCTAACCCAGACCGCCCCGAGGCTCGGCGCGAGCATCCGGACGAGAAGATCATGTGGGTGAAGAAGCCGATCGAGCCGTGGTTGTGACGGCAGTACGGGCGGAGTTGTGAACCGGCGATCGGGGTTGTCGATGAAGTGGTGGTCGATTGCTCGTCACCTGCAGAACTGATGACCTTCTGGGCCGGTGTCCTCGGTGGACGGCCGGTGGAACGGAGCGCTGGATTGGCTTCTGTCGACCCGAATTGCGTTGAGCTCCCGCTGAGCGAGACCTGACGCGCCGTTCACCTGGTATCGACGGTGCGGATACCTCCCTGACCAAGCCCATAGGGGAAAGGTAGGGTAGCCTAATGCATTCACGCACCACTCTCCGGAGCCGCACGTCGGTCCGGGTCGCCATGGTTGCCCTGGCGACCGTTTTTGCCGCTACTGCCTGCGGTTCTTCCGACGCCGGCGGCAACGCAAACGGCAATACCGATGTCGCAACCGGCGGCAAGCTGTTCAGCACTGCCGACACGGAAACCGCGAAGCTCGGCAGCGATGTCGCGCCCGGCGAGTTCCCTCGCACGATCACCCACGCGCTGGGCGAGACCATCCTCGAGGCCAAGCCGACCCGCGTCGTCGTCCTCGACAGCGGCGAACTCGACGAGGTTCTTTCTCTCGGGATCACCCCGGTCGGCATCGCCAGCCCGGAAAGTGCCGCCGGTCAGCCGTCGTACCTGGCCGACAAGTTGGTCGGAGTCCCCGACGTGGGCACGACCAACAACCTCAACCTCGAGGCGATCACCGCACTGCGGCCCGATCTGATCCTCGGCAGCAAATTGCGCCAGGACAAGCTCTACCCGCAGCTCGCGGCAATCGCGCCGACGGTCTTCAGCATCCGCCCCGGCTTCCCGTGGAAGGAGAACTTCCTCCTTGCCGCTGACGCACTCGGCGAAGAGACCAAGGCTGAGCAGGTCCTCAACGACTACCAGACGCACGCGGATCAGGTCCGTGAGTCGATCGACGGTTCGCCGACCATCTCTCTGGTTCGATTCATGTCCGGGAAGCTGCGCCTGTACGGCAACCTGTCGTTCATCGGCGTCATCCTGAAAGACGTCGGCCTGCCCCGCCCGGCGATCCAGGACATCAACGAGCTGGCCGTCGAGGTCAGCCCGGAAACGATCGCCGAGGCAGAGGGTGACCGAATCTTCTACTCCAGCTACGGAAATCCTGCCGACACCGGCCAGGCCACCGTCGTTGCCGGCCCGCTGTGGGCCAGCATGGACGCAGTCAAGGAAGGCCGCGCCACCGAGGTGAGCGACGAGACCTGGTTCCTGGGCCTCGGCCCGACAGGCGCCGGCCTGGTTCTCGACGACCTGCAAGCCAAGCTCGGCAAGTAACCGTCACCGAAGCCAAGACCGCCGCTCGACTCTCCGGAGTCGAGCGGCGTTTTTTGTTCAGCGGTTGTCCTGCTCGAGGTGTTCGTTCATCGTCGAGTGCAGGTCGACGAGAAATTCCTCGAATCGACTGAGCAGTTCGGGCGGGTACTTCGCCATCATGGCGTCGAGTCGCACGGCAAGGGGCCCGAAGAACTCGTCCGCCAGATCCTGCACATGCGCACTGCTGTGCAGCGTGACCACGCGACGGTCTGCATTCTCGCGGGTCCTGACGATGTGTCCCGCCTTCTCCAAACGATTGAGCAACGCGGTGGTTGCGCCCGACGTCAGCGAGATCCGCTCCGCGAGGCGCGCAGGCGAGAGTGGCGTACCCTTCTCCTCGGCAGCGGTGATTTCCATCAGGGCAGTTGCATCGGTGGAATGCAGCCCGAGCCACGACGCGAATCGATGGCTGAATTCGGAGAACGTGCCACCGTACGCGCGGAATTCGTCCATCAGCCGCTCCCGCTCCACGGAGATGTCGCGCGGTGCCTCCACCCCGTGATCCCACCTTTCCTGTGCCAGACGGCGGCCGGTCGAGCCCAGCGCGCACGTTGACAACTTACCGCCTCAAATATACCTTCATCATGAAGTTACTTCACAATGGAGGTTTATTCGTGAACATCTCACCCACCACCCGCAAGTGGTTGGGCCTGATCGCCATTGCACTCGGCGTGGCACTGATCGTCGTCGACACCACCATCGTCAACGTCATAGTTCCCTCGATCATCGAAGATCTCGGGATCAATTCCGTTCAGGCTCAATGGATCCAAGAGTCCTACGCAATCGTGTTCGCGGCACTTCTGCTAGTGGTCGGCAGAGTTGCCGATCTGGTCGGTGCGCGTCGCATCTTCATCGCCGGCGTCGTCGTTTTCGGCGCAACGAGCCTGCTGGCCGGACTGGCACCGAACGGCGGTCTGCTCATCCTGGCGCGTTTCCTGCAGGGCGCCGGCGCGGCCATGATCCTGCCCACCTCACTGTCGCTGCTGAACGCGATGTTCACTGGCAAAGCCCGCGGCCAGGCCTTCGCAGTCTGGGGTTCCACCATCGGTGCCGCCTCCGCCCTAGGCCCATTGCTCGGTGGCTGGCTTGCCGAACATGCTTCGTGGCGTTGGGCATTCGGCATCAACATTCCGCTGGCTGCGCTCATTCTCATCGGCGCAGTGCTGTTCATCGCACCCTCCCCGCGCACCGCTGGGCGTATCGACGCCACCGGAGCGGCACTGTCCATCGCCGGGCTCGGACTGCTGGCCTTCGGCCTCGTCGAGGGACGCACGTACGGGTGGCTGACCACGAAGGAACCCTTCGATCTATTCGGTCTGTCATGGTCCAGCGGACCGTCGCCGGTTCTGGTGGCGTTGGTTCTCGCCGTTCTGTCGCTCGGTGCGTTCGCCTACGGTCAAACCATGCTCACCCGCAGCGACGATCCGTCGCGGGCACTGATGGACGTACGGTTGTTCTCCATCTCGTCGTTCCGCAACGGCAACATCGCGACGCTGATCATCGGACTCGGTGAGTTCGGAATCGTTGCGGTGCTTCCTCTCTGGCTTCAGTTCACGCTCGGATACAGCGCACTCCAGGCAGGGCTCGCGCTGGTTCCCATTGCCATCGGCAGCTTTGTCGCCAGCGGAGCAAGCTTCGGAATGGCATCGAAGGTCTCGCCGTTGGGCTTGGTCCGTATCGGTTTGGCCCTCGAAGCGCTTGGTCTCGCCGGTCTCGGATTCATCGCCGCGACAGACAGCCCCTGGTGGACTATCGCAGCAGTGCTCTTCTTCTACGGCATCGGCGTCGGTTTTGCGACTGCGCAGGTGACCAACGTCGTACTCGAGGAGATTCCCGAGCAGAGCGCCGGTCAAGGCTCCGGAATTCAGAGTGCGTTCCGCCAACTCGGATCCGCACTGGGCATCGCTGTCCTCACCACTGTCTTCTTCAGCACTCTCAATTCGACGCTGAACAACGACCTCACTGAATCCGGTGTCGGCCAAGCTCAGGCTGATCAGTTGACGCGGGCAGTCACCGACAGCGCGGGAGCCGCCATCGACTCGCTGGCCGAGTCACCTAACACCGCTTTCGTCGCCGACGCTGCCCAGTCTGCAATGACTCACGGCATCACACTCGGCGGATACCTTGCGGCCGGATTTGTCGTGGTGGGCCTGATCGCCACCGCGCTCATCCCGAACAAGCCTGCCCCGTCAAGCGAGGAGGAAACGAAAGCACCAGCCGACGTCGCCTGACGGCCGGATAGGTGCAGTACGGTGCCGGTATGCGATTGCCCTGGTCACGGTCAGCGCAGTCACGGTCAGCACAGTCACGACGGTCAGCACCGGTGCTCAGTGAGGCTGACATCGTCGCTGTCCGTGAGCAAGCGCGCGAACTGCTAGTCCCTGGTTTCGCGACGTTCGACGAAATCTGCGAAGCCGCCCGAGACTGTGTCGAGGGCGGTTTCGAGAACGACGAACTCGGCAGACAGATCGACGCAGTAGTGCGTGACGTCTGGGACCAAAGAGTTGTGGAGCAGATGCAGTGGACGGCTCCCGGCGACTTCGAGCGCGTATCCGCAGCCTTCGCCGAACTCGAGCGCAACGGCATCGTGGCCCGGATGAACTTCACCTGCTGCATGCAGTGCGGCACTACCGAAATCGACGACGAACGCACGCCGTCCGAACCCGACGAGAACGGGTATCCCTTTGCTCAGTGGGCGTACACGTTCTTCCACATGCAAGATGCGGAGCGTCTCGGCGACGAGCCGTCCGATCTCTACTTGTCCTACAGTGCGTTTCGTCCTGCCCACGATCTCGATCCCGCGCTGATCGCCGCCGCTTTCGGCGGCGACGAAACCGCCAAGGCACACATGATCGCGCACACCGATCAGACAGTCGGGCGCCAGGTAGCTGATGCACTCCGAGCCCAGGGGCTGAGCGTCGATTGGAACGGCGACAATAATCAGCGTATCCGTGTCACCGACGTGTGTTGGCGCAAACCGCTTCCGCAGTAGGAGATTCAGCTGGGTGGCAATACGCGGTCGAGGAACGTATTGCTGAATACGCGGTGCGGGTCGTGTTCGTCCAGAGTGGCGAGAGCGAAGTCCCAATTCCCGTCGCCACCGGCACGGAAGGTGGCAGGCACTGTGCTGGTGAGGAATTCGTCGTCCTGGTACGCCACCTGATCGGTAAATGCCCACCCCTTGGACCACTCCGGACGGAAAGTCGCGTAATCGCCGGAGTAGTTCGCGACCATCCACCGTTCCATTTCGCGAAGGAACGCGGGCAATCCCGCGGTGCCAGGAATCGAGACCACGTTCATCCAGATCGCCGTGTCCCAGTCCTGACGATCCGCCCGCGGCCGCACCGCTGACAGATCCGGCACTCCGGCGCTGTCGACCAACACCTCGCCGTCATCGTCGACACCGCAGAGACGCACTTCGAACGGCATGTTGACGGGATACTGCCCCATCGACGCGTAGTGCGTCATTCGCTCGTTCAACCAATTCGTCATCTCGTGGACGACTCGGCCGATGTTTGACCGCTTGGTGATCACCGCGCCGCCGCCCGCTACTACGCGCAACGTCGTGTGCCGCAGGTAGAACAGAACATCCTTTGACCAGCCCCACAGATCGTCGGTGTCGGTCAGCACCAATCCTGCTGCTACAGCGCCGAACTGAGAGGCACCGAACAGTGGCGTCGCAGCTTGAAGACCCTGAGCCACCAGCCCCAACGGGGTGGTGACTTCTTCGGGAATCGCGTCGGAGAAGAAGTAGTTGTACGGCCCGCTCACCTCTCGGGACTCCGGCGGTTTGACCGGGGTCGGTGTCCAGACCTTGAGCCACGGTGTTTGCGTGAACGGGAACCAGATCGCCTCCACCCTTCCGGATTTCGCGACAAAACTCTCGTAGGTGCGCCCTGGCGATCCGGGAGCGGCAAAGAGTTCTTGCCACGGAATGTCGGTGAAACTCTGGCATCGAAGTCGATAGTTCTCGCCGGCCTGCAGCGTCACGGAGGTGACGAAGGTTCGACCCAGATGGGTCAGGAAGGCGGTGCTCTCGACGTCTGATCGGTGAAAGGTCTTCAGTGCGTATCGATTGCTGCCTTCGTCCCACGCCACCACCGTGATCTCGGCGATCAGGTTGCTCAGCGACCCGTACGACTGGCCAGGGGTGATCGTCTCCCCCACCGCCGGATATGTTGCCCCATGAGCACCGATCGCGAGTGCCCCGGCGATGGACAGCTCACCGATCGCTGGAGAGTTGGCCCAGCCGAGCCCTTCTCGCTCGAGCGCTGTCAGAATCGCTTCGATACTGGCGCCGGCGCCCGCCATGACTGTTGCGGGTGTGCCGTGCTGCACCACAACCGAATTCAAGTTCGCCATCGTATCGACCAGTAGAACTCGATCCGAAGGCGCGCCGGGCACCACCGTCAACGGGCTCCAGCCGTGCATCGTTCCCTTCGCACGCACTGTGTACCCATTGTCGAACGCCCAGTTGGCGAGGGTGACGACGTCGTCGCTGTGACGTGCCGTCGCTGTCCACACGCTGTCGAGCATGATTTCTCGCGACCAGTTCGCGTATGCCTGCTGTGACAACGGAATGTCTGACGGAAATCCGGGCGGGGGCGCGATGGTCGATGCCGAACCCCAGGGAACTGCTCCCGCCGGTGCCCAGGAAATGCCCGCGAGAGCAGCTGCGCCGGCACTCGCTGCGAGAAATCCGCGCCGGCTCACACCGTCTTCTCTCGAGCTGTGCTCTGCCTTGCGCTCTGATTGGTGCACCACTGCTCACTCCGTCAGCCGACTCGGTTCATGTCAGGGACGAACGTAGAACAAATATGATTACGATGCCAGTGGTTCCGTAATAAAAGATTTCCGAAGCTCACTGCACCATCGGAGCGAAGACGGCATAGATCGCTTCCGGGGCGCCGTCGAAAGCACTGATGATCAACCAGGCCGTCAGGACCGTCAGCGCCGGCCCGATCAGGACCTTCTCGAGGTTCCCACCTGCACGGATGGACAGAAATGACGGCAGCCGTTGTTCCCACCATCGCTTGCCGCCGAGCGGAATCAGGGGCGCGAGAAACGGCACTCCCTCTTTGGTGATCGCATCGCCGAGACAGTGCGTGGCGCAGCCCAGTGCCACCGCAACACCTAGCCCGGTAGATCCGGCCTCACTCGGATACCACTGCCAGGTGAGGGCAGAGAGCACCAACGCAACGGCGGAGACCGCGAGCCAACCCTTCTCCTTGGCCAATTCACCCGCCAATCCTCGGATGGCCAACCCGAGGCAGAAGAACAGCGTGATGATGATGGCGGGCTTCCCGAACTGAACAACCAGCGCCGAGACCCCGGCACCCAGCCCGGCGGCGAACAGTGCGGTGTGCGTGAGCGTCCGATGCCCACCACGACGCTTGCCGTCCTTCTTACCTTTGGTGATGCGGTAGAAGGTCACCGAAATTGCGTCGATACCCTTGGCCAGCGCTTTGCTGAGAGGACCGAATGATCGGGAAACCGTCGACTGACCGGTATCGAGGTCGGGAAGCAAGGCGGCTCCGGCGCACACACCGGCAAAGGTCAAGGTTTCAGCGGTGGATGTGGGCCCTCCCCAATCGAGAGGCAACAACTCTGCAACCACCAACCCCACAGCAGCACCGGACATCGCGTGGGTGGGGCCCATGACCATGAAACACAACACCTTTCGAAACGCGCCCCACATCAGGCCGTACCGCACCCTCTGCGAGACACCACACACATGACGCCGTCGGCGACGGTCCCGGCATGCTCGCCGAGACCGCCCCGAACGTAGCAAGTGCTACCGACAGGGTTGACCATCCTCCGGACCCGGTTGAGTACGGCCGTACCGTTCCAGGTCAAAGCGGTTCATGCGGAGCTTCTTTCGCTCGTCAGCCCGCAGCAACCGTGCATGACAGGGCAGCGCCTTCCTCCAGCGGAGCGACGCCTGCCATGTTGAGCACCTCTGCCGGAACACCCTCGGTGGTCGGAGCCCATACGACGGTCGGCAACGCCGGCACCCCTTCACGCGCAATGAATGTCGCGGCGTCGCCAGGTACTTCAATCGTGATTGCGGCTGTACCGGCCTCCTCCGCGCGCACGACCTTGCCCTCGTCTATGAGCTTCTGCAGCTCCTCGTCGGAAATCGGCGTCGCGGCACCACACGCTACTTCCGGTGCCACACCAGCCTCGGACGGAGCGGTCGCGATCGATCGCACCGCCACCGGCGATCCGTCGGAAATCGGGTTCGAAGCCCAGGCGATTCCCGGCGCCACGGCCATACCGAGGACCGCCACGGACGCCACCACCACACCGGTCCGGCGGGCCCGCTTGCCGTTCACTTTCAATCGCGTCATCGTTGTTCTCCTTGATCGAACGTTCTCGAATTCTCGGCGCGGTCGCATCCGAGAAACCCGAGGTTATGAAGCCAACACTGCAGATCTGTTGTCGGTTTCTTAGGAGTTGATGAGAATTCGACGGCCCTCGCTCTGAGCGAGGCCCCAGGTCGCAATCCGATGGCACCATGGCTGGGGTGAGTACACGCGAGCGCATCCTGATCGTTGACGACGACGCGAAGGTTCTGAATTCGCTCGAACGTGGACTCCGATTGTCGGGCTTCGACACGGCGACGGCCGTCGACGGACGATCGGCCTTGTCATCGGTGAACAAGCAATGTCCGGCCGCACTTGTTCTCGACGTCAACATGCCCGGCCTCGACGGCGTCGGAGTCGTGACAGCCCTGCGCGCGATCGGCAACGAGGTTCCCATCTGCGTACTCAGCGCCCGAAGTTCCGTGGGAGACCGCATCGCGGGGCTGGAGGCGGGCGCCGACGACTACCTCACCAAACCTTTCGAGTTGGCGGAGCTTGTCGCCAGACTTAATGCCTTGCTTCGACGCACGACGCGAGCCACTCCGTCGGTCGACCATCCGATCACGGTGGGACCGCTGACGGTCGATCTCCGTGGCCATCGAGCGCACATCGACGGTAGGCGAATCGAACTCACCAAAAGAGAGTTCGACCTGTTGTCGGCACTCGCCGAGCATGCCGGTGTCGTACTCAGTCGCGCACAACTCCTGCGACTCGTCTGGGGTTACGACTTCGCGGCCGACACCAATGTCGTCGACGTCTTTGTCACCTATCTACGGAAGAAACTCGAAGTCGACGGGGCGCCCCGCGTGATCCACACGGTGCGTGGAGTGGGCTTCGTCCTCAGGGCCGAACGATGAAGCGGCCGCTGTCACTTCAGACCCGGGTAGCCATCGCCTCGGGTCTAGCCGCCGGAATCGTGATTGCCGCGATCGGAATTGCATTCGCGGTCTTCTTGCGCGTCAACGGATCCGAACAGCTGGAACGCACTCTCGATTCCGTCACCCTGGGCGTCGCAGCCAGTGCGCCGAGCCCATTATTCATCGAAACACCAACCGTAACAACACAACCACTTGTCGTCGACCCCGGCTTCAATGCCACGACCATCAGTGCGTTGGCTACCACTGATGTCCGCAGTCGGGATGTTCTGGTGCCCGGTGACAGCGGCGCCGCACTCGCCGTCAGCATCCCCGAAGACCCACTGACCCAGGCAATTCGTGAGCAGCAGGTCCAGGTGGCCGCTGCGGCGGTGGTGGCCATTCTCGCCGCGGCCGGGCTCGGCTGGTTCCTCACGGGCCGTGCCGTCCGGCCTCTACAGCAATTGACCGAGACCACCAGTTCGATCGGCAACAATCTCGACGTCGAAGGACTCTCGCGCCGGGCACCGTCGGTACGTGGCACGCGCGAAGCCGAAGAACTGTCCGAAGCAATCCACAGCATGCTCAGTCGCATCGACAGCGATCGAAGCCGCACTGAGGAGGCGTTGGAGTCGGCACGCGATTTCGCTCGCGTCTCCGCCCACGAACTGCGCACACCTCTCACGTCGATGCGTACCGATCTGGAAGTTCTCGCGACACTGGATCTCACGGAAAGCCAACGGCGCGAACTGTCCAGCGAATTATTGGAGGCGCAGCGCCAGATCGAGCGCACCCTGACCGATCTCGAGACGCTCGCCCTGGGTGAAGTGGCCGATCCCGAGGATTGTGCCGACGTCGATCTCGTGGAGGTTGCCGATCGCGCCGTCGCTGACGCAGGCCGTCTGCACCCGCAGGTCGACGTTCGTTTGAAAGCACCGGAAGAACTTTCGGTTCAGGCCTTTCCCGCGGGTATCCGTCTGGTGCTGACCAACGCCGTCACCAATTCCGTTCGGCACGGCAATGCCGACGAAGTCGAGATCACCGTCCGATCAGGGGCTGCCACCGGTTCGGCGACGGTATTCGTCGACGACAACGGCACCGTGATCGCGCCGTCGGAACGGGAAGCGATGTTCGAACGATTTGTTCGTGGTACCGGTGGGGGCGACGCCGGAAGCGGTTTGGGTTTGGCCCTCGTCGCGCAGCAGGCACGGCTGCACGGCGGTAGTGCTCGGCTCGACAAGAGCCCGCTCGGCGGAACTCGATTGATCTTCTCGATCAACCCAATTCGACGTGCAGAGCCTCGAGCAGCGGCTTGGCCGCCTCGTCGAAGAATCGGTCTTGGGTATCTCCACCGATCTGTACCAGTGCCACATCGGTGAATCCGGCGTCCGTGTATGCCTTGACCGCCTCGACGATCACATCCAGATCGGGACCACACGGGATGCTTTCAGCTACATCCTCTTTGCGCACGAACTGAGTCGCTCCGGAGAAGCTTGCCGGCGTCGGCAGTTCGGAGTTCACGGACCACCCTCCGCCGAACCACCGGAACTGCTGATGAGCGCGAGCGATTGCCGTGTCGCGATCAGGATCCCACGAGATCGGAATCTGACCGATGGTCCGGCCTGCGGGAGCCAATCCGTATGCCCGGCCGTGCACATGCTTCCAGAGGTGTACAAGTTCCGAATCCGGTTGCACGGCAATCAGATCGTCGGCCATCGGACCGAAACGCTCGACAGACTTGTCACCGGACATGGCCAGCGCCAGAGGAACCGGGTTCTCCGGGAGATCCCAGATCCTGGCGGATTGAACGTCGAAGTACTCCCCCTTCCAGCTCACCAGATCTCCGGCGAGCAGTGCACGAATGATGCTGACCGCCTCCTGCAGCATGTCCTGCCGAGTGTCGATGGACGGCCAACCCTCGCCAACCACATGCTCGTTCAGGCTCTCGCCACTTCCCAACCCTAAGGTGAAGCGTCCGTCCGCGAGGATCTGGATCGTCGCAGCTTTCTGAGCGACGACGGCGGGGTGGTACCTCACGGTCGGACAAGTCACGTACGTCATCAAACCGACTCGCTCGGTGGCGTGGGCGACTGCCCCCAGCACCGACCAGGCGTAGGGCGCATGCCCCTGCTCGGTCAGCCACGGCGAGTAGTGATCACTCATCACTTCGAAGTCGAAGCCGACTTCTTCGGCCCGAACTGCGTGGCGAACCAGTTCTTTCGGACCTGCCTGTTCCGTCATCAAGGTGTAGCCGAATCGTGCCATCACTGATCAACTCCCGGTATCTTGGCCTGAAACGAGTTCGGAGATCACACTGCCGTCGAGGTGGTCGAGAAGGTCGCGGGCGTCGTCGTACACGGCCGCCGCACCCGCGCCTTCGAGTTCGTCGGTCGACATGCCGCCGCTGCGCACTCCCACAGCCACAACGCCCGCCCATGTCGCCGCCTTCACGTCCCAGACGGCGTCCCCGACCATGACCGCCTCACCCGCGTCGACACCTGCCTTCGCGAGCGCGACCTCGATCAGGTCCGGATCAGGTTTGGCCTCCTCGACGGATTCCGAAGAGGTGGCGGCGTAGATCATTTCGTCGATGTCGAGCGTCTGGCGCAGCAACTTCAGTTCGTCGTCAGGCGCCGAGGTAGCGAGCACCACGTGCAGTCCGAGCGAGTGAACTCGGCGGATCAACTCGCGCGCTCCCGGCAGCACTCGGAGACGGTCGGCCGACTGCCGGTAGTACGTGGTGTGAAGTTCTTTGGCCCGCGGCCCGCACCCGTCGATGTCTTCGCCGAGCAGCGCCTCCAACAGTTGGTCGCCGTCCATCCCGATGCTGCGGTGCACCCGCCACGCGTCAACCGGGCGACCTACCTCGAAGAAGGCTCGCGACCACGCTTCTACATGCAGATAGTTGGAATCGACGAGGGTTCCGTCGATGTCGAAGAGAACTGCACCTATTGCCATGGGAATTGACTGCCCAACACTTCCGTTCGCGAAACTTGTGCCCCGAGCATTCTCCGCTCGAGAAGCGGATCATGGAGAGTGCGAAGAGCAGAAGTGCACGTCGAACAGGGGTGTCGTCATGGAGTCAATAGTTGTGTTCCTTCTCGCATGCTTCGTCTACTGGTTCGCACTGCTGTAGTCGGGCAGACGAAAACGGACCGCTGCCGGGAAGTGATTTCCCTTGCAGCGGCCCGCATTCGGTATACCTATTCGATTGTCAGGTCAGCGGTTCACTGACCTGAACGTACGCCTTCTTCGACGCGCTTACCCAAATCTGCGTCGACGTTCTTCCAGTACTCGAAGACACGCAGCAGAACTTCCTCGCTGACGCCGGCAAGGGCGTGGCCGACGATGTTGCTCACCAGGCGCTCACGAGCTGCGTCGTCGAGAACTTCGCGGACCAGCGTTCCGGCCTGCGTGAAGTCGCCGTCCTCGGCGTGCTCGATGTATCCGGCGCGCACTGCCTTGCCGTCGAACGCCCACAGGCCTTCGTCACCGGCAACCGACGGATCGGCATGCGGTCCGCCGTACGAGTTGGGTGCGTACACCGGCGTCGAGGGGGAATTGAAGCTGTACCGCATGGCGCCCTCCTTGGAGTAGGAGTTCACCTCGTTCTTCGGGGCGTTGACCGGCAGGTCGGCGTAGTTGGTGCCGATACGGTAACGATGTGCGTCGGCGTAGGAGAAGACGCGGCCGAGAAGCATCTTGTCCGGGCTGAATCCGATGCCGGGCACCACGTTCGACGGCTCGAACGACGCCTGCTCGATCTGCGCGAAGAAGTTCTCCGGGTTGCGGTTGAGCGTCCACTTGCCGACCTCGATCAGCGGGTAGTCCTTCTGAGACCAAACCTTGGTGAGGTCGAACGGGTTGAAGCGGTAGCCTTCGGCCTCGTCGACGGGCATGATCTGGACCTTGAGGGTCCAACTCGGGAAATTACCGGCCTCGATGGCATTGTACAGATCCGCACGGTGGTAGTCGGGATCGCTACCGGCGAGGCTGTCTGCCTCGGCTTGCGTCAGGAATTCGATGCCCTGATCGGTCTTGAAGTGGTACTTCACCCAGAAGCGTTCACCCGCAGCGTTGACCCACTGGTAGGTGTGCGATCCGAAGCCGTCCATGTTGCGCCAGGTTTTCGGGATACCGCGATCACCCATCAACCAGGTCACCTGGTGAGCGGTCTCGGGACGCAGAGTCCAGAAGTCCCACTGCATGTCGTGGTCACGAAGACCGGAGCCGGGCAGTCGCTTCTGCGAACGAATGAAGTCGGGGAACTTGATGGCGTCCTTGATGAAGAACACCGGGGTGTTGTTGCCGACGAGGTCATAGTTTCCCTCTTCGGTGTAGAACTTCATCGCAAAACCGCGCGGATCGCGCCAGGTGTCCGGGCTGCCCTGCTCACCGGCGACGGTGGAGAAGCGGACGAGCGACTCGGTCTTCTTACCCGGCTGCAGGAACGTGGCCTTGGTGTACTTGCTGACGTCGTGTGTGATGACGAGTTCACCGAAAGCGCCGCCACCCTTGGCGTGGACGATGCGCTCCGGGACACGCTCGCGGTTGAACTGCGCGAGCTTCTCGATCAGGTAGTGGTCGTGAAGGAGCACCGGCCCCTGAATACCCGCGGTCAGCGATTCGTCATCACTTGCGACCGCGATACCGAAATTGTTGGTGGTGGGCTTGGTCATGGCGAAGCCTCCTAGCGTTGTGGGCTGGGCGTCAGAGGAGCGGGGCTGCATCCGAGCCAAACGCATGGGCTGCATGCGAGGGGGCCGACTCGGAGGTTCTGGACGCATCAATTCGATTCTGCGAGACCGCGTCCGACTCGGTGTCGGATTCGGCAGAATTCTTCAGGCAATCTTGGCAACGGCCCCAGAACACGACCTCGGCTTCGTCGATTTTGAAGCCGTGATTATCGGAAGGTTCGAGGCAGGGAGCTTGGCCGACAACACAATCGACGTCGACGACGTTGCCGCAGCCGCGACAGACGAGGTGATGATGGTTGTCACCAGTCCTCGTCTCGAACCGGGCGGGTGAACCCGCCGGCTCGATGCGTCGCAGCAATCCTGCGTTCACGCATGCCTTCAGCACGTCGTAAACGGCCTGTGTGGATACCGATCCGAGCTGCTGCCGCACGAGTGCTGCAACAGAATCGGCGTCTGAATGTGGTTGGGCTGTAACCGCATCCAGCACGGCGAGGCGCGGAGCAGTGACCCTCAACCCGACGGCGCGCAGTTGCGCTCGGGGGTCGAAGTCATGCTCTCCGTCTCGCATGTTTCCCAGTATGCCGCTTTTCTGGAATTAGTCAAGAAAAGGATTGCCTAAGTTGAAACGAGACTGGCGTCACATAGGCGCAGCGGGAACAAATCCGTGCAGAACACCGTTGAACACCCTGTCGGCGTCCGAACAAGCCCCGGGCCCCACCCCTTTTGTCGCTGCGAGCGACCACCCGCCGAGAGGCGCCTGTGGGACGTCGACACCTAACTTTCAACACAACACGACCGAGGCCGCCCAATCACTGACGGGCGGCCTCGGTCGTTCTTTCGCAGGTCACACCCCTGCTACCGGTGTTTGGCTGCTCCGGTAGTCATCTTTCCGCCCAGAATCACGACGCCATGATGGGTCCCCGCGGCCAACCAGTTCGGCAGTGTCGGTCCCTCTGCCTCGACGCTCACGCGCGCGTATCGGAACGACCCCGTCAGCCTCGCCGACGCAATCGCCACACCGCCGCCGACGTCCGGCTGTGCAAACCCCAACGCCCCGGCAATCGGCAGACGCGGCCCGAGCATCCGCACGTCCGAGCGCACCCGCCATCCGTTGCCGGTCGCAGTGAAATTCCGCTGCACATCTCCGTCGAACTCGGCAAGAACCTTGGGCAGTTGCCAGTGGACCCGTCCGCCGTGCACCGACGGTTCCGAATCCACCGCGATGAAAGGAACCGCCATCCGTGGCATCGGACCGATCCGTTTTCCCGGCGCATGCAAGACCGGGCTGGCGAGGATCTCGCGATACGGACCGACCGGAGAATCGAGGTAGTCCACCATCATGGCCACCGTCATCGGGATCGTTCGACCGTCCGGCCCGAGCTCGCGCGCCGCCGACGTACTGCGGTGCCACCACAGTGTCGCGCGAACGCGAGCCGGCCACGGCGGCGGAGCACTCACCGGCCAGTCGACGCGGTCGCTTGTCGATTCAGGCACGCTCCACATCGGACACCTTCTCAGCTCGAATGGTCAGGGGAAGCCGCAAAGCGCCTGGTGCATGCGTCGGCACCACCGGATCGGACGGCAACGTCGGGTCGATACGTACGTATGGCTCGCCAGTCCTCGGGCGGGCGTCTGCGCCACCTTTGTTCGGCCACATTGCGCACGCTCGTTCCGCTTGCGCGGTGATCGTCAGGGAAGGATTCACTCCGAGGTTCGCGCTCACCACCGAACCGTCCATGACGTGCAGGCCCGCATATCCGTAGGCACGGAGATACGGATCGACGACACCACTCGACGCACTGTCCCCGATCGCGCAGCCACCCAGAAAGTGCGCCGTCATCGGGATGTTCACGATCTCGGCGATGGAACCACCCGGATCGCCGTCGATCTTCTCGGCGACCTTGCGAATAGCTGTATGCCCCTGCGGAATCCACGGGGGAGGTGGATCACCCGGCCCCGGCCTACTGGTGAGGGAACGTCCGAATCGTTTGGTGTTCTTGGAAAGTTCGAGGGAGTTGTCGTCGGTCTGCATCACCAGCGCGATGACGGTTCGCTCGGACCAGTTCCGCACCGACAATGATCGAAGGAACGCACCTGGGTGCCGGGCCGCGACCGCCAGAGTCTTCAGCACCCGGGGAGTTCGCCCACCCCCGTCACTCAGGACGGTCTGCAGAAGTCCTATTGCATTGCTGCCCTTGCCGTATCGCACCGGTTCGATATGCGTGTGATCATCCGGGTGAAATGACGATGTGATCGCGACGCCCTGCGTGAAGTTCTGTCGACGCGACTTCGACGTTGCTGCCAGTACGGCCTCCGAGTTGGTGCGTACGACGGTGCCCAGAGTGTCCGACAGGCCAGGCAGGGCACCGGATTCCTTCATACCGAGCAGCAGTCTCGCCGTTCCGTAGGTTCCGGCGGCAACCACCACCTGGTCGGCGGTGAACCGAACTTCTCGTCGGCGGACGCCATCCGTTCGCCTCGCGAGCAGGTGGTAACCACCGCTTGCCGCCGGCCGCAGGTCGGTGACGGTCATGAGCGGGTGCACTCTGGCGCCCGCTTGCTCGGCGAGATGGAGGTAGTTCTTGACCAGCGTGTTCTTCGCCCCGACACGGCACCCGGTCATGCATCCCCCACATTCGGTGCAGCCGGTGCGCTCGGGTCCCTTCCCGCCGAAGAACGGGTCCGGCACGGAAACTCCTGCCTCCCCGAAGAAGACGCCGACGGGTGTGGACGTGAAGGTCTCCCCCACACCCATTTCTTCCGCTACCTCCTTCATCACCGCATCGGCGGGAGTGAAGGACGGATTGGTGCGAACACCCAACATCCGCTTGGCCTGGTCGTAGTACGGCGCCAGCTCGTCGTGCCAGTCCGTGATGTGCGCCCACTGACGGTCTTCGAAGAACCGCTTGGGTGGCTGATACAACGTGTTGGCGTAGTTCAACGATCCTCCGCCCACTCCGGATCCCGCCATCACCAGCACATCCGGAAGCAGATGTATGCGCTGCACGCCATAGCACCCAATCCACGGCGCCCACAGATACTTTCGCAGTCGCCAACTGGTTTCAGGCAACTCGTCGTCAGCAAACCGTCGACCGGCTTCGAGCACCCCGACACGGTAACCCTTCTCCGTCAGACGAAGAGCGGCGACACTGCCACCGAATCCCGAACCGATCACCAGCACGTCGTAGTGCGTCGTGGTCATGCCTCGACGCTTTCGATCTTGCGAGCCGAGTAGTTCTCCCGATCGAAATGCTCCAACAGCGACCGGAATTTGAAAGTGAACGTCGGCCACTGCACCGAGTTGCGCCCCTCCGGATCGATGTACCAACTCGAGCATCCGCCCTTGTTCCACACGGTGTGCTGCAACTCGTGCTGAATTCCCTTGTTGTAGTGCACCTGTACCGACTCGTTGACATCGAGAGCGTCCAGTCGCTCACGCTTCATGGTGTTCAACGCATCGTTGACATACTCGGCCTGGGACTCGAGCATGTACACGATCGAACTGTGACCGAGGTTGGTGTTCGGACCGTACATGAGGAACAGATTCGGGAACCCACTCACCGCAGTGCCTTTGTACGCGTGGGGGCTTCCATTCCAATGCGCGGCCAGCGTCTCTCCCCGCTTTCCTGTGATCAAATGCGCGACAGGCGGTTCCGTCGGAGTGAAACCGGTGGCGAAGATGATGGTGTCAACCTTGTGCTCGACTCCGCGTCCGTCGACCACTCCGTTTTCGGTTACCGAGACGAGCCCACTGTCGACCAGACTCACGTCCACACGGTCAAGTGTGCGCAACCAGTCGTTGGACAGAAGCATCCGCTTGCAGCCGATCGTGAAATCTGGAGTCAGTTTCCGGCGCAATTCCGGATCTTTGACCTGTCGCCGCAGATGGAGACGCGCGGCCGCCTCGAAGGCCGGCAGCACCCACGTCGCGTGCGACATCGCGGCACCGAGTAGCTCACGGAAGCCGTACACCCATCCCCGAACCACTTTCTGCGTAGCGGGAATCCGCGAGTACACGGCCTTCTGCGCGGCAGGCAGGGTGCGGTCCATTCGCGGGATCACCCAGGCCGGAGTTCTCTGGAACACGGTGACGTGGGCCGCCGGATCGGCAATTTCGGGAACGAACTGAACCGCCGACGCTCCCGTTCCGATCACGGCTACGCGCTCACCACGCAGTTCGTGTTCGTGGTTCCACGTCGCCGAATGGAAAGTGGTACCGGAGAATTGTTCGAGCCCGGGAAAGTCCGGAATCTTGGGTGTCGACAACGCCCCGGTAGCGGCGACCAACGTCTTGGCCGTCAAGGACCCTCGGGATGTTCGAATACGCCACAGCGCCGCATCCTCGTCCCAGACAGCAGCTTCGAGTTCGCAGTTCAGGACTACGCGATCCCCGATGCCGGTGTCTGCAGCCACCTTCTTCAGGTAGTCGTAAATCTCGGGCTGACGAGCGAACGTATGACTCCAATCTGCGCTCGGCGCAAACGAATACGAGTACAACGCCGTCGGCACGTCACACGCACAACCGGGGTAGGTGTTGTCGCGCCAGGTGCCACCGATATCAACTCCGCGCTCGATCAACACGACGTCCGCCGCTCGGTTGTCGCGAAGCATTCTGGCTGCCAAGCCCATACCGGCGAATCCGGCACCGACAATCAACGTTTCGACATGTTCGGGAAGCTTCACTTCTTCTCCACTCGGGATTGCCAGGCCGGCAACAGTCGCGCTCTGAGCGCGTCGTCGGCTTCGGATGTACGGAAAAGGGCTGAGACGGCAAGCCCACGAACGAGTTCGATTGTGAGTTCGACCGATTCGGAATCGAAGCGATCGCCGAACAACTCGGCACTGCCGAATTCGAGTGCCTCATTGACCTTGCGTTCGAGGGGTACCGTCGCCGCGTGCAGGACGGGATCGGTTCGCGCCGCGACCCACAATTCGAGGGCGGCATAGAACAGCGGCCCGGAAAACGCGTCCGCCAGGACCTCGAGGCCGAGGTCGCGATCCACTTCAGCGGTGAGGATTTCTTCCAGTCGCTTGTCGACCAGATACTCGACGGCCGCAACGACCAGCGATTCCTTGGTCGGAAAATGATGCAGTTGCGTACCCCGCGAAACGCCTGCGCGGCGGGCGATCTCTTGCGTACTGGTCCGTGCGTAGCCCAGTTCGACCAGCGAGTCGACAGCGGCGTCGAGCAGGCGCCCTCGCATCGCAGCAGTTCGTTCGGCCTGCGTACGGCCTACTTTCGCGTCAGAAGTGGTCTCGGTCACAAGACAACTGTAGAGCCAAAACGTAAAACAGTCCAGGCTGACTTCAAATCTTGACACAGAGCAAACTGCATCTCCGCACCGCTGTGTCGGGTTAGTGGAAGCCCACGGGTCGGTAGCCCGGGACTGAACTCGTCACGATGGTTCGTCCGGGAAACTCACCGCGATCACGCGAGGCGAAGTGACCATTCGAATCCTTCCACCTCGGCGTACCGCTATGGCCACGATGTTGGTCGACACTGAAGACGTTCGACGAATCGAGTTCGATCACAACGGAATGCGACTACAGCACCGGCGAAGCGTCCTAGTCGAGCGACCTGGGCTCCCAGATCGGAAGTGTCGCGATCCGGATCGTCCTCGCGATCATATTTGCCGCCGGTGCCTGGTATCTGGAGAAGCAGCGCATCGGTTGGCCGCCGGCGGCACACGAGCAGCTGGTCAAACTGCACCTGGCATCACCCAACCGAGAAGAGTAACGGTCCCTACCGCTTCCGATCGCCGGCGCGGAGAAGATTACTGGGAACCGGATGGCCCACTATCTCCTCTGCAACGGCAGCGGCACGAATGCTCGCATCCAGGTCGATACCTGTCGCAATGCCCATGTCTTCGAGCATGTAGACCAGTTCCTCCGTCGCGATATTGCCACTGGCACCGGGAGCGAACGGACAACCACCGAGACCACCAGTGGACGCGTCCAAGTTTCGAACACCGTGCTGCACAGCCGTCAAGGCGCAGGCAAGACCAGCGCCGCGAGTGTTGTGGAAGTGCACACCCAAGCCGAAGTCACCCACTCTTTCGCCCACAGCGTCGATCAACCGTCCGACCCGCCCCGGCGTGGCAGTGCCGATGGTGTCCGCGATCGAGAACTGATCGGCGTTGAAATTCTTGGCCTGCTCCGCAATCCGCAGAACACGATCCTGATCGGTGGGGCCGTCAAAGGGGCAGTCCCAGGCTGTGGCCACGATGACCTCTACCCGTCCACCGGCGTCGTGAACGATACTGACGACCTCTCCGATACGTTCAGTCGCTTGCTCCGTGGTCGACCGAGTGTTGGCTTCGCTGTGGCCATTCGATGCCGACACAACATATTCGACGGTCTTCATTCCTGCGGCGACGGCTCGTTTCGCTCCACCGATCCCGGCGACCAATGCCGAGAACTCGATGCCGGGCCACTGGTGCAGTTCTGCGGCCAACAACTCCGCGTCGGCCAATGCCGGCACAGCGCGCGGTGAGACGAACGACGTCACCTCGATACGCGAAACACCCGTCGCAGCCAGAGCTTCGACAAGGCGAAGTTTCTCCGCCAGCGACACCGGGTCTTCGATCTGTAACCCGTCCCGTGGCCCGACTTCACGAATCCTGACTGCAGGAATACCCACTTCGGGGACCGACATGTCAGATCACACCCTTCGTCTTCAGTTCTGCCTGCTCCTCGTCCGAGAGTCCGAGGAGCCCGCCCCAGACGGAGGAGTTGTCGTGACCAGGCGCCGACGCTCCCGCGTTGCGCACGGATCCAGGGGTCTCGCTGAAGGTAGGCACGACACCCAAGCCGAGCACGTTTTCCCCGATCCGCTCGTCGTAGTGGTCGACCAGCATTCCCCGTTCGATCAACTGCGGATCCTTGACAACGTCTTCGACCGTGTTAATCGGCCCGGCAACAACTCCCACTTCGGTGAGGCGTTCCACCAGGCTGGTGGGATCTTGGAGCGCGACCCAGGCGCTGATCAATTCGTCGAGCTCGTCCTGATGTTTGCCACGCGCAACATGATTGGAGAATCGGTCGTCATGCGCTAGTTCCGGTCGACCCATGATGGCGCACAGCCGAGCGAACAACGTGTCCTGATTGGCCGCGATCACCACCCAGTTTCCTTCAGAGGTCTGATAGATGTTGGACGGCGCGATACCCTCCAACCTCGTTCCCGAAGGTTGCCGGATGATGCCGCCTCTGTCGTAATCCGGAATCGTGGATTCCTGCACCGCCAGACAGGATTCCGTGAGAGCAACATCGACAACCTGACCGCGGCCGGTCCGCTCTCGCGAGAGCAACGCCGCCAACACTCCCTGAACAGCGAACATCCCGCCGAGGGAATCTCCGAGCGAAAGGGCAATACGCGGAGGTGCCTGCCCTGGATAACCGTTCAGATGCCGAAATCCGCTGACTGCCTCAGCCACCGAGGCGTAGCCGGCGCTCTTAGCCTGCGGTCCGCTCTGCCCGTAGCCGGATACCCTGGCCAACACCAACTTCGGATTGCGCGCGCTGAGAACGTCGAATCCCAGACCCCATTTCTCGAGCGTGCCAGGCCGGAAGTTCTCGACCACCACGTCCGCATGTTCGACCAGATTCAGAAACAGGTCTCGGCCCGCGTCGACACGAAGATCCAACGTCACACACCGCTTGTTGCGCGCGTGAACCGTCCAGAAGAATCGATGACCGTCCTGCTCAGCCTGACCCCAGGTACGAAGCGGGTCTGGGCGGTCCGGTGATTCGATCTTGATCACATCGGCTCCCATGTCGCCGAGCAATTTCCCGGCGAAGGGGCCGGCGATCAAGGTTCCAAGTTCAATCACCCGATATCCGTCCAGGGGCCCGGTGGGCGCACCTTCCGACACAGCTGCCTCCTCTGGGAACTTTTCTCCCTTTGAAGGCTACGTCACCACCCGATATCGCAACATCATGTCGTGGTCTTCGTGATCGAGCATGTGGCAGTGCCAGACGTACCCCTGCAGGTCCCCCATGCCAGCTTCTCCGTGTGCCGAGTGATCTGCCATGGAACCTCTCGCGAAAGTTGCATCCGGATCGAAGCCCAACTCGTCGGCCGTCGGAAAGCGCACGATCACGCGGGTGATCGAGTTGGCATCCACGATGACCGTGTCCTTCTCCCCCGCTTCCCACACTTCGGGAGGCCGCAGCGAAGAGGTCACGAATTCCTCTGCCGACGGCGTCCACCGGACCCCCAGGTCAGGTACCGGATACCGCTGCATCAGCGCTGCAGTGTCGATGTTCTGGCGCCCCATAACGCGGAACGCCACCAGATGCAGATGAATCGGATGCGGTTCCGTGGTGATGTTGATCAGATTCCATTGTTCGACGGTCCCCTGGCGCGGCAGTTCGATATCAGAATCGGTGAACCTCAAATTGTTGAGCGACATAGTGATCGACGGATAATCCGAGGGACGCGACAGCTGCATGATCGTGAGGTTTCGCACCACATCCGGGGACGCTGGTTCGGCGGCAACGGAATTCAGCTGCTGCGGGATCGATCCGGTGAGCCCCTTTGCGCTGCCAACGTCGAACCGGCAGAACACCGGCATCACCTGCGTGCCGCGTTGAGCCACCGCAAGGGGTACCGGTTCGTCGTTGCGCAATTCCACCGTCGTGCCCGGCTCGAGCATACTGAAGTCGACAAGCAGATCAGCGCGCTCACCCGGACTCAACCGAACGTGATCCGTCGGCGCCGGAGCGGCCAGCAAACCGCCTTCTGATCCGATCACCCAGAACCGCATACGATTTGCGAAGTGCAGATTCCACACCGAGTAAGTTGCGGCGTTGAGCAGTCGCAACCGATACAGTCCGCGAGCCACCTCCACTTTCGGCCACACAACGCCGTTCACCACGCCAACGTCACCGGGAGTCGCCGGATCCCAGGAACCCTGCGGAGTGAGCCACGTGGAACGGACACTCTGTTGACCGTCGGAGGTGAATACCTTGTCCTGCAGAATCATCGGGATTTCGAACTCGCCGGACGGAAGGCCGAGCGAATTCCCGGTGGCGCCCGTATCTGCGTCGTCACGGAGAAAATACATCCCGACCAACCCGGCGTAGACATTGAGGCGCGTCATCCCCATGGCGTGATCGTGATACCAGAGATTTCCGGCCGCACGACCATTCGTGTATTCGTGGACCAAACCTTCGCCCGGACGCTGGATCAGCTCCGGATGCCCATCGAACTGCGGTGCAGTAACTCCTCCGTGCAGGTGAAGCGAGGTGGGGACTTGTGTGCGGTCGAGGTCGCTCACACCGTGCAGACCCGGATCGACATCGGCGGCAAGCGGATACGCCGAAATATCATTCGCGTATCGCACTGTCACGAGCTGATCGACGTGAGCTTCGATGGTGGGGCCCAGATAATCCAGTCCGCCGTAACCCAGCGACGGCGACGGCGGTAGGTCCGGGTGGAAACGGTGCATCGACGAGGCCGCGCGAAGTTCCAGATTGTCACCCGAAATGGCCGGCAGGACAGGAAGGGTCTCCCGAAACGGTTCCAGCCGGGGTGACGGAAATTGGAATGGGCGCAGCGGATCGATGTCAGCGGGTCGAGCCGTCGCTGATCCAGCGGACAACGCGCTCAGGCCGGCCAGCAGGCCAAGCCCTTGAACAAACGATCGGCGACGGATCTTGTGTGACTCGTCCACTCACGGCCCCCTCACGCTGACGGCATCCGGAACGGGTTACCCGTGTGCTCGCGCGGTCAAACACCGACCACCTTCTCCAACCAAGGTTTGAGGATGGGTAGAACATGAGCCGGTTGCATTGCCTGCGTGTGATCCAGACCGTCTAGTACCTCGATATCCCACCCTGCCGACCGAGCGGCGTCGAGGTCGAGATCGGCCGGCGCGACCCGTACCCCACCCCATCGGTCACCGTATTCGATGACGTCCTCTGAACCGACGAAACACATTCGCGGACAAAGGATGCGCCCTTGAATCGTTCGATCGTCGAATTCACCAAGTGCGCGGTACAGCGTCACGAACTGCCGGGTCTGCGCTCCGGTCAATGCAATGTCGATGGAGTTCCAATCGAACTCGTCCGGTGATGCCGTGGGCTGTGATGTGCGCTGGGTCGGTTCACTCGTCATGCGGTGTGTAGCTTCGGTAACCTGGAGCATCGCCTTGTACGGCCCATCCACCGGCGGGAAACCACCCATGACCAGTGCGGTCAGACGATCGGTGCGCAGCGCCAACTGCAATCCGCACAGAGCCAGCCAGGAGTATCCGTAGTAGGCGAACTGGTCGATCCCAGCCGAATTCGCCACAGCCAGAATGTCGGACGTGATGTTGTCGGGAGTGAGCGTGTCCGGAGCGGGCGACGCCATCCGGTGCCCTTCGTAGTCGAAGGCAACCACAGTGAAGTTCGACGCCAACCCTTCCATGAACGTTCGACCGAGCGAGGGGTCAACGCCCCAGGCGCGCAGTTCGTCCGCCTTGATGCCGGTAGCCGAAATCGGATTCACGGGTATCAGCACGGCAGGGCCATGTCCGAGAACCTCGACCTCGATAGTTGTCCCGTCGTGAAGTCTTGCCTCAACCATGCCCACTCCCAAATCTTTACACTGTAAAGTAATTAAGAATAGCGCGACTCCACGAAAGCGACAAGATGAACAAACAGGCAGGCCGACGCGATATCGCACGCACGATTTCACTTCTGTGGCGTCAGCCCGAGACGCCCTCCGGCCGCCGAGGACCGAAGCCCACGCTGTCCACGGACACAGTCGTTGACGCCGCGATCGAAGTCGCCGAGGCCAACCCCACGACACCGTTGTCGATGCGCATGATCGGCGACCACCTCGGCCGCACTGCGATGTCGTTGTACACCTACATACCGGGAAAGGACGAACTACTGGACCTGATGTACGACCGGGTGCATGCCGAGCTACCGCCGATCGCAGACACCGGCGACTGGCGCATGGCACTGTCCGACTGGGCCGCCGCACTCTTCGCCCTACATACACGCCATCCGTGGACATTGGGTGTCTCGTTGGCGCGCCCCGTCCTGGGTCCGCACGAGCAGGCAGGACTCGAATCACTCCTGTCCATTCTCTACTCCACGGGTCTCGATGCTCCGACCATCCGCAGATCGGTGAGCATGCTTTTCCATTTCATCCGGGGGTCCGCACGGACCTTAGCTGAGATCCGGAGCGCCTCGACCATCGGAGATTCCGAATCTCATTGGTGGGCAGAGTCTTCTGCTGCACTGGCCGATGCTGCACCGGATTTCGCGGACGACTTCCCCCACACGATGCAGTTGGGTCGGGAGGCCCCACCGGTACCGGGCGGCGACTTCTATCTCGAACGAGAAACCGAAGAGTCATTTACTCAGGGCCTACAGATCCTCCTTGACGGGATCGAATCGAGGATTCGAAAACACTCTTGACTCGAACGCATGTTCGAGTAGTCTTGTGTGTAGGGGAGCGGGGGATTCAATGAGTGTTCTGTTGTCGGATGTGGTGTGTGGTTCTGCGGTGGGATTGCGTGGTCGTCTGTGGCGGTTGTCTGCTGCCGAGTTGCGGGCTGCTGCTGTCGAGGCGAGTGCGGAGATTCTGCGTCTCGAGGCGGTGCGGGTGGCAGTGGTGGACGAGCTGTCGATGCGTCCCGATGATCAGGTGATCGCGTGCCGCGGAGTGGGTGCGTGGTTGGCGGCGAACACGATGCTGCAGGTTCGGGACGGGAAGAAGATCGCCGCCCTCGGTGCAGCGCTGCGGCCGTTTCCCGCGGTGGCAGCGAGATTTGATTGCGGGGATTGCTCGTTCGAACATGCCGCCTTGATCGTGGCGTTCTGTGAGTCCCCGCCGAAGGGGATGCCGGAGGAGGCGTTACCTCGCTGCATCGACCTGCTGTTCGCGGCTGCGTCGGGCGTGGAGGCGACGACAACGAAAGTGCGGAACGTTATCGCGACCTTGGAGCGAGTGTTCGAGTCCGATGAGATTCCGCCCGCCGAAGATATCGACCGGAACGAGCTCCGGATCGCGTCGACCTTGAACGGTCGGGTGGTGGTCCGCGGAGATTTCGACGCCCTCACCGGCGAAATGCTGCTGTCGGCGTTGTCGAATCTGACGATGCCGACACCAGCGCCCGATGGAACTCCCGATGCCCGGTCCGCGGCGAAGCGAACCGCGGACGGGTTCACCGAACTGATCCGCCGCTACCTCGACTGCGCGAAGACCGGTACCGATGGTGGGCAACGTCCGCACGTGAACGTGCACATCAACGCCCGCGATCTGGCGGAGCACCGCGATTGCGCCGCAACACCAACTGATGGTGGAGAGTCTCAGTCGGATCTCGATGTGGGGCACATGCCCTGGCTCGGGCCGCTGTCGGTCTCGCAGACCAGGCTTCTCGGGTGTGACTGCTTCCTCTCGACCGTCCTACTCGACGATCACGGCGCACCGCTGGATGCGAAACCCGGAAAACGGTTGGTCACCGCCGAACAACGAGTGGCGCTGATCGCCCGAGACAAAGGCTGCGCATTCCCCGGCTGCACATGTGTACCGGCCTGGACCGACGCGCACCACATTCGGCACTGGGCTAACGGCGGGCCAACGGTGATGAACAACCTTGTCCTGCTGTGCCGCTCGCATCACCGGCTGATGCACCGGAAAACGGGGTTCGTCGGCAAGTGGTCGATTCGGATCGGCGTCGACAACAAACCGTGGTTCATCCCGCCGCCCTCGATCGACCCCGGGCAGCACCCCAGGCCGGCGAACACCACCTTCAAAACCTGAGGTATTACCTCGGGCACAACAGAACACGGCCCAGCGCCGCATCGAAGAGAACCTCGATGCGGTGCCAACAGGCCGTGAATTCCGTCAGACCGCCCGCGGAACTTTGGTGGTGCGTGGAAATCGCTCCCGAATCTCCGCTGGGGTGACAACCCTCGGGTCGAGGGGTTGCTCGTCACGCAGGTGGCGCTCCAACACCTTGCCCGTCATCGGCGCAATGACTTTCAGAGCAGTGGTCATGTTCTTCGGTGAACTGCCCACCCGGACTGCCGTTCGCACCGCGGGCGCAATTGCCTTGTCCAACAACGCGGGCTGATCGAACCCACCCATCGTTCGCATCCAACCGGGCAACGTCGCGATAGTGGCCGGCGCGACCAATCGGCTGAATGTCGCGAACTTCGTCTTCCCCTGCACTCTCGGTGTCCTCAACAAGTAGTGCATCGCCCGGTTGGCACGCTCGGAGGTACACAATCTGGGCCTTACTTCTGCGAAGTACTCACGTACCTCATCTCGCGAGCGTGGAACGTCGGAGGTCTTGCATGTCTGTAGTTCGGCAGCGATCACACATTCTTCCCAGTACCTCTGCTCTTCGACGGCGGAGAGCGGGCCCGGCCCATACATCTCGTAGCACTTGAGCACCGAATGCCAACCCGTCACGTGGATCCAGAGTTGTGACGCCGGATTGTTTGCACTGTAACGAGTTCCGGTGATCGGTTCGATGCCCGCGGCCTGAGCGTGAACCGTCATGAGATGGTCGGACAAGGCCAGCGCCGTCCGCCCGTCGGCAGTGGCGACGGTCAGGAAATAGGCCAAGGTTCGGTCGAGTCGTCCGGCCGGATCGCTGTAGATCCCGCTCATGTCTGCCACTGCGGCAGCAAGGAAAGGGTCGAAGTGCTCGAGCACCACTGACCGCTGGAAACCGATCAATGCCGTCGGAGCCGCCCATATTTTCCAACTGGGTGATCCTGGGCCGAAGAAGCCGTAATCCTCACGCGGTCGATTCATCGTCAGTTCAGACATTTCATACCTCCCCGTTTGTTTCGCGAGCACCGTTCATTTCGTATGCATCAGACAGGGCCACAACCTGCTGCCAGACGTACTCGAATCGCTCGGCCGCAAACGCGGGGCGCCGAACGGATGCGAGAGCCAATCGTTGTTGATCTTCACTGGCGCTGGGCTTGCCGTACAACTCCACCGCCGCAGCACTGAAGTCGCGAACCAAGACATCGAAGATCTGATCCACCACTCCACCGTCGCGCTGCCCCTCGTCCAATCCCAAGATCTCGGCCTGTTCGAGAATCAACTGGCCGTAGACGACGAGGGTGAAGAGTTCGGTGATCGCCAGGCCGAAGTCCAAGTCGACCTGCTGCGCCGCATCCGGTGCAGCTTCGGCAAGAAGGGTCACGAGCGCTTCGGCCTGCTCCACGAACAGCGCGACGTTGGGGACATCCGCAAACTTCGCGTACACCGCTCGCCAGTCGTCGAATCGAACCTTGGACAACCCCCGTGCCGGGCCCTGACGGAACAGGAACTCGTCGTCGGCTGCGTCGCTACGCGTCGGAATCGCCGGAAATGACTCGGGGGCAAAGAGGTACGCGGGCATGAACTTGGCGATCAGGGCGAGATTGACGGCGACGGTTCCCTCCAGTTTGGGCAACCCGTCGACATCCATCTTGGCCACCGCGAGGTAGCTGTCCTTCTCGAAACCCTTTGCCGCAGCGATATCGGAGAGCAGTCCGATCACTTTCTGCGCTTCGGTTGTCACCTTCATCTTGGTGACGGGGTTGAACAAGAGATAGCGGCGGTCTTCGGGCGATGCAGTACGGAAATAGTCCACCGCTCGATCCGAGAAAAGCCTCATTGCCAGCAGGCGCGCGTACGCGTCGACGAATTCACGTCGGACGTGAGGGAAGGCCGTGACGGGATTGCCGAACAGAATTCGATTGTGCGCGTGGGTGATCGTCTCGTACAACGCATGTGTCGACATACCGATTCCGCCGAAACACAGGTTGAATTTTCCGATGTTCACAGTGTTGAGTGCGGCACTGAATGCTGCCTCGCCGGTATGCAGAATATCCTCTGCCGCAACGGGATAGTCGGCGAGCGAGAACTCCGCTACGTACATCTGCGCCGGAACGATGTTCTTCACCACGGTGAATGCCGGATGGTCCGAGTCGGCGTAGAAGAAGACGTACTGATCAGCACCGTCCACCCCGTCGACGCGACCGAAGACGGAAATAGTGTTGGCACAGTTGCCATTTCCGATGTAGTACTTGGAACCGCTGGCCAGGTAGCCGCCACTGCCGTTCGGCGTCAAGACCATGTCGGTGGAGTAGACGTCGGCGCCGTGCTCTTTCTCGGACAATCCGAATGCCGCAACACCTCCGGAATTCAACGCGGAAGCTGCTCGCGCCCTTGCCGTCTCGTTGTCGCTCTGCCACACCGGCCCGAGACCGAGAATGGTCACCTGCCACGGGTACCAGTAGTTGAGTCCGTAGAAGCCGAGGATCTCGGACAGCGCGGCGATACGACTGGTATCCCAGCGCTTGTCGGAGTCACCACCGCTGTCGCGGGCGGGCGTCAGAAATGTGGCGAACAGGCCTTCCTTTGCCGCGAAGTCGAGGAAGTCGGAGTAGAAGGTCTTGTCGTGATAGTCGGCCAGGAGTCGATTCTTTCCACGCGCCTCGAACCAGTCGACGGTCGCGCCCAGCAGTCTCCGCGTGGTCGCGTCGAACTCCGGCCGATCGTACGTGGAGGGATGGAGCAACAGATCATTCGGCGCTGTCATAGCGGTTGTTCTCCTCGAGATCTCGGCATAGGCGCCTCACTGAGCACCCCTTCGAATACAACGCCACCGTAACAATTGCAGATGCCGAATACAACGGTTGCGTATTATTCAGGGAGAAGTGGCGGGCAGATTAGGGTGGGAGCGGAGGTGAGGCACACGATGACCAGGTCACAGGCAGACACAACGGACACACCGCGTCGAAAGTACGCTCCGCGCATGGCGCCCGAGCAACGTCGCGAACAGCTCCTCGACGCAGCATTCGAGGTCACCGGCCGCGTTGGCCTGCACAACCTCAGCATGGAATCAGTCGCCGCCGAAGCCGGCGTCGGCAAGCCCGTCCTCTACACAATTTTTGACACGAGGACCGATCTCGTCGCCGCACTCCTGCGCCGCGAGCACGAGCGAGCCATCGCTCAGGTGCTCGAAACCATGCCGACAGATCTGAGCGAACTCGGCCCAGCCGCGTCGTACACCGGGACCGTTGGAGCCTTCGTCGACGCCGTACTCGCGAACCCGACGCGCTGGCGCCTGATTCTCACATCTGTCGAGAACGCACCCAGTGAGTATCACGGTCTGTTGAAGCTCTCACGCGGAGCCGTTTTCGCTCGCGCCGAAGAACTTGCCCGCGCCGGAATTGCCATCGAACCGAAACTCGAAGGTCTGGATCCGGTTCTCCTCGCCCACACGATGCTGTCGTTTGCCGAAATGCTCGGGCGGTTGGCGGTCAGCGACCCCGAAACCTATACCCGAGAACGGCTTTCCAGCTTCGCCGTGGCTCTCGCTCAGTCGGTAGGTCGCTAGAAGACGACTGAAACCTGTCGGTCGGATCTGCTTCAATACACACATGACATCACCATCGATCGAACCGCTGCAGCTTTTCGAAACGTCTCCGGGAAACTGGTCACTGATGCTCACCGACCAGCATTTCGGCAAGGTGGCAGCGGTATTCGAGCAGGTAGAGGGTTTCGAAGGCTCCGGCTACGACTGGGCTTCGGTCGCCCACGCAGTGGTAGGCCGCGATGCACCGCATCTGGAAGGCCGATTCGGCACCGATCCTGAGGCCGGCATGTTTGTTGCCTACGGCGGCGACAACGAAGCTCTCGGCGAACTCGGAGTGCTTCTCGCCAAAGCGTATTCGGATGCCGACTTCCTAGGCGGCCTGGTCGCAATCTCCGAACTCGACTGAAACTCACCAGTAAGACGACACCGGCCCCACACCTAGGTGCGGGGCCGGTACCAATCGAAAATCTAGCCGACCAACAGCTCGGCAATCTGAATCGTGTTGAGAGCGGCGCCCTTACGCAGGTTGTCACCCGAAACGAAGAGCGCGAGTCCGCGTCCCTCCGGGACGCCCGGATCCTGACGGATACGACCGACCAGCGACGCGTTGCCACCGGCAGCGGCCAGCGGCGTCGGAACCTCGACCAACTCCACACCAGGAGCGTCGGCGAGGATTTCCTTCGCACGAGCGACCGAGAGCGGGTTCGCGAACTCTGCGTTGATCGCGAGCGAGTGCCCGGTCACGACGGGAACGCGCACGCAGGTGCCCGAAACCAACAGATCGGGAAGTCCGAGGATCTTGCGGCTCTCGTTGCGGAGCTTCTGATCCTCGTCGGTCTCGCCGCTTCCGTCGTCGACCAGCGAACCTGCGAGAGGCAGGACGTTGAACGCGATGGGGGCGACGTAGTTGTTCGGGGCCGGGAAGTCGACAGCGCTGCCGTCGTGAACCAGCTTCTCGGCGTCGCCGACTACGGCGCGCACCTGGCCGAGGAGTTCCTCGACGCCGGCGATGCCGCTACCGGACACGGCCTGGTAGCTGGAGACGATCAGTCGCTGCAGACCGGCTTCGTCGTGCAGAACCTTCAGCACCGGCATCGCTGCCATGGTGGTGCAGTTGGGGTTCGCGATAATGCCCTTGACCAGGTTCTTCGTGTCCTGCGGGTTGACCTCGCTGACCACGAGGGGAACCTCGGGATCCTTACGCCATGCCGAAGAGTTGTCGACAACCGTTGCTCCGGCAGCGGCGAAACGCGGAGCCTGGGCGCGCGAGAGCGTCGCGCCAGCTGAGAAGAGGGCGATGTCGATGCCCTTCAGGTCCTCATCCGATGTGGCGGCCGCATCCTCGACGATGATCTCTTCGCCGCGGAAGGGCAGCTTCTTACCGGCGGAGCGTGCAGATGCGAAGAACCGCACCTTGTCCGCGGGGAAGTTCCGCTCTTCGAGCAAAGTGCGCATGACGATGCCGACCTGACCGGTCGCACCGACAACAGCGATAGTCGTCATGAGAAATTACCGTCCCGTTCCAGCGTGTACTACTGCTTCTTCTTCGCCACCGAGCCCGAAAGCGTCGTGGATGACACGTACAGCGTCGTCCAATTCGGTGTCCTTGACCAGCACTGAGATGCGAATCTCAGAGGTCGAGATGAGGTCGATGTTGATGTCTGCCTTGGCCAGCGCCTCGCAGAACGTGGCGGTGACGCCCGGGTGGCTCCGCATTCCGGCGCCGACCAGGGAAACCTTGCCGATGTGGTCGTCGAACAAGATCTGCGTGAAGCCGATGTCTTCCTGACGCTTGGTCAGCATTTCGACGGCGCGGGGGCCGTCGGCGGTCGGCAGCGTGAAGGTGATGTCCGTCTTGTTGGTCTCCACCTTGGAGATGTTCTGCAGCACCATGTCGATGTTGATCTCGGCATCGGAGACTGCGCGGAACACCTTGGCAGCGTGTCCCGGTGTGTCCGGCAATCCGACAACGGTGATCTTGGCTTCGCCGCGATCGTGCGCGACTCCGGTGATCAGGGCCTCTTCCACAGGAATGTCCTCCATCGATCCGGACACGATTGTTCCGGGCTTGGTGGTGTATGACGAACGGACGTGCACTGGCACGTTGTAACGACGGGCGTACTCGACGCACCGGAGCATGAGCACCTTGGCGCCACATGCTGCGAGTTCGAGCATTTCCTCGAAGGAAACCGTCTCGAGGCGGTGAGCGTCGGGGACGATGCGCGGATCAGCGGAGAAGACGCCGTCGACGTCGGTGTAGATCTCGCAGACGTCAGCGTTGAGTGCAGCTGCCAACGCCACGGCAGTGGTGTCGGAGCCACCGCGTCCGAGCGTCGTGATGTCCTTGCTGTCCTGGCTGACGCCTTGGAACCCGGCGACCAGAACGATCGAGCCTTCGTCCAGCGCAGTGCGAACACGGCCCGGCGTGACGTCGATGATCTTGGCGTTTCCGTGGCTGCCGGTCGTGATGACTCCGGCTTGTGAGCCCGAGAACGAACGAGCTTCGGCGCCGAGGGAGTGAATTGCCATCGCTACCAAGGAGTTGGAGATGCGCTCACCCGAAGTCAGCAGCATGTCCATTTCACGGGCCGGCGGGGAAGGGCACACCTGCTGAGCCAGATCGAGCAGCTCATCGGTGGTATCGCCCATCGCTGACACCACGACGACGACATCATTGCCGGCCTTCTTGGTCTCGACGATCCGTTCAGCGACTCGTCGGATGCGCTCGGCGGTTGCCACCGAGGATCCGCCGTACTTCTGGACGACGAGAGCCACGCGTTTCTACCTCCAGGTCGAAATTGTTTACAGATACCAGAGGTCGAGCTTACCGAGGTGGTCCTGGGACTTCCCGATGCGTACTGCTGTTCGCCTCAGATCCGCGCGGGATCAGTTGCGAGATCCGCGCTCGCATCAACGTCGCAGAACGCGAACCACCGGCAACGTAACCGACCACCGCGACGGCAACTCCGCAGGCGAGAAGCACGCGGATACTGCTGACCAGCGAAACTGCCAGCGCGTCGTACACCGCGACTGCCGCCTCGGACGACGGTATGTCTGAATTCTGTAAATAGACCCGCCGCACGACGGCCAGCGCCACCAACAGGGCGATCATCGCCACCGCCGTCGCCAGCCCGACCAGGGACAGCGCGCGCCTTCGCCCCGGCGCAACCGCGACGGCCGCAATCGCGCAGGCCACCGAAGCCCACGGCAGCCAGGCCGCTGCTCGGTCGAGAGTGTCCGAGAGGTCCCGGGCCCGCACCAGCTCGTCGGACTGCAGGATCTCGAACTGCGGATCGAGTTTCGGGAGGCGATCGACGACGGTGAATCCGCGATCGCGGAGGTTCGTCCGCAGTTCTGTCATGACCGGCTCGAGGGACAAGGTGACTGTTCCGCTGTCGTCGGACCGAACGATGCCGTCGGTGGCTCGGCCGGTCACCATCGCAGCAAGTTGCGCGTGCGCTTGACGGTTGGCCGCAGTCCAAAGCGTCGCATACTGGTCGCTCTGAACCAACGACTGAGCCGCCTCGCGAACGAGTCTCTCGGCTTGTCTCGTCACCACCTGCGGAAATCTGTCCAACCGCTGCGTCAATTCCTCGGTCAGCCGGTCGACGACCGCCGATTGGACAGCGGGGTCGGCGGCCAACGGGGCAACCGTCTCGACGTAGCTGTCGGTGTCGTTCACCTGGGCGTGGACGAACAGCGCAACCACCGAGCAGGCAGAACCGAGACCAGCGAGAACGATCAGCAGTGAACAGACGATCCAGCGGATCGAGCGCATCACGCGCGCTTGGCGCGCGCCGGTCGAATCTTCGCGGTGATGTGGTGAATGCGGTGATCGTCAGCGGGTATCCGGAAAGTCTCGGTAACCCGAACGGTCATCAGGTTGCGCCCGAACAACCCGGCGTCAAGGAGGTAGTCAGCCGTCAGGTCATCCCCGTCGACCGTCCACTCCACCTCACGAATGTCGCGGATCACGCGATACTGAGGACCTCCGGAAAGGCTGCGCCGCAAATGATTCCCCGAAAATCCGGTCTTCAACCCGACCTCGTGACGTACCGCGTCCGGAGCCAGCGGTACGGAACTACCATCGTGACTGCGGAGCGCGTCGAGGTACGTGCTCGCCACGGCGATTCGGGGATCCATGGACGACAGTCCACCATTTTCGGGGCCGAAACGGCAGCACAATTCGGCGACAGATTGGACATGAGGGCGAACCCCACCGATTTCTCGCGAAATCCAGGAGTAGAGTGCTGTGCATGCAGCGCGCACTCCTTCTTGGTTGCCGCGACGGGGTCTGATCCAGACTGGCCTCCCGCCGCGGGGTTTTTGTGCGCCGGTCGACCAAGCCTTCCGGACTCATGGTCTTGACCAACAGGTCATCAGGCCGGGTCCACAATCCTGGAGATCACACCCATGTCCCCCGCTGACGCATTCACCACCGGCACTCGCACCATCACCCCGCCCACGAAGCCGGCACCTTCCGACCAGCCTGCGTGGAACACGCAGAAGAACTCGTCGATGCCGACGTTCCGCTACCGCCCGTTCGCCGAAGAGGTCGAGACAGTCACGCTGCCCGACCGCACCTGGCCGGACAAGATCATCGACCGAGCACCCCAGTGGTGTGCCGTTGACCTGCGCGACGGCAACCAGGCGCTGATCGATCCGATGAGCCCGGCGCGCAAGCGTCGTATGTTCGATCTCCTGGTTCGCATGGGCTACAAGGAGATCGAGGTCGGCTTCCCGTCCGCGAGCCAGACGGACTTCGATTTCGTTCGCGAGATCATCGAGGACGGCGCCATCCCGTCCGATGTCACCATCCAGGTGCTGACGCAGTCGCGTCCCGAGCTGATCAAGCGCACGTTCGAGGCTTGTGAAGGTGCCGAGAACGCGATCGTGCACTTCTACAACTCCACCTCGATCCTGCAGCGCCGCGTCGTGTTCCGCGCCGACAAGGACACGATCAAGAAGATCGCCACCGACGCCGCCGAGCTGGTCCTGGCCGAGTCCAAGAAGTACCCGGACACGAACTGGCGCTGGGAGTACTCCCCCGAGTCCTACACCGGCACCGAGCTCGAGTACGCCAAGGAAGTATGTGACGCAGTCACCGAAACCCTGGGTGCGACGCCTGCCAACCCGGTCATCCTGAACCTGCCTGCCACCGTCGAGATGGCTACGCCCAACGTGTACGCCGACTCCATCGAGTGGATGCACCGCAACCTGGCTCGCCGCGATTCGGTCATCCTGTCGCTGCACCCCCACAACGACCGCGGCACCGGCGTCGCTGCAGCCGAGCTGGGCTACCAGGCCGGCGCAGACCGCATCGAAGGCTGCCTGTTCGGCAACGGTGAGCGCACCGGCAACGTCTGCCTGGTGACCCTCGCTCTGAACATGTTCACGCGCGGCGTCGACCCGCAGATCGATTTCTCGAACATCGACGAAATCCGTCGCACGGTCGAGTACTGCAACCAGCTGCCCGTCCACGAGCGTCATCCGTACGGCGGCGACCTGGTCTACACCGCATTCTCCGGCAGCCACCAGGACGCCATCAACAAGGGCCTCGACGCCATGAAGGTCGACGCCGACAGCCAGAACTCCGACGTCGACGACATTCTCTGGCAGGTCCCCTACCTGCCGATCGACCCGAAGGACGTCGGCCGCAGCTACGAGGCAGTCATCCGCGTGAACTCGCAGTCCGGCAAGGGCGGCGTCGCGTACATCATGAAGGCCGATCACGGTCTGGTGCTGCCGCGTCGTCTGCAGGTCGAGTTCTCGCAGTCGGTTCAGAAGATCACCGACGGTGAGGGCGGCGAGGTTTCGCCGAAGGAAATGTGGGACGTCTTCCACGAGGAGTACCTCGCTCCCATCACCCCGCTCGAGCGCATGAAGCAGAAGGTCACCGCGTCCGAGGAAGACGGCGGCACCGATGCGATCACCGCGATCGTCAAGGTCAACGGCAAGGAGCAGGAGATCTCGGGCACCGGCAACGGCCCGCTCGCTGCCTTCGTCGACGCGCTGGGGAGCATCAACTTCGACGTTCGTGTCCTCGACTACTCCGAGCACGCGATGTCCGCCGGTGACGACGCCCAGGCCGCGGCCTACGTCGAGTGCGCAGTGACGAGCCCGGAGGGTCAGAGCACCGTCGTCTGGGGTGTGGGTATCGCCACGTCGATCACGACGGCCTCGCTGCGCGCTGTGGTCTCGGCAGTGAACCGCGCCAGCTGACACTCAGCTCCTGACTCGTGAACAATCCCTGGTCTCACCCGATTTTCGGGTGGGACCAGGGTCGTTTTCAGGGCACTGAAGATTTTCGGTCCATGTTTTCGATTCGGCATGACATTGGTCCCGAAAGAGTCGGTTAGCGACGTTAACAAAAAGAATTCACCCATCGAGGATGATGCAGACCGCACGTGCGCGTGAGATAGTCAGCTCAGACAAATCCGACTTGTGAAATGGAGCTCGACAATGGATTCCTTTTGGGACTTCCTCTGGCTGATCATCATCAGCTTCGCGTTCATCGCATACTTGATCCTGCTCTTCTCGATCATCACCGACCTGTTCCGCGATCACAAGACCTCCGGATGGGTGAAGGCAATCTGGATCGTCTTCCTGTTCTTCATTCCGCTGCTCACCTCGCTCGTCTACCTGATCGTTCGCAGTGACGGAATGGCACAGCGGTCCCTCGAGGCTGCGCAGCAGGTCAAGAACGCGCAGGACAGCTACATCCGTGAGGTTGCCGGAAAGTCCCCGGCCGAATCCATCGCAGATGCAAAGGCTCTTCTCGACGCCGGCACCATCAGCGAAGAAGAATTCGCAGCACTGAAGGCCAAGGCTCTCGCCTGATACCGGCCCTCACTAAGAGGCACTCACTAATCCGTGAGGATTGCACTACCGAAACGGGAGCGACACTAATCGTGTCGCTCCCGTTTTGTGTTCATTCACCAACAGCCGTTCATTCACCAACAGCACGTGCGACGTCACGAAAGGCGTCGAGAACCACTCCGATTGCCGGGCTGCGGTCAGAATGTAATCGAGTTGCCAATTCATAAACGCGTGCAGCGCGCACTCCCGCGACCGGTTTCCGCGACACTCCGGGGTGCGTGATGGCGTAACGCGGCATCAAAGCCACGCCATGACCCGCCGCCACCAACTCTTCGATCACCCGGAAATCGTTTATCCGATGAGCGACGCGAGGCTGAACCCCCGTGACGGAGGCGACCGACAACAGAACGTCGTCGACCGGAAATCCGCCGCGCACGCTTATCCAGTTCTCATCGGCCAATTGTTCCAACCGAACCGAATCCTGCTCGGCGAGTGGATGATCAGGCCGCAGCACCAGATCGATCGGTTCACGCATCAGCGGTTGCACGCTGACCCGGGGAAACGACGTCTCGGCTCCGCGTTCGTCACGGTGAGTGAGGATCACATCATGATCGGCCAACAGCCCAGGGACGGCCGACGCCGGTTTGTCGACGTCGTAGGCGTCGATGTCCACGTCCGAGTTCTTCAGAGCCGTCAGGACACCGGGCAGCAGGAGTGCCGCACCGGAAGGAAAGAACGCGACTCGCACCTTGCCGCGCGGCGAGCCTCGGTACGACGCCATCTCCTCTGCTGCCCGGTCGAGCGCCGCCACCACGTCATCGGCGCGGAGCACCAGCGCTCGACCCGCGTCGGTGAGGCGCAGCGTGCGCCCGTCCGGCTCGAGGAGCGAGACCCCCGCTTCTCGTCCGAGAATCTTGAGTTGTTGCGAGACGGCGGACGGCGTCATCGACAGAGCGAGAGCAGTGGCGCCGACAGTTCCTCGATCGGCGAGCTCGCGGAGGATTCGCAAGCGTGTGGCGTCCATCTAATGACCAGCTTCTCTGTAGCGCCCTGCATCCATGTAGCAAAACTACATGGATAGTGCATCTATATTCGCTTGATCTGATGCTTTGTACGGCTCACGATGAACGTCATGACTCCCCGCGACCGTCTCCTCGGCCTGACCGTGATCGTCTTGTGGGGTCTGAACTTCCTGTCCATTCGCGTCGGCCTGGATCATTTCCCGCCGTTCTTCTTCGCTGCGCTGCGGTTTCTGATCATCGCGATTCCGGTCGTCATCTTCGTACCGCGTCCGCAGGTACCCCTCCGTTGGCTGTTGCTGTACGGATTCGGTTTCGGATTCGGCCAGTTCGTCTTCCTCTTCTGGGCGATGCATTCGGGGATGCCGACGGGTCTTGCATCACTGGTTCTGCAGTCGTCAGCGCCGTTCACCGTCATACTCGGCGCGTTTCTGCTCCGCGAGAAGCTCAGCGTCTGGCAGGTCTCCGGGATCGCCGTCGCCGTCGCCGGTATGTCCTTGATCGGCTGGGACCGCTCGCACCATGCGGCACTGTTGCCCGTGATCCTCACGCTCCTCGGCGGTCTGTCCTGGGCGTTCGGCAATCTCGGCAGCCGCTTGGCCGCGGCGAACACCGTCGGCGAGCCTGCACCGATGCGTTTGATGTTGTGGATGTGTGTCATCCCGCCGTTGCCGATGCTCGCACTGTCAGCCGTGGTCGAAGGCCCAACCGTCGGCTGGCACGCACTCGGCACCGCATTCAGCGCCGACACCTGGCCGTCGCTGGTCGGGCTGGCCTACATCATCGTGCTCGGCACCATCGCCGGATCCGGGCTCTGGACGATGCTCATGGGCCGCTATCCCGCCGGCGTGGTGGCGCCGCTCTCCTTGCTGGTGCCGGTAGTGGGAATCGGCGCGTCCTGGCTGTTCCTGCACGAGGATCCGAGCCCGTTGTCACTGGTCGGGGCGGTCATCGTGATCGCCGGAGCGAGTGCCGCACAGATGAGGCGTAAGCCCACGAACACTGTTTTCTCTGACACACCTGCAGCCTCACCACCGGCGCGACTCGGCGTCTGACGACGCCCTGTGCCAAACTCGGGCCGTGGGAACTGGACTATCGATCACAGCGCGCGGAAAGCTCGCCATGCGAGCTGCCGCAGCAGCATCTTGGGCATCGCAGAAAGCCGGTCGCGGCAAGGGCTCGATGATCGGCGGGTTGATCGCCCTCAAGATCGACCCGACGCTCATGACTCAGCTCGGACGCGGCAAGCGCACCGTCGTGGTCACCGGCACCAACGGCAAGTCTACGACCACGCGTATGACCGCCGCAGCGCTCGCGACACTCGGTGACGTCGCCACGCAGGCCGACGGCGCAAACATGGATGCCGGGATCGTGGCCGCTCTGGCCGCGCGCACGGACGCGACGCTGGCAGCACTCGAGGTCGACGAACTGCACGTCCCCCACGTAGCCGACGCCGTGAACCCGGAAGTGATCGTGCTGCTCAACCTCAGCCGCGATCAGCTCGACCGGGTCGGCGAGATCAACATGATCGAGCGGAAGCTCCGCGCGTGCGTCAATGCTCATCCGAACGCGGTGATCGTCGCCAACTGCGATGACGTACTTGTCACCTCCGTGGCATACGACGCCACCAACGTCGTGTGGGTTGCTGCCGGCGGCGGCTGGGCCGGCGATTCCGTCAGCTGCCCGCGCACCGGCGAACCCATCGTGTGGGAGGGAAAGCACTGGCGCAGTACCGGTTCCGACTTCGCGCGGCCTGAGCCGACCTGGTGGCTCGACGACGACAATCTCTACGGCCCCGACGGCCTGAAGATTCCGATGACGTTGACTCTCCCCGGAAAAGCCAACCGCGGTAACGCAGCTCAGGCAGTAGCGGCAGCAGCAGCTTTGGGCGCAGATCCGGTCGGGGCAGTTGCCGCCGCGTCGACGGTCCAAGAAGTCGCCGGTCGATACAGCACCGTCGAGGTCGGACCGCACTCCGTTCACATGCTGCTCGCGAAAAATCCCGCTGGTTGGCAGGAAGCGCTGTCGATGATCGATCCCACGGTGGACGGACTCGTGATCGCAGTGAACGGTCAGGTGCCGGACGGCGAGGACCTCTCCTGGCTGTGGGACGTGAAGTTCGAGCACTTCGAAGGCGTCAAGGTAGTGGCCGCCGGCGAACGCGGAACTGATCTAGCAGTTCGCCTCACGTACGCTGGCGTAGAGCACACCCTCGATCCGGATCCGTTGCGCGCCATCGCTTCCTGCCCTCCCGGACGTGTGGAGGTACTGGCGAACTACACAGCCTTCCGTGATCTCAACACCGCCATCGCGAAGGAGTCTCGCAATGTCTGACTCGACAGTTCGCATCGGTCTGGTACTCCCCGACGTGATGGGTACCTACGGTGACGGCGGCAATGCCCTGATCCTGCGTCAGCGTCTGCGGATGCGCGGCTACGACGCTGAAATCGTGGACATTACCCTCAGCGATCCGGTCCCCGATTCGCTCGACGTGTACACGTTGGGTGGCGCCGAGGATTCCGCTCAGCGCCTCGCAACGCGTCACCTCGCGAAATACCCTGGCCTGCAACACGCCGCTGAGCGTGGCGCACCGGTTCTGGCGATCTGCGCCGCCATTCAGGTGCTCGGTAACTGGTACGAAACCTCCAGCGGCGAACGCGTCGAAGGTGTCTCGATGCTCGACGTCACGACCTCACCGCAAGAGAAGCGCTCCATCGGCGAAGTCATCACGAAGCCGCTGATCGACGGACTCACCGCACCCCTCTCCGGGTTCGAGAACCACCGCGGCGGAACAACTCTGGGCAGCTCGGCCTCCGGATTTGCACGGGTCACCCATGGTGTCGGAAATGGCGTCGGCGACGGCTTCGAAGGCGTCGTACAGGGTTCGGTGATCGGGACGTACATGCACGGACCCGCCTTGGCCCGGAATCCGGAACTCGCAGACCTCCTACTCATGCGGGCATTGGGCGTCGACGAGCTCGAACCCCTGCACCTACCCGAGGTCGACAAGCTCCGCAAGGAGCGACTCGCGATTCGCTGATCTCTGGCAACGCAAAGTCGGACACGGACCGCCCGCCCACGAACAGGACGCCAATGAGTACCCTGCAAACTCTGGATCGTGGGCTGCGTGCGCTCGACATCATTGCTCAGTTCCCGGCCGGGATTTCGGTTGCGGACCTTGCTCGTGAGCTCGACGTGCACCGGGCCATCTGCTATCGCATCGTTTCGACACTCGAAGCACATTCGCTGGTCGCTCGGATCGAGGACGGACGAATTCGACTTGGTGTCGGAGCCGCGGTTCTTGGTTCTTGCTTCGAGCCACAGCTCAACCGGGACGGGCAGTCCCTACTCCACTCACTGGCAAACTCCACGCGCGCAACCGCCTTCATATCCGTTGCGCAAGGCCAGGATTGCGTTGTACTGATGGTCGCCGAACCCGAAGACACACTCATCCGGGTGGGATACAGAACCGGCACGCGGCACCCCCTCGACAAGGGTGCTGCCGGGATCGCGATATTGGCCCTGCGCCCCGAAGCTGCATCTGATTCCGAAGAGGTCAAACAGGCGCGCAAGGACGGATACAGCCTGACTTTGGGGCAACTCGAGCACGGCGCCATCGGCATTGCGTCCGGGATTGCACTGCCTGAGAAGCTCGGAGCGGCTACGAACCTCGAGCGCAGCGTCGGCGTCGTGGCGATCAACGGTCTCGACACCGAACTCGCTGCCCAAGCCGTGATGACCACGGCGCGAGAACTCGAACGCCTCATTTCTGCCTGATCGTTCCGTCGGCGAAATCTTCGCCCGACTGTGTTTTTCAGCCATCTTGACCTTTGAATGTGACCTCCCTTACCCTGTGCAAAGTGCGCTCAAGGCACACTATGTGCGCTATTAGTAACTTCACAGTTCAGGACGGTTTATAGAGATGTCAGAAGTCATGAACGGATGCCCGATCGATCATGCGGCTCTTAACTCGGGATGTCCGGTATCCGGAAAGGCAGCCGACTTCAATCCCTTCGGCGGCGACTACCAGGTGGACCCCGCTGCGTCGCTGCGCTGGTCGCGTGACGAGGAGCCCGTGTTCTTCAGTCCCGAGATCGGCTACTGGGTCGTCACCCGTTATTCGGACGTCAAGGCCGTCTTCCGCGATAACATCCTGTTCTCGCCGTCCATCGCACTGGAGAAGATCACCCCTGTCTCGGAGGAAGCCACCGCCACCCTCGCCAAGTACGACTATGCGATGTCGCGCACCCTGGTGAACGAAGACGAGCCCGCGCACATGCCGCGTCGCCGCGCATTGATGGATCCGTTCACACCGGCGGAACTCGTGCACCACGAGCCGATGGTTCGTCGCCTCGTCCGCGAGTACGTCGACCGCTTCGTGGACTCCGGCAAGGTCGACCTCGTCGACGAAATGCTGTGGGAGGTCCCGCTCACCGTCGCGCTGCACTTCCTCGGCGTGCCGGAGGAGGACATGGACGACCTTCGCAAGTACTCGATCGCGCACACCGTCAACACCTGGGGACGACCCGCACCCGAGGAACAGGTCGCGGTCGCCGAAGCCGTAGGCAAATTCTGGCAGTACGCAGGCACTGTGCTCGAAAAGATGCGCAAGGATCCCTCCGGCCACGGCTGGATGCCGTACGGTCTCCGCGTCCAGAAGGAACAACCGGAGGTCGTCACCGACTCCTATCTGCACTCGATGATGATGGCGGGAATCGTTGCCGCCCATGAGACCACCGCCAACGCGTCAGCCAACGCATTCCGCTTGCTGCTCGAAAACCGGAGCGTGTGGCAGGAGATCTGCGAGGATCCCAGTCTGATCGCGAACGCCGTCGAGGAGTGCCTGCGGCACTCAGGCTCAGTTGCCGCGTGGCGCCGACTGGCCACTGCCGACACCCGAATCGGCGGCATCGACATCCCGAAGGGTGCCAAGCTCCTGATCGTCACGTCGTCCGCAAACCGCGACGACCGCCATTTCGAGAGCGGAGACGAGTTCGACATTCGCCGCGAGAACTCGAGCGATCACCTCACTTTCGGCTACGGCAGCCATCAGTGCATGGGCAAGAACCTAGCTCGTATGGAGATGCAGATCTTCCTCGAGGAGATCACCACACGACTCCCACACCTGGAACTGGTCCCCGATCAGGAGTTCACCTACCTACCGAACACCTCATTCAGAGGACCCGATCATGTTTGGGTACAGTGGAATCCGGATGCGAACCCGGAACTCCGCGATGCTTCGATTCTCACGCGAACACAGCCCGTGAAGATCGGTGAGCCGTCCAAGACCAATATCTCGCGCACGGTGCGGGTGGACGCGATCACTCCCGCCGCCGACGGCGTGGTCATGGTGACCCTCTCCGATCCTTCCGGCAAAGCACTTCCGAAGTGGACGCCAGGCGCGCATATCGACATCGATCTCGGCGATCTGACGCGGCAGTACTCGCTCTGCGGCAACTCTCACGATCTGTCCCGCTACGAGATCGCCGTGCGCGAAGAGCCCGAGAGTCGGGGCGGCTCACGGTACGTGCACCACACTCTCGAAGCCGGCCACACCCTCAAGATGCGTGGGCCCCGCAACCATTTCAAGCTCGATCCGGCTGCCGAGCGCTACGTCTTCGTAGCAGGCGGCATCGGAATCACGCCGATCGTGACGATGGCCGATCATGCCAAGGCCGTGGGCAAGGATTACGAGATCCATTACTGCGGAAGCAGTGTCGCCACGATGGCGATGCTCGACAGGCTGAATGCCGATCACAGCGACCGCCTTGTCGTGCATTCCAGCACCGCGGGCAACCGCCTCGACATCACGACAGTGTTCTCCACTGCAACGGCACACACTCAGATCTACTCCTGTGGTCCTGAACGACTGCTCGCCGCGCTCGGGGAGGCTACTGCGCACTGGCCCGAAGACTCGCTGCACGTCGAGCATTTCACCTCCACGCTCGCGACACTCGACCCGTCCAACGAGCACGCGTTCGAGGTTGAACTCCGTGACTCCGGTCTGACAATCCAGGTCGCCGCCGATCAGACCGTCCTCGACGCGTTGCGTGCCTCCAATATCGACATCCCGAGCGATTGCGAGGAAGGCCTGTGCGGATCGTGCGAGGCCCCCGTCCTCGACGGCGAGGTGGATCACCGCGACATGGTGCTCACGAAAACCGAACGCGCTCAGAATAAATCGATGATGACCTGCTGCTCGCGCGCCTGCGGACAGAAGATCTCCCTCGCCCTCTGACCCATCTTTCCCCCATTTCTTCCCGACCCGAAAGGATCCTCATGGGATCACAGACAACCCAGGTCTCCGACCTGGAAGAGCCTCCCGCCAGCGACGCCGTCCCCCGCAGTAGTTTCAAGCGCGTACTGACCGGCAGCATGGCTGGTGCCGTTCTCGAGTGGTATGACTTCGCGATCTACGGCATCCTCGCCGCAACCGTACTGGGGCCGCTTTTCTTCCCGGGCGACAGCGGCGTTGCGAAGCTGCTGCTCGCACTCGCCACCCAGGGCCTGGGCTTCGTCGCCCGGCCGCTCGGCGGCATCGTATTCGGGCACCTCGGCGACAAGTACGGCCGCAAGCCGATGCTGGTGACCACCTTCATTCTGCTGGGTACGGCGACTGCCGCGATCGGCTTGCTGCCCACCTACGAACAGGTGGGCATCTGGGCCACTGTCGGGTTGGTAGTCCTACGCATGATCCAGGGCTTCGCGCTCGGCGGCGAGTTCGGTGCCGCAGTGCTGCTGGTCAGTGAGTACGGCGAACCCAAGCGTCGCGGTTTCTGGGCCTCGTGGCCGCAGGCCGGTGCACCGATGGGTACGGTGCTGGCCACCGTCGTGGTATCGATCCTCGTATTCGCAGTCCCGGACGAGGCGTTCGACCAATGGGGTTGGCGCATCGCCTTTCTGTTCGCGATCCCGCTGCTCGTCATCGGCTTCTGGGTGCGCCGCGGCGTTGAGGAATCGCCTGTGTTCAAGGCCGCACAGGAGCAAGCTGCAAAGGCGCCACAGCAGGAGAACCGCTCGAGCATTCTCGAAGCGTTGTCACGACCGGGCACGGTGCTCATCGGCCTCGGCATGCGCATCGGCGAAAACATCGCTTTCTACGTTTACACGATCTTTGTCATTGCTTACGCCACAACATATTTCGACTTCGAGCGCGGCAACGTCATCATGGCAGTTACCTTCGCCTCGGTGTTCCAGTTCGTTGGCATGATCGGGGGCGGAGCGTGGTCCGACCGGGTCGGCCGACGCCTCGCAATGCTCGTGCCCGCTGTCGTCCTCATGATGTGGGCTCCAGTCTTCTTCTGGCTTGTCCAACTCGAGAGCCTTCCGATGCTGTGGCTCGGTGTGTGCGTCGGAGCACTGTTCCACGGCATGCTCGCCGGCCCGGAAGCAGCCTGGATCACCGAGTTGTTCCCGACCCGCTATCGCTATGCCGGCTCCTCGCTGGTTTTCCAAGGTTCGTCGATCATCGCCGGTGCACCTGCCCCGTTCATCGCCATCTGGCTCATCGAGAACCACGGCGTAGGCATGGTCGTGGGTTACCTGGTGACCACGATGTCGATCACCGTGATCGCACTCTTGGCAAGCCGCGAGACCAAGGGAGTCGACCTCGACAAAGTCGAGTAGTCCCTGCAGCTGAACTCCGAGGATGGCGGGAACGGCAGGAGGTCGATGGACGGACCCACTACGACTTGGTTTGCAGCGCGTCGTCGGGAATCTGGATCTGTGCCTGGGATCTGGATTTTCGACGACGCGAGACTGGACCGGCGGCCCAACTTTGGTCGTCATTTCGAAAACACGCCTGGCGATCAGCACGCGGCAGTACCCTTCGTTCCCTCAGCGAGAACCAATTCCACTGCCAGCAGCGCAGCGCACGCCAGACCGGCCACCAATTCCGGGACGGCGGTGAAAGTGCCGCCGACGATCACCGCAATGGCCACGCCGAACGGCACGAGGGTTCGTACCGAGGAGTCGTGCAGTCGAATGTGAATGAACCACAAGGCTGCGAGGATGACCGCGACCGGCACGGTGACTGCAGCACCCGTCACCAATGCGCTGCCGTCACCGTGATGAGTCCAGAAGTCGACGCGCGAGGCCAACCCGGCACCGATGGCGGCAGCGGCGGCGAAGATGAAGTAGTGACCGAAACCCCAGACGAAGGGTGAGACGTTGTCACCACCGATCACTTCGCCGGCATTGCGTTGGAAGTACAGCCACCACAGGCTGAACACGATCAGGATGCCGCCGATCACGACATAGGTGACCTGCGCTGCCGGATGCTCACCGTCCACGGCGTCCTGAATTGCGATGGTGGTCGAGAGGATCGTCTCGCCCAGAACGATGATGAAGAACAACGAGTACCGCTCAGCGATGTGATGCGGGTGCCACGGCGTCATGCCCGGCTTCTCGGACCAGATCGGAACCGCGAACTCGCACAGAACCAACGCCAAGAACGTCGGGACGTAGATCGCGGACGGCACGAAGTAGAAACCGATCCAACCCATCTGGACCAGAACGATTCCGAGAGCGTATCGACGAGCCGTCAGCGCGTGTTCCGGGTCATTCCGCGAAACCCTGAGCCATTGGATGACCAGGGCTATTCGCATGATGACGTAGCCGACGATGATCAGCAGGGCGTCGTCGTTGAAGAAGCGGACGATGCCGGCGGCCAGAACCAGCGACCCGAGGATCTGGAAGATGGTCAGCAGGCGGGCGATTCCGTCGTCGTTGTCGTACGCCGAGGTGAACCACGTGAAGTTCAGCCACGTCCACCAGATCGCGAAGAACGCCATCGCGAAGTGTCCGACGCCCGAGGCCGCGTGCCCTTCGCTGATCGCATGGTGCAGACCGGTGGCCGCTTGAGCGACCGCCACGACGAAGCAGAGGTCGGTGAGCAGCTCGAGCGGCGTCGCCACCCGATGCGGCTCGTGCGGATCCCGAGGAACCAACGGCCTGATGAACGAACTGGTGCGATTCACGAAGGGCAGAGTAGCGCGATGATTGCCGACGCGCTGCCTGTGACTGGAACCTGCCATCTCAGATATTCACGCCGACGCCCCGATCTGAGCGCGGATTTCCAGCTGATCGGCGAGTTCGGCGCCTATCGCCCCCGCGCTCCCCAAGGTGAAGGCGATCTGGCGTCCCCACAGGAAGTAGCGGTGAATCGGGTAGTCGATATCCGCGCCCATCCCGCCGTGCAGGTGCTGGGTCGCGTGCACCACGCGCAGGCCACCGCGAGACGCCCACCATTTGGCGACCAGTGCCGCTGCTTCCGCTTCACTCTCGACTCCGCTGTCCATCAGCCAGGCAGCGCGATGCGTGGTCAATCTTGTGCTCTCGGTGTCGAGGTACGCGTCGGCGGCCCGGACTGCCACTGCCTGATTGGTCGAGAGCGGGCGACCGAACTGCACTCGCTCCGAGGTGTATTTCGCCGTCATCGCCAGCGCTTCCTCGCAGACGCCGGTAGCCAGGGCCGCCAGCGCGACCCGTGCGCGCCGCAACGTCCAGTCTCGAACCACCGCGCCGTCTGCGGGAAGTGCGTCAGCTGTAGTAACCGCAACCCCGTCGAATTGCACAGCGCTGTTGCTCTCGCGGTTCGTCACCGCAAGCGGTGTACGCACCAGCGCGTCCCGGTCCGTGGGCACGATCATGACGCTGACACTGCCGTCCGGCATCGTCACCGGAACGACCAGCGCGGCCGCGAACTCCGCGGCAGGCACGGAGTCGACGTGGCCTGACAGAACCCAACCGTCAGGCGCCGGTTCGGCGCGAACCGCCGTCTCGGCGTTGTAGCCGGTGTCGAATGCGCCGGTGACGATCACCGAGCCGTCGAGCAGTTCCGGAAGCCACGACGCTTTCTGCTCCGTGCTGCCGAACTCGGAAATCGGCAGCGCCGCCGTGGAAATCACCGACCAGAGCGGCACCTGGGCGACCCGGCGGCCCTGTTGTTCGAGCACCGCGGCCAGGCCGAGCATTCCGAGTCCTGCTCCCCCGACCTCTTCCGGCAGAGCGATTCCCAGAACGTCGGAGTCGGCGAGGAGCTTCCACAGTTCGGCGTCGAAACCGCTGGTGCTCTCCACTTCCCGCAGTCGGTCCACTCCGGACTTCGCCGAGAAGATCGATTCACTCAGATCCCGCACGGCGGACAAGTTGTCGTCGAATTCGAATTCCATGTCAGCTCTTTTCGTTCTGTGCAGCGGGCCGGCGACGCGCAGCAAGCGCCATGCCCAGGCATTTTGCGGCGACAATTTCACGCATCACTTCGTTGGTACCACCACCGAAGGTGTTGTTCTGGGCGCGCCGACCCAGGTTCTCGACCCGCCCTTCCAGTACCGCTCCGGGTGTACCGGGGCGCAGTAAGCCTTTGGCACCCAGCACTTCCTGCAGCATGCCGTACGCACTGACGACGGCTTCGGTACCGAAGATCTTGGCCGCGGCCGAATCCCCGCCGCCCAAGGTGTTGGCGGCGACGTCCGCCACCAGTCGCAGATTCATCAAGTCGGCAGCACAGAGCAGCGCGTAGACCTCTGCCAATTTCTCACGTACCCAGCCGATGTCGTAGACGTGGCCGGCACCGGCGGGTTCGGTCTGTGCCCATTCGACCACCTCGGCAAAGAGCTCGTTGGCGATACCGCCGCGTGCCGCCAGAGCAACACGCTCGTGGTTGAGCTGGTTGGTGATGAGCTTCCACCCCTGATTGAGCTCACCGACGACATTGGCGATCGGCACCCGAACATCTTCGTAATAGGTTGCCGAAGTGCTGATTCCACCCACGGTGTGAATTTCGGTGACCGAGAACCCCGGGGAGTTCGTCGGCACCAGGACCACCGAAATGCCCTGATGCGTCGGCGCGTCAGGATCGGTACGAACGGCAAGCCAGACCCAGTCGGCAAACACACCGGCACTGGTGAAGATCTTGTTGCCGTTGATGACCAGCTCGTCACCCTCGATGCGGGCACGTGTTTCGAGTGCCGCGAGGTCGGTGCCTGCATTGGGCTCGGTGTAGCCGATGGCAAAGATCAACTCGCCCGCCAGAATCGGACGTAGGAAGAAGTCCTTCTGTGCCTGCGTTCCGTGCTTGATCAGCGCTGGGCCAACCGTGTTCAGCGTCACCAGTGACAGCGGCGCATTCGCACGAATCACCTCGTCGTAGAACACGTACAGAGCTTCGGGGTTCTCACCCCGACCGCCGAATTCCTCCGGCCACCCCAAGCCCAGCCAACCGTCTTTACCCATCCGGCGCAGGATGCGATCGAAGACGGGGCCGCCTTCGGTCTGATCCACGAGAGCACGACGATCTTCCTCGTTGATGATCTCTGCGAAATACGCGCGCAATTCCTTGCGCAGAGTCTTCGAATCCTCCGACAAATCCAAATACATGGTGAAGCTCCTAAGATCTACGAACGCGGCAGGCCGAGTACGCGCTGCGCGATCACGTTGAGTTGAATTTCGACAGTTCCGCCGCCGAACAGAATCGAGGGAAGTCCGATGTGGTCTATCGCGTAGTTCGCTGCCGGATCGACAACGGCGGCGCGCGGTCCGAGCAGACGCAGCAGGTCTCGCGAGCCCTCACGTTGCGCCAGCGCGTTGTACACCTTCGAGACGCTGATCTCGGCACCCGGTTCCTGACCCGCCAGTCGCGCCGACACCCCACGCAGATTGATCGCGGACAGCGCCAGTTCACGAGAGATACTGCGGCCGAGGCCTTCCACTGCATCTTCGCGGGGGCAGTCGTGGCTCGCATCGGCAATCACCTGACGAAATTGATCGCTCGAACCGTGGTGGAGTGTGCTGCCCATGCTCAGACGCTCGTTGGACAGTGTTGTCGCAGCCAACTTCCAGCCCTGCCCCGGTTCCGCGACCAGGCAGTCGTCCGGCACGAACACGTCGTCGAGGAATACCTCGTTGAACTCCGACTTACCGGTGGCTTGCTTGAGCGGACGTACGTCGATTCCCTTCGAGGTCATGTCGACCAGGAAGTACGACAGCCCACGATGTTTCGGAGCGTCCGCGTCGGAACGCGCCAGGCAAACTCCCCAATCGGCCTCGTGCGCACCCGAGTTCCACACTTTCTGACCCGACAAGACCCAGCCACCGTCGACCTTGCGGGCTTTGGTACTCAGACCGGCCAGGTCTGATCCCGCGCCCGGCTCACTGAAGAGCTGGCACCAGATGATGTCGGCTCGCAGCGAAGGCTCGATAAACCTGTCCTGCTGCTCGGTGTTGCCGTGTTCGAGAATCGTGGGCAGTACCCATTCCCCGATCACCGTGGACGGTTGAGCCCAACCTCGCATCGCGAATTCGTGTGCGATGACGGCCTGTTCTCTCGGTCCTGCTCCCAGCCCGTACGGCGCCCGATAGTGCGGGGCAACCAGTTTGGCGTCGGCCAATCGGGCGCGTCGAGCACTCCCCTTGGCCGGCGCCCAACTCGCGCTGGTGGTTCCGTCGTCGGGCAGCAGCGCAACCTCGTCCAGAACCCTACGAACCTGCTCTCGTAGCTCCGGCAGCATTTCCGGGTCGCCAAAGGAGAAATCCCGTTCCGAATCGGCAGACCGGCCTCCCAAGGCATGTGCCCACTTCACCTCGGACCCTGCCACCGCCGCGATACTGATCGCCCGGCGCCAGTACAGATGCGCGTCGTGCTCCCAGGTGAATCCGATTCCGCCGAGCAACGTCACACATTCGAGGGCATTCTCGATGCCGACCGGCAGTGCAGCCAACGCAGCTTGAGCCGAGACAAGTTTCTGCTGATCCTCGTCGTGGTCCTCGGATCGAGCCGCATCCCATGCTGCGGCACAGGCAATCTCGGAGCGGACCAGCATCATGGCTGCCTTGTGCTGGACTGCCTGGAAGCTTCCGACCGGACGGCCGAACTGCTGACGGGACTTCACATAGTCGACCGCGGTGCGTAGCGCCCACCCGGCGATACCGCTCGCCTCCGCAGCCAACACCGTGTTGACGATCAGTTCGACTCGGTGGGCCTCGAGACCGTCGACGGTCAGCCCGTCATCGACCTGGTGATCGGTCAAGGTCAGTGTTCCGATCGATCGTGTCAGATCCACTCCGTCTTCGACCTCCACCGCAGCGGAAGGCGACGGTTCGAGCCGGAACCACAACTCGCCGTCTTCGCTGTTCGCCCGCACGAGAACGACATCAGCTCCGGGTAGACCTAGAGCTGGGTCGGCAGAACCGCTCACCGTCCACCCATCGTCGCTTCGAGCCGCGCGCAATCCCGCGCCCGTACAGACTGCTCCGGTTGCACCGGTGGCCAATTCGGTCAGCATTGCTTCCGCAGCCGAGCCTGCGGCTGTTGCGAGAATCCCACTCGCGATGACCGTCGGAACGTACGGTCCCGGATAGAGCGCATCACCCAATTGCTCGACTACCACTGCAAGTTCGGCAAGACCCGCCCCGTCACCACCGTACTGCTCCGGCAGGTGCACTGCGTGCAGGCCCTGACGGACCAACCCATCCCACGAGTCCGGCCGATCACCGGCGCCGTACCTCTTGCCGTTGCTCCGCGTATCGGCGATTCCACCGAAGCGGTTCGCGAATGCGTCCACCGCTTCGGCCAGGTCACGGTGATCTTCGAGCAGGGGTAGTGCCATGGCAGGTTCCTCAATCTTCGGTTCTTGTCAGATGCGTTCGAGAATCAGGCAGGTGGTTGCGGCGGACGCGCAGATCGCGATCAGTGCGATGGACTTGTCCCGGCGCTCCAATTCGTCGATGACATTGGCCAACAGTCTGATTCCGGTTGCACCGGCCGGGTGGCCCAGTGCGATCGCGCCGCCGTTGACGTTCAGCAATTGGGGATCGACGCCGTGAACCTGCGCGAACGACATCGGTACCGAAGCAAATGCCTCGTTGACCTCGAACAGATCGATGTCGTCGATCGTCAGACCGGTGCGTCCGAGCACGATGTTTGCCGCGTCGACGGGACCGTCGAGCATGAACTCGGTGTCCCCGCCGATGACGCACTGCGCCAGTATCTTTGCCCGTGGCCGCACGCCGAGTGCCTTGGCTCGATCCTCTGACATCAGCAGAGCTGCACTCGCACCGTCCGAGACCTGCGAAGATGTTCCAGCGGTGTGCAATCCGCCTTCTTGAACGGTACGCAGCTTCGCGAGCCCTTCGAGACTCGATTCGCGCAGACCCTGATCACGGTGAACCGGAGTGTCCGACCCTGGAACCACCACATCGATGATGTGCGAGTCGAAACGTCCTGCCTCCCAGGCTGCTGCGGCTCGCTGCTGCGAGCGCAGCCCGAAGGCGTCGAGATCCTCGCGGCTGAAACTGCGCTTGACAGCAATCCGATCGGCCGCGGTGTACTGGTCGACGGTATCGAGTGACCACGACTCCGGACGTGGTGTTCCCAGGCCGGTACCCACCTTGTACGTCAACGGAGCGCGGGACATTAATTCGACACCGCACGCCACACCCACGTCGACTGCACCGATGGCAATCTGCCCGGCAATCAACTGCACCGATTGCTGCGCTGTGCCGCACTGCGCGTCGATCGTGGTGCATCCCGCTTTCAACGGAAGGCCCGCATGCATCCAGGACGTACGCACGATGTTTCCGAACTGCTCACCGAGAGGCGTCACACAGCCGCCGATGACCTGGTCGACTGCGCCAGGATCCACGCCGACCCGATCCAGCACGCCTTTCTGCGCGTAACCCAACAGTTCGGCCGCGTGGACTCCGGACAGCCATCCCTGACGCTTGCCGAACGGCGTTCGTGCTGCGTCCACGATGACGGGCTTCATGCCAACTCCTCGGTTCGTAGTGCCGTTCCGTCCAGACCGCGTACGGTCAGGGACCACTCGTCGATCAGGTCCAAGCTGACGCTCGAGCGCGCGGTGAACTCGGTGTCGCAATCACACAGCGCTGTGACCGCTTCCACCATTTCTTCCATAGATTCGACCTGATCCGGCCGGATAGTCTCACCGACCAGGACTCTTGCGCCCTCGCTGAGCACCGCCGCCCGCGGTTGAACCGTGTTGACACGCACCCCCTGGCCGTAGAGTTCCACGCCCATGCCGTTGCTGATCCTGTTGAGCGCTGCTTTGGACGCGCCGTACACGGTCATCGCGGTTCCCGGTTCGACCCACGTGAACGGCGGACCCTGCCACGGTTTGACGGTGCCGCTGGACACGTTCACGATCCAGCCGTATCCGTTTGCCACCATCCCCGGCACCACGGCTTGCATCAGATCCAGCGGTGCGTGGACATTTGCGTCGAACATCAGACGTCGCCGACGGAGTGGGTAATCCGACAGCGGTTGATAGATCGCCGCTGCCGCGTTGTTCACCAGGATGTCGATAGTCCCGCCAAGCTTCTCGATCGCCAGCGGCACAACGGTGTCGCGCTGCTGCTCGTCAGTCAGATCTGCGACAACTATCTCGACTTTGGTTCCGTACTTGGCAATTCGAGCCGCAGTCTCTTCGAGACTGCCCGGCAGGGTTGCATGCGCGCCGAGCGTCCGGGCCACGAGAGCGACGTCGGCACCTTCCGCTGCCAGCCTCTCTGCGACGCCTGCACCGATTCCGCGGCTGGAACCGGTGACAAGCGCTCGGCGTCCTTCGAAGCGATTGGTCATGCTACTTCCACTTCGAGGCAAATCGATTGATGCTCTCCGCAATCCGAGCAACTTCGTCTTCGCGCAGGCCATGGCTCATGCCGAGCGTCATGCCGCGGGCAAAAACCGCGTCGGCTTCCGGCAAACCTTCGGCTGGCTGACGGAATTCGATGTTGTTCATCATCGGGTGACGAGTGACGTTGCCGCTCCACACAGTTCGTGTGTCGATGCCGTCGGCTTCGAGGGCTTCCTGTAGGTCGCTGCGTGTGAAGGGTGCATTCTCGTTGATCATCACCGGGTAGCACAGCCACGCGGTATCGAGCCCGTCGAGTTCTACCGGCGTCGTGAAGAATTCGGGGTGGGCGCCGTACGCCGCCGTAAAGGCAGCAAACGTGGACTTGCGTGTCTTGTAGTTCTCCTCCAGCTTGTCGAGTTGCACGACGCCGTAGGCTGCGCCGAGTTCGGAGGGCTCGAAGTTCCACGACATGAGCTCGAAGATGAAATCGTTGTCGTAGTCGACACCGTCGAGTTCTTCACGGAAGACTCGGCCGGACTTGGTGCTACCGAACAAGTTCGGCTCACTACGACGGCCCCAGCGGCGGAGCAGTAGAGCCTTGTCACGGCTGGCTTCGTCGTCGACGCACACCATTCCACCGGTTCCCGCGCACGTGATGATGTGTGCCATCGAGAAACTGGTGACAACGATGTCCGCCCGAGAGCCGGTCGGAGTGCCGCGGAGCGTGGCGCCGATCGCGTCACACGAATCTTCGATCACCTTGAGCCCGTGGCGATCTGCAATGTCGCGGATGGCGTCCCAGTCCGGGCAGTTGCCGGCCAGGTTCGGCATCAGGATGGCGCCGGTCTTCTCGCTGACCATGGCCTCGATCTTGGTGACGTCGACGTTGAATGTGTTGGGTTCCACGTCCACGAACACCGGCACCAAACCGGCACGCACGATCGGCGCGATGTCGGTGGAGAACGTCAACGGCGATGTGATGACCTCGCTGCCCGCAGGCAGTCCGAGCAGCTCGACAGCCAAGTACAGACCCGAGGATCCCGAGTTGCACATGACGCCGAACTTCTTGCCTGCCAAGGCCGCGATACGTTTTTCCATCTCGAAGACGTTCTTGCCGATGCGCAATCCTTGATGCCCGCTGCGCAAGACGTCGACAACCGCCTGTATTTCTTCCTCGCCGTGGGTGGCTCTGGCGTAGGTGATCCGCTCGCTCATCTTGTTCCTGCTTTCTCGAATGGGCGGCAGATTCAGCGATCTGCCGAGAGGACGAGCGCACTGTGCGGGACGGGAGAGCCGCCGGTCACGAGCACGTTGTCCAGAGTTTTGGTGGGTTGGTTGGTGGAGGCGCCGCGGATCAGGCGAACACCTTCGGCAATACCGTTGACGCCGTGGATGTATCCCTCACCGAGTTGACCGCCGTGGGTGTTGATCGGCAGGCGACCGTCCAGCTCGAGATTGCCGTCGGCGATGAAGTCTTTTGCCTCGCCCCGACCGCAGAATCCGTACTCCTCGAGTTGAAGCAGAACCATCGGGGTGAAAGCATCATAGAGAATTGCGGCATCGATGTCGTCTGGCCCGATACCGGCCTGGTCCCACAGTTGGCGCGCGACCAGTTCGACTTCCGGCATACTGTCGATGTCGTCCCGGTAGTAGCTGCTCATCGAAATCTGTTGCGGACCTACACCTTGCGCGGCACCGCTGATGATCGCAGGTTTATGCGGGAGATCGCGGGCGCGCTCCGCACTGACGATGACCAGCGCCTGTCCGCCGTCACTTTCCTGGCAGCAGTCCAGCAGGCGGATGGGGTCGGCGATCATGCGCGAGTTCTGATGATCCTCGATGGTGATCGGGCGTTCGTAGAACCAGGCCTTGGGGTTGTTCGCCGCATGCTTGCGCGAGAGAACCGAGATCTGGCCGAAGTCGGCGCTGGTTGCCCCGTACTTGTGCATGTACAGCTTGGCCAGGAAGGCTTCCTGCTGCGCCGGCGTCAGAAGCCCGTACGGGTTGATCCAGTTCCGATACTCCTGGTCCGTCGACGCGTTGTACGCAAAAGGTGGTGGCCCGGCGCCGAATCGGTGACCTGATCTTTCGTTGAAGGCACGGTAGACGACCACAACGTCGGCAACTCCGCTGGAGACGGCAAGCGCTGCTTGTTGAACCGGTGCACAGGCACCGCCGCCGCCATGCGGAATACGACTGAAGAACGTCAGTTCCGGTATCCCGAGGGCGCGTGCGACCGCAATCTCGGGATTGTTCTCCATGGTGAACAGCGCAAATCCGTTCACCTCTTCTGTCTCGATGTGAGCGTCGTCGAGTGCGGCGATCACGGATTCGCACGCCAACTGCCATTCGCTGCGGCCGGAGTTCTTGGAGAACTCGGTGGCGCCGATCCCGGCGATGGCTGCTTGCCTCGAAAATCCTCGTGTCATGCGATTACCCTTTCCACCGGTTCGAGAGTCACGTCGGCCGTCACGTGTGTTCCGCGGGCGTTTTTCCCGAGAACCGTCACGGTGAGGGCCTGGCCGTCTGTGGCGGTGACCTTGCCGGTGAATGTCATGGTGTCTCCGGGGAAGTTCGGAACACCAAGCCGTAGTGATGTTTTGACGATCCGTGATGCCGGGCCGGACCAGTCGGTGATGTAGCGGTCGATGAGCCCGTTGGTGGTGTTGATGCTCATGAAGATGTCGGGAGTTCCGCGATCCTGCGCCTTACCCGGATCGTGATGCACGTCCTCGAAATCCTGAGAAGAGATCGCCGTGGCGACGATCAGCGTTCGGTCCAACGGCAATTCGAGGCTGGGGAGAACCGAACCCACCTCGCAGTCAATCAGTTTCGTCATTCCACCGAACCCCGTCGCCTCAGTTGCGGCAGCATCTCGCCGTGAGCGTGCTCGGAGAAGGTCACTTCGAGTTCCATGCCGAATTCGAGTTCCTCGTGATCGATCCCCGCGATGTCGGCAACAAGTCGCGTGCCTTCTTCGAGATCGACGAGTCCGACGGCGAGCGGATACTCGAAAGCAGGATCCTGTGGGTGATGGATGACCGTGAAGCTGTGCAACATGCATTGCCGCGTGGATTCGACTGTGTCCCAACTGAACGAGCGGCATTCCGGGCACGCGGGCGCGGGTGGGTGGCGCAGTGTCTTGCAATCCGCACACCGTTGGACCTCGAGGCGACCCTCTTTGGCCGCAGCGAAGAAGAAATCGTTGTCGTCGGTGACGGTGAGTCTCGGAACAGCGGTGTTGCGGGAGCCAGTCTCGCTCATGCGATTACCTCCTGGGTGTCCGGCTGGGCATCTGGTTTGAACCTGAGCAATCGAAAACGCTCTTCGACCAGCGTCTTTCCGCCCTGGTCGACGTACTTCTTGAACAGAGTGATGAAGCACCCGTGACCGAGGGCAGTTTGTTTGAACGGCGAGATCGCTTCGATGGTGAAATGTGCGGTGACGCGATCTCCGGGGCTCAGCTCCGCGAAATACTCCTGCTCGACGTTGGTCGCGACAACGGACGTGTATCCGGCCTCGTCCAACAACGCCAGCAGTCGTGAATAGGCGAAGTCCTCGCAGGCTCCGTCGGCACGAAGTTGCTGGACCTGCCGATAACGTCGGTAACCCGCCATCACCCAGGTCGAAATCATGGCAGGCGGACAGACGACGTCTCGACGGCCGGTACTGCGGGCGGCCTCGGCGTCGACGTAGATCGGGTTGCGGTCGTCGTGCGCCTCGTCCCAGTTGCGGATCATCGCCTCGTTGACCGCGTAGCGGGCGACCCGGGTTGGTTCGGCCTCTGCGCCGATGAAATTCGGAAATTGCGTCTGCAGGCTCTGCACTGAAATCCTCCGTGAACGAAAGTTGAGCAAGCGCTTGATTCTGAAGCTAGCATAGGAATCCGGAAGTGGAAACACGCGATCTCACCGACGAATTGGTTCGAGCCGGAGCCATCAGGCAGGATTGCGCTACGTTCGACGCCGGAAGCCCGGCACCCGTGAAACCCTGCCCTGAGCAGGACCGACAACCAGCGGAGATTTCAGTGGCATCACCAGATCGTCGGGAGAAAATCCTGGAGAGCTCAGCCGAGCTGTTTGCCAGGAAGGGTGTCGCGACCACGACCGTTCGCGAGATCGGCGATGCCGCTGGAGTGTTCTCGGGCAGCCTCTACCACTACTTCAAGTCGAAGAACGCGATAGTTGCCGAGCTCATGCGCGGCTTCATCACCGACATCCAGCTCCGCTTCGATCAGGTGGTGAAGACGGCAACCGGCCCCGAGGACGTCCTGCGCGGCCTGATCCGCGAGACGCTGATCGTCATCGAACTGCACCCGCACCCGACGGCGATCTACCAGAACGATCGGGCCTACCTACGCGACAACGATCTCCTGCAATCCGTCGACGGGCCTTCCCGCCAGGTCCGCGAGCATTGGATGAAAGCGATTGCCGAAGGTGTCGATCAGGGAATCTTCCGCAAAGACGTGGCCCCGGAGATTTTCTATCGATCGGTACGCGACACCCTGTGGTCGACAACGCATTGGCCGGACCGCCAGAAGTACACCACCGAAGAGTTCGCGGATCTGATGATCACGCTCTTCCTCTCGGGATTCAGGGTCGCGTGACGAGATCCGGCAGATCAATGTGTTTCGGGGTTAGCCCCTGCGGCAACAGGATCGACACTGCGAACACGACCACCGCGCAACCGGCGCACACCAGGTAGGCGACGGAGAATCCGGTCCACGACGTGGAATGTTCCGAACCGCTGATCACGAATGCCGCGAGGATGGTTGCCACCGTCGCACTGCAGATCGTGCTTCCGGACGTCCGCAGAAGTGAGTTCACCCCGTTGGCTGCCGCCAGTCGCTGACGAGGCACGGCAACCAGAATCAGCAGCGAGAGTGTGCTGTACACGATGGCGGTCCCGACTGCTGTGATACCCAGTGCCGCAACCACTCCCCACAGCGGCTTACCGGCAACTGCGTGAATCCCGTACCCTCCGGCAAGGAACACGGCACCGGTCAACATCGCGGTCCGTGAACCGAAGCGGTCGGTGATCCGCACCGCAACCGGCGAGAACAGCACCATCGCGATACTCGCCGGAATCTGGCAGAGCGCCGCCGCGATGATCGACAGCCCGTACCCGGCGCCCGGCCCCTTCATCCCCTGCAGCAGTTGCGTGGTGATCAGTGTATTCCCGAAAAATGCGAACCCGACCAGCAGAGCCGCCAGATGCGGGATCAACACCGCACGTTTCACGAGAGCACGGACGTCGACCAGCGGATTGACGTTGCGCCGCTGTTGAATTACCCAGAGCGTGAACAGCACCGCCGACGCAGCCAGCATGGAGATCACCGCTCCACTGGTCCATCCCCAACTCGATCCCTGAGTGATCGGCACCAGTAACGCGATCATCGCGGCGCTCAGACCGACAGCCCCGACTCCGTCGAATCTTCCCGACGGATTCGGCTCGGACTCTCGAATGAACAGCACCGCAGCAAGAGTCACGGACAGCCCGATGGCAGTGGTTACCCAGAACAGGACGTGCCAATTCGAGTACTGCGCGATCATCGCGGAAAACGGTATGCCCAAAGCGGTTCCGACGCCGAGCGTCGAACTCATCATGGCCACTGCGCCGTTGACCTTGTTGCGTGGCAATTCGTCACGCAGCATGGAGATTCCGATGGGGATGACCGCCGACCCGGCCCCCTGCAACGCTCTCGCGAAGATGAGGACTGCGATGTCCGACGACAGCGCACACAACATCGAGCCGAGAGTCATCATCGAGAAGGCAACGAGAAGCATCTTCTTCTTGCCGAACATGTCGGCGAGCCGGCCGAAGATGGGGGTGACCACCGCGCCGACCAGCAACGTGACGGTCACCAGCCAGGACACGGCCGTACGTCCAGCGCCTGTGAAGTGCGGCAACTCCGGCAGCAGTGGAACGATGACCGTCTGCAGAACAGCCTGGAACACTGCGGCGGCGACAACGATGGGGAACAGGAAGCGGGAGCGCGGCTGCGCGAGTCCCGCGTCGGAGGTGGTGACTGCAGGCGTGCCCGGCGGACGGTCGAGCGTCGTCACCCCACACCGCCTGTTCTCACTAGGTAAATATCCGTTCACCTACATTAGGTGAACGGATATTTACCTAGCAAGAATTGTGACGCCGCTCACCCGTCGAGCAGCTTTTGCACCAGCGGTGCGTACAGCGCAACCACCTCGTCCTGGGTGCCGGTGGCATGGCCGGCCATCATCCGTCGGCGCATGATCGCCACTCCGACCACCATCGACATCGCCAGTTCCGCGCGCAATCTCGCGTCGGGGCCGGACAGACGAGCGGCGAGGGTGTCGATCATCTGCGTCGAATAGTTCTCGCGCAGCTTGCGGTTGCTCTCTTCACTGACGCCGCTCATGAACAACAAGCTCATGGACAGCGGCTTGTACGACTCCAGCGGCTTGGTGAACAGCGAGACCATGCGCTCGCCGAGCGAGTCGTTCGGTGCGTCGAAGACCGTGACCGCCGCTGCCCGGAAGTCGACCAACTCGTCGTACAACTGCTCTTTGGAACCGAAGTACTTGATGATCAGCGGAGCGCTGACGCCTGCGTCTTCGGCGATGTCCTTGAGCGTGATTTCGCGGTACGGCCGAGTCGCGAATGCTTTCCCGGCCGACGCGATGATCTGCGCACGCGTCTGCTCGGACGTACGACGCACCTGCTGACCTTGCTCCGTGCCGCCCATCAAGCGTTCCGCGACAATTCGCGACGGCCGGACAATGCGCGACCCAACGTCAACTCGTCGGCGAATTCGAGATCGCCACCCATCGGAAGACCCGAAGCCAACCGAGACACCGTGAGCCCCGGAATGTCTCTCATCATGCGAACGAGATAGGTAGCTGTCGCCTCACCCTCCGTGTTGGGATCGGTGGCGATGATGACCTCGGACACGTCGACGCCGTCCTCCTGGTTTGCGATGCGAGCCAACAACTCCCGGATACGCAACTGGTCCGGCCCGATCCCCGAGAGTGGATTGAGCGCACCGCCGAGCACGTGATAGCGACCCTTGAACTCACGGGTGCGCTCGACGGCCTGGACGTCCTTCGGTTCCTCCACGACGCAGATCACCGTGCGATCGCGACGTGCGTCGGCGCAGATGCGGCACTTCTCCTGATCGGACACAGTTCCGCACACCGTGCAGAACTGAACGCCGTCACGGATGCGCTGCAATGCATTTTTCAAACGGTCGATCTCGGGAGGCTCCACGGAGAGCAGGTGAAAAGCGATGCGTTGAGCGCTCTTCGGCCCGACTCCGGGAAGCTTCCCGAGTTCGTCGATCAGATCCTGAACCGGACCTTCGTACACGCGTTCTCGTTTCTAGAAGCCGGGGAGACCGGGAAGGCCTCCGCCGAGTCCGCCGGCCAACGGGCCGAGCTTCTCAGCAGCGACTTCCTGTGCCTTGCGCGAAGCGTCCTCGATCGCGCCGATCACCAGATCCTGCAGCGTCTCGACATCTTCGGGGTCGACGACCTTGGGATCGATCTGCAGACCGACAACCTCGCCGGTGCCCTTGACCGTGGCGACAACCAGTCCGCCACCGGCCTGACCGGTCACTTCGGCCTGAGCCATTTCCTGCTGCGCCGCCATCAATTGCTGCTGCATCTGCTGAGCCTGAGCCAACAGAGCAGACATGTCGGGTGCTCCACCTGGTTGCACGAGCGGTCCTTTCTACAGAGTTATCCCCACCAGCGTAGTCGGTGCGCGCTACCGTGAGCGGGTGCGCCGGAACCAGTCAGACACCGTAAAACCGTCAAGAGGGTCAAACATGGCATCACGTGTGTTCCGCTCGACCGCCCTCATTGCCGTAGTCGGGGCCGGGCTTCTGAGCGCCGCGTGCACGATTCCCACCGAGACTGCCGACGCCACGGCGCCCGAGGCCACGACTTCGGTCGAGGTGTCTCCGCTCAGCACTGTCGCCGCTGACATCCCCGCAGCGCTCACCGGCAAGGTCGTCTTCCTCGATCCCGGGCACAGCGGGGCGAACGACGACACCATCAACACCCAGGTCCCCACGGGCCGCGGCGGCACCAAGAACTGCCAGACCACCGGCACCAATACCGATGCCGGGTTCCCCGAGCACACCTTCAACTGGGAAGTCGCTAGCCTGGTCAGGAGCGAGCTCGAAGGCCAAGGCGCAACTGTCGTCCTGAGTCGACCCGATGACGTCAGCGTCGGATCTTGCGTCGACGCACGTGCCGAGGCCGCCAATTCCTCCGGCGCCGACGTGGTGGTGAGCATTCACGCGGACGGCGCAGCAGCCGGGGCCGAAGGCTTCCACGTCTGCTACTCCGCGCCCCCACTGAACACGGTGCAGGCCGGCCCGTCCGTCGCCTTTGCCGAAACCATGCGCGACTCACTCGTCACCGCCGGGCTCACCCCGTCGACCTACATCGGTGACGACGGGTTGGCGCCACGCGCCGATCTGACGGGACTCAACCTGTCGCAGCGGCCGTCGATTCTGGTCGAACTCGGCAATATGCGTAATGCCGACGAGGCAGCGCGCATGACGAGCCCGGACGGTCAGCAGGACTATGCGTCCGCCGTCACCAGCGGAGTCACAGCCTTCCTGACAACCCCCTGATCCGGCTTCTGTGGAGAAGTTCCGCTTGTCCACAGGAAAGCCGGCACGGCCCCAATAGCCAGTTCGCCTGGCTACGGTTCAGCCATGGGGCCGATACTTCAGGTAGACATCGCTGCGTTGCAGCAACTTTCGGCTGATCTGTCTCGAATTGCGGATCAGATTTCAGGGATCGACTCCGCTGGCCCGATTTTCGAAGCCGCGACGAGCCTGGATTCGTCCGCTGTCATGGCTGTATCGACGGAGCATGCCAGCGTGATCGCCGACGCCTACCGGTACCTGGCTACGCAGTTGGGACTCATGGCGTCGGGAACTGCTGCCGCAGCACGTCTGTACGACACTGCTGAGGGCGAAGTTGCGTCCGAACTGCGCGGCGACCACTGATGCGGCCCAACATCTCTCAACTTCGCGCGTGGTCACCGGAGCAACTACGTGCCTGCGCTTCGAGACTGATCGACATCGACCGGCAGATCGAAGTTCTCGGCAATGACGCCGGACACAGCATCGACGCCGTCCGCGAATCCTGGCTGGGACAAGCGTCGAGCGCGACGGCAGTGCAGTGGTCGGACATCTCGCTTTCCTCGGCTCGGCTGTCGATTGCGGTTCGCGTAGTTGCGGATCTGTATGGCGGAGCAGCCAATACGATTGGTGTGGCGCGAAAATCAGTTCTGGATCTGATCGAGGAGGCGACTCTCGAACACGGCTTGACGGTGTCAGACAGTGGAGCGGTATCGGCACCTGAGGCGAAGCAGCCCTGGAATCTGGCCGACGTCATGCAAGATTCCGAAAATGCCACGGCTGCACAGATTTTCCAGCAGAAGATCTCCACTGCATTGACGGCACTCGACGACGAAGACAACCGGGCCGCGACTGCTCTGGATGAGGCCTTCCGCGAGATCGGATCACTCCTTGGCAATCGGCCTGATCGCCTCAACCGCACTGTCGTCGACATCCTCGATGGGAGATCGACACTACCCGGGACACCAACGGATCTACACCGACTCTGGGAATCGCTCACTCCCGACGAGAAAGACGCGTTGGCGAGGTGGGATCCGTCCATCGGCAGCCGCGACGGCCTTCCCGCTCTCGACCGGGACTACTACAACCGGCGGTACCTCGCTGCGCTCGAGCAGTTGCCGGATCGAACCGTAGCCGCCGAATATGCGGCCGTGCGCGGCGAACTTCGACCGGACACGTTCCTTCTCTCCGTCACGGATGCGCACGCCGTCGTGGCAGTCGGTAATCCCGATGCCGCCGACAACGTCGCAACACTGGTTCCCGGAACCGGCTCCGGGCTCTCGGGCGTCGGCGGCGATCTGCAACGAACCAAGGCCATGTACGACGCGGCGGTCAGGGCGGCACCAACGGAAGCCACATCAGTGATCCTGTGGTCCGGATACGACGCTCCCCCAGGCATTCCCGACGCAGCCTCGGATCGCTACGCCAACTCCGCGGCGCCGAGGCGGGACAGCTTCCAGGACGGCTTACGCAGCTCACATGACGGTCCGCCGTCGCACAACGTGGTGATCGGTCATTCCTACGGCAGCACCGTCGTCGGTGCCGCGACTACCCGTGGCGCTTCTCTCGACGTCGACGAACTGGTATTTGTCGCAAGCCCGGGAGTCGATGCCGAGCGTGTGAACGAACTGAGCCTGGACGGCGTCGACTCCTCCGAGATATCGCGTCGTGTTCATTCGACGACGGCCTTCTGGGATCCGGTCCAATTAATACCTAAGATCCTCGGAGTCCACGGATTCGACCCGTCGGATCCGGAATTCGGCGCGCAGGTATTCACCGGATCACCCGGGGAGCCTGGTTTCGGAGTTCACAGCGATTACTGGGAAAGCGGAAACCCCGCACTCACCGAGTTGGGGCAGATCATTACCGGCGCATGAAAGATGGCGCCGCACCGGTGAAGGTACGACGCCGTCTTTCGAGATGCAGAGTCAGTCAGACCAGTTCGCGCTTGAGGTTGTCCAGGACCTGGGCCTGGATGCGCTGCAGACCCTTCGGAGCGAAGGTGCGCTCGAAGAACCCGCCGATTCCGGTGGCACCCTGCCACTGGGTGAGCGTCGTCACCGTCGTTCCGGTGCCGTTGGGGGCAACGGTCCAGGTGGTGACGAGACTGGAGTTAGCGTCCTTCTCGGTGATGACGTTGCCGTCGACCGCCACTGTGGCCTTGACGTTGCGCGAGCGCTTTTCCGTCGCCTTGAGCGTCCACTGCGCGACGGTGCCGTCACCCTGGCCGCCTTCGACAACCTTGTAGTCGAGGTACTGCTCGGACAGGATCCGCGGGCGAACCGTCTCGTAGTCCGCGAGCGCCGCGAGCACCTTGTCGGGTGCTGCTGTGACGACTATCGAACTCATTGCATTGACCTGACCCATATGCCCTACGTCTCCTTGCTCGAACAACGCGACTCGATGCCGCGAATGACTACCCGAATCCGCACCTCGAACTGCGCAGATATTCCTTTCCATACTGCCTGCTGCGCCCGGGTATCTCGACCATCTACCCATTCCATGTGAGCTGGTTCACCACTCGGAGCATTTACCGAGTTCGATTGCAACAACTCGATCAAATTCGGGCATTAATACCCCTCCGGATAGCTTGCACACGCAACTACCGATAGCGTCAGGGTGTGACTCTCTCGTTCAATGGGGTAGTTCAGAAGTTAGATCGAATCCGGACAAAGCAAGGCCCGGGTTCCGATGCTGCGCGTGAAATGGGGTTCGAGCAGCACAGAGAAGGCGTCGAACGCCTACTCGCGTCATACCGCGCCATTCCCGCCGATGCTTCTGTACGCCTGGCAAAGAAGACATCCAATTTGTTCCGCGCTCGCGCCAAGACGTCGGCCCCCGGCCTCGACGTCAGCGGTCTGGCCGGTGTCATCGCCGTCGATGCGCAGGCGCGCACCGCCGACGTCGCCGGCATGTGCACGTACGAGGACCTCGTCGACGCGACGCTGCCCTACGGGCTGGCGCCGTTGGTCGTGCCTCAGCTCAAGACCATCACCCTGGGCGGTGCGGTGACAGGCCTGGGCATCGAGTCCACCTCCTTCCGCAACGGCTTACCGCACGAGTCGGTACTCGAAATCGACGTACTGACCGGAAGCGGCGAGATCATCACCGCAACGCCGGACGGTGAACACGCCGAGCTTTTCTTCGGTTTCCCCAATTCCTATGGCACCCTTGGCTATTCGACGCGACTGAAGATCGCACTCGAACCCGTCGAGAAGTACGTCGCCTTGCGTCACGTGCGCTTCGATTCGCTGAAGAAGCTCGAAGAAACAATGGATCGCATCGTCACCGAGCGCGAGTACGACGGGATCGCCGTCGACTACCTCGACGGGGTGGTCTTCACCGATTCCGAGAGCTACCTCACACTCGGCGTGCAAACCGACGAGGAAGGCCCGGTCAGCGACTACACCGACCAGGACATCTTCTACCGGTCGATCCAGCATCCGTCACTCACACAGCCCAAGACGGACCGCTTGACCATTCGGGACTACCTGTGGCGCTGGGACACCGACTGGTTCTGGTGCTCACGGGCTTTCGGTGCACAGAACCCCAAGGTCAGGCGCTTCTGGCCCAAGCAGTACCTGCGCAGCAGCTTCTACTGGAAGCTGATCGCCCTCGACCACAAGTACGACATCGGAGATCGCCTCGAAAAGCGCAAGGGAAAGCCCCCGCGCGAACGCGTCGTCCAGGACGTCGAGGTACCCATCGAACGAACCGCGGACTTCGTCTCGTGGTTCCTCGAGGAAATTCCGATCGAACCACTGTGGTTGTGCCCGTTACGCCTACGTGAGCCCAGCCCGGCCGCTGCCTCCGCATCGCGGCCGTGGCCCCTCTACCCCCTCGAACCCAAGCGCACCTACGTCAACATCGGCTTCTGGTCTTCGGTGCCGATCGTTCCCGGCGAGCGCGAGGGGGCAGCAAATCGACTGATCGAAGAAAAGGTCAGCGATTTCGACGGACACAAATCGCTCTACTCCGACTCCTACTACTCGAAGGAAGACTTCGAGGAGCTGTACTACGGCGGCGACCGGTACATCGGACTCAAGGAACGCTACGACCCGAAATCCCGTTTATTGGATCTATTCTCTAAGGCGGTGCAACGTAAATGACCACGTTCAAAGACTCCAAAAGCCAGGACAAGCTCTCCATCGCAGAGATTCTCGAGACGCTTTCCGACGGCATGCTGCCGCTTCGATTCACCGCGTACGACGGCAGCACCGCCGGCCCCGAAGATGCCGACTACGGACTGCACCTCAAGTCGACTCGCGGAACCACTTATCTCGCAACGGCTCCCGGCGACCTCGGCATGGCCCGCGCGTACGTCTCCGGCGATCTCGAAGCCGAGGGTGTCCACCCCGGTGATCCGTACGAGATTCTGCGCATCATGGGCGACGAACTCCACCTCAAGCGCCCATCGGCACTGACTCTCGCCAGCATCACGCGCTCGCTGGGCTGGGATCTGTTGCGGCCCATCGCCCCGCCGCCCCAGGAACATCTCCCTCGTTGGCGTCGCGTTGCAGAAGGACTGCGTCACTCCAAGACTCGTGACGCCGAGGTCATCCACCATCACTACGACGTCTCCAACACCTTCTACGAGTACGTCCTCGGCCCGTCCATGACGTACACCTGCGCCGCCTATGACAATGCGGAGCAGACCCTCGAAGAAGCCCAGGAGAACAAGTACCGCCTGGTGTTCGAGAAGCTCGGACTTCAGAAGGGTGATCGACTTCTCGACATCGGCTGCGGCTGGGGCTCGATGGTTCGCTACGCGGCCAGGCGCGGCGTCAAGGTAATCGGCGTGACTCTCTCACGCGAACAGGCAGATTGGGCACAGAAGGCCATTGAAGACGAAGGTCTTGCCGATCTCGCGCAGGTCCGCTTCTCCGACTACCGCGACGTCGCGGAGACCGGATTCGACGCTGTGTCCTCGATCGGTCTGACCGAACACATCGGCGTCGGCAACTACCCGGCGTACTTCGAGTTCCTCAAGGGCAAGTTGCGCGAGGGTGGGCGTCTGCTCAACCACTGCATCACCCGTCCGGACAACCGAAGCGGCGCCAAGGCAGGCGGATTCATCGACCGGTACGTCTTCCCCGACGGGGAGCTCACCGGATCGGGTCGCATCATCTCCGAGATCCAGAACGTCGGTCTCGAGGTGCGGCACGAGGAGAACCTGCGCGAGCACTACGCACTGACACTCGCCGGATGGTGCCAGAATCTCGTCGACAACTGGGACGCCTGCGTCGCCGAGGTCGGCGAGGGAACCGCTCGCGTCTGGGGCCTGTACATGGCCGGCTCACGGCTCGGGTTCGAGCGCAATGTCGTTCAGCTGCACCAGGTTCTGGCTGTCAAGCTTGACCCCAAGGGTGAGGCGCATGTGCCGCTTCGCCCGTGGTGGAAGGCCTAGGGGCACAGCCCCTGTGCGCCTTTTTGGTAGTCGGCACTACCAAAAAGGCGCACAGGTGCCGCAGGCACCCGACTGCGTCCTCACCCAGCCTCCCCGCCGCAAGACCGTCTCCACTTCGTGTGCAACCTCGCATGGAGTCTTCATCACCTCGTCGAATCCGTAGACCAACCGCGGACGACCTGCCAGCTCTGCCGCATTGTCACGACGGCGATCACGGAATGCCACCTCGGCCATGGAATGCGCCCACCGACCGTCGAGACGCACGATCAGCGGCACACCGACTTCGCTGTAGTCGCAATCCTCGTACAACGTGCGGCCGTCGACGCGAATCGGTGACTGACGTCTGGCCGACGGCAACCCGTGCACCCGCTCTACGTCGACCGCGTAGTGGTATTCGAGCGATGACTGCACCCCGTCTGCCAGGAGCCGTACCGCATCGGAAAGCGCACCCTTGAATCGATGCGGTGTTCGTTCGTCAATCCGACGGCGCACATCGTTCAACGGAATTCGCGCATTTGTCACTGTGGTGATGAGCGAAACATAGGCGCTTCGCGCTGTGGATTCGGCAGTCGCAAGATCAATCGCGGTATCAGCCCGCGACGTTCGAGGTATGACTGACGACACACCGATGTATCGGTGAGCTCGGGATCGGTGGACGACTACCCCGGGGTGAACCACGCCGCCCACTCTGACAAGCGCTCCTGACGTTCGCGCTGGAACTCGACGGATTGTCGCGGACTGACAGCGAGCGGACTTGCCATAGGGCACGGTGACATGGACTGGCTTGTCTGCGTCGATGCGACGCATTCCCCATTCCTCAGCTGCAGTGTCGTGGCTCAGAATCGCCTGCGGGCCACCGTAAAGCCAAGCGGCGTTCAGGATCATTTCTCTGGTCAGCGGGCCAGCGGTCACTGCATACACGCCTTGTAGGACGCGCTGCCATTCGCCGCGGTCCAGGAAGTTCCGCAGCGTGCCTCGGTTATACCCGAATGACGAGAGTTGCTGTTGCCGTATCAGACCGGATTGCGCATCGAGAATCCGGAGAAACTCGCTTCCACCATGGGACGTAGTCATGGCACCAAGCGTCAGGTCGAACTCCGACAGGACTGACGTGAAATTCGCTGTCGAAGTTCGTCTGTGGATAACTCACAAATTGGGGAAAAACCCCTGTGCGCCTTTTTGGTAGCAGCAACTACCAAAAAGGCGCACGGGGGGCTATGCCCCTAGCGAAGCCGGCGGGGTGAACCGCGGGCCGTACTGCGCAGCGAGTTCCTTTGCGCGAGCGACGAAGCCGGCAGTGCCGCCCTCGTAGCCGACGATGAACTGGTGAACGCCACCGGTCCAGGCCGGGAACCCGATGCCCATGATGGAGCCGATGTTGGCGTCCGCCGTGGTGATCAGGACGTTCTCGTCGAAGCACTTCTGCGTCTCGATCGCCTCGATGAACAGCATGCGGTCGATGAGGTCCTGGATCGGGGCGTCGGAGGTTCCGGAGTTGAAGTTCTCGCGGAGTCCGGACCACAGGCCGGTGCGCTTGCCCTCTGCGTAATCGTAGAAGCCTGCTCCACCGAGCTTGCCCTTACGATCGAACTTCTCGACGAGGGTGTTGATGACCTCGCCGGCCGGATCTGCCGGCAGTTCCTTGCCTTCGGCCTTGGCCGCCTCGGCAGATTCCTTGCGGATCTTCTGCATGAGGGTGAGGTTGAGCTCGTCCGAAAGCTGAAGCGGCGCAGCCGGGTAACCGGCCTGCATACCTGCCTGCTCGATGGTGGCCGGCTCGACGCCCTCGGCGAGCATGCCGATGGCCTCGTTGATGAAGGTTCCGATGACACGTGAGGTGAAGAAGCCACGCGAGTCGTTGACCACGATCGGCGTCTTGCGGATTGCCTGGACGTAGTCGAACACGCGAGCCAGAGTCTCGTCGGAGGTCTTCTCACCGCGGATGATCTCCACCAGCGGCATCTTGTCGACGGGCGAGAAGAAGTGGATGCCGATGAAGTCTTCCTGACGCTTCACGCCGGTGGCGAGACCCGTGATGGGCAGCGTGGAGGTGTTCGAGCCCAGCAGTGCCTTGGGATCGACGATGTCCTCGATCTCCTGGAACACCTTGTGCTTGAGTTCCTGGCTCTCGAAGACGGCTTCGATGACGAAGTCGACGCCGGCGAAATCGGCCGGGTCAGCCGTCGGGGTGATCTTGGCGAGGAGTGCGTCGGACTTCTCCTGCGTGGTCTTGCCACGCGAGAGTGCCTTGGCCTCAATGCCTTCGGAGTACGCCTTGCCCTTGTTCGCAGCCTCGATGGTGACGTCCTTGAGGACGACGTCGAAGCCTGCCTTGGCGGAGACGTACGCGATGCCCGCGCCCATCATGCCTGCGCCGATGACGCCGACCTTCTTGATGGTGGACTTCTCGATGCCTGCCGGACGTGAACCGCCGCCGTTGATCGACTGCAGGTCGAAGAAGAACGCCTGAATCATGTTCTTCGCGACGCGGCCGGTCACGAGAGAGGTGAAGTAACGAGCCTCGATGAGCAGCGCGTTGTCGATGTCGACCTGCGAGCCCTCGACGGCTGCGGCCATGATGGCGCGCGGAGCCGGCATCGGAGCACCCTTGAGCTGCTTGCGCAGGTTCGCGGGGAATGCCGGAAGGTTGGCAGCGAATGCCGGAGTGGACGGGGTTCCGCCAGGGATCTTGTAGCCCTTGACATCCCACGGCTGAACGCCGCCTTCGGGGTTGGCCTTGATCCATGCCTTCGCGGCCGGAACCAGTTCCTCGACCGAGCCTACGACCTCGTCGATGAGGCCGACTTCCTTGGCCTGGACGGGTCCACGCTGCTGTCCCTGGAGCAGGACGCCCATGAGCGCGTTCTGCAGGCCGAGCATCCGCACGGTGCGAACGACGCCGCCGCCGCCTGGCAGCAGGCCGAGGGTGACCTCGGGCAGGCCGATCTTGACGCCCTTGACGTCCGCCGCGATGCGGTGGTGGGTCGCGAGAGCGATCTCGAGGCCGCCGCCGAGTGCCGCGCCGTTGATGGCGGCGACTACCGGCTTGCCGAGAGTTTCGAGGCGACGCAGGTCTGCCTTGATCTCGACGCTGTGGTTGTAGATCTCCTCGGCCTGCTCGGGGCCGACCTTGATCATGTTCTTGAGGTCACCACCTGCGAAGAAGGTCTTCTTGCCGGAGGTGATGACGGCACCGGTGATGGAGTCCTTCTCGGCGACCAGACGGTCGACGGTGGCCTTCATCGACGCGATGTACGCGTCGTTCATGGTGTTTGCGCCCTGGTTGGGATCGTTGATGGTGAGCACGACGATGCCGTCGGCGTCCTGGTCCCAGTTGATGATGTTCTGATCAGTCACTTTGATTGACTCCTGGTAAGCCTCGTTGGAAGGACGGACGCCGCGTCAGACGCGCTCGATGATGGTGGCAACGCCCATACCGCCGCCGATGCACAGGGTGATGAGGGCGCGCTTGCCGCCACGACGCTCGAGCTCGTCGACCATCGTTCCGGTGATCATCGCGCCGGTTGCTCCGAGGGGGTGGCCCATGGCGATTGCGCCGCCGTTGACGTTGAGCTTCTCGTCCGGGATGTTCAGGTCCTTCTGGAACTTCAGGACGACGGAGGCGAACGCCTCGTTGATCTCGAAGAGGTCGATGTCGTCGACGGTCAGGCCGGCAGCAGCCAGAACCTTCTTCGACGCCGGCGTCGGGCCGGTGAGCATGATGGTGGAGTCGGCTCCGCTGGTGGCGGTGGCGACGACGCGAGCGCGCGGCGTCAGACCCATGTCCTTGCCGGCCTGCTCGCTACCGACGAGCACGAGCGCAGCGCCGTCGACGATTCCCGAGCTGTTGCCACCGTGGTGAACGTGGTTGATCTTCTCGACCCAGTGGTACTTCTGCAGCGACACGGCGTCGAATCCGCCGATTTCACCGATCACACCGAATGCGGAAGCCAGGCCGGCGAGGTTCTCGGCCGTGGTGCCCGGACGCATGTGCTCGTCGTTGTCGAGGATGGTGATGCCGTTGATGTCCTTGACCGGTACTACCGACTTGGCGAAGTATCCGCCGGTCCACGCCTTGGCAGCGAGGTCCTGCGAGCGCACGGCGTATGCGTCGACGTCGTCACGCGAGAAGCCCTCGATGGTGGCGATGAGGTCTGCGCCGACGCCCTGCGGGACGAAGTAGTTGTCGTAGTTGGTGGCGGGGTCGAGCGCCCACGGTCCACCGTCGGATCCCATCGGAACGCGGGACATCGACTCGACGCCACCGGCGATCACCAGTTCGTCCCAGCCGGACCGGACCTTCTGAGCAGCCATGTTCACGGCTTCGAGACCGGAAGCGCAGAAACGGTTGAGCTGAACGCCGCCGACGGTGTCCGGCAGTCCCGCATCGTTGACTGCAACGCGGGCGATGTCCATTCCCTGATCGCCAACGGGGGTGACCACGCCCAGGATGAGGTCGGAGATCCGATCCTCGTCGAGGTCGGGAAAGCGCACGCGCAGTTCCTGGATCAGACCCGTGACCAGCGAGATCGGCTTGACCGAGTGCAACGACCCGGTCTTCTTGCCGCGGCCTCGCGGGGTACGGATGGCTTCATAAATGAATGCCTCTGTGGTCACTGTGAGGTGTTCCTTCCGTGTAATTCGTCGAACCGGTCTGCAGATCGTCCGCGCCACCTTCGGTGGTGGCGCATGGCCGAGGTACAGACCTCAGCCCCTTCACTGTAGAACGTGTTCCAAATTCATGGGAAGGACCGAAGCGATCCTGCTAGGTGACCAAGGTGATCCGGCGCGCGAACGCCTGCCCGTTTCGGTTCATTTCGAGTGCGCTTCCGGCAGCGCTCACGGCACGATGCGACAGGGCAGCATCATGTCGTGATCTTCGTGATCAAGTAGGGGCGTTGCCACACGTATCCCACTTGTCGGGCTCAGCTTTCGAGGCGGCGAGCCCCGAGAACGTCCTTGAGAAGCTCTTTAGCCACGTCTTCCGGGTCACGCCTGGCCGTCGGATCGGCGGGCTCAGCCGCCTCCGCGAACATTTCGTCCTCGTCCTCACGTGTCGCAGGCGGAGGAGTTGCCTCGTAGTCGACCTCGGGAGCGGGGGCCGGTCCAGGGTCTTCCGGGTAGTCAGGAGCCTCGGGCGGCGGAATGTCGTCCGAATCTCCACGCTGGGGCTGCGGAGCCTTGGGCTGCTGCGCTGCGCGTTCCTGACTGGGGCGCGAGAATCGCGGCGCAGCGGCAGGGCGAGTCGGAGCCTCTGACGCCTTGGGCGCGCTCGACCCGGCAGGCGCGGGCGGCGCACCTTCCTGGTACTCGACTTGCCAAGTGCCACCGAACATCTCGGCAAGGACCTCGCAGATGACCGCCGCGTTGTGCGGTTGCGTCACACGAGCACCCAGAACCGGTGAGCCGTGAGCGATGACCACGACATGACCACGCACGTCGTGAACCGTCGCAGCGGACAGCATGGCCGGAAGAACCTTGTTTCGCTCACCGACCTTGTTGCGCAAGGTGTTCCACGATTCACGAAGTGTCTCGACCGTAGGGCCGGCCGAGGCCGGCGCAACTTCTGCAGCCGCCGGCTCCTCGTACTCGGGCTCGTAGTCGGGTTCCGGCTCGGAAGGTCCGATCAGCTCTTCCGCTTCGACAGGAGCTGGAGCCGGTAGTTCAACCACTGGAGCTTCGACCACTGGAGCTTCGACGACCGGCGGTTCGGCAACGGGCGGCGCCACGATCTCGACAGCGGGAGGCTCGACGACTGGAACTTCCGCCACCGAAGGTTCGACGACAGGGGCCTCGACAACCGGCGGCGCCGCCGCGGGAGCAGTGGCGGCTGGTTCTGGTTGTGCCTCGGGCTCGGCCTTACGTTGGGAGGGCCGTTGGAACTTGGAAGCAATCTCCGGTTCGAGCGGCGGCACGGTCGGCGCCGACGCTACTGCGGCCCGTGCAGCAGGGGCAGTCGAGACTCCGGCAGCCGGAATACCCTGTTCCAGGCGCTCGAGCCGCTGCAGCACAGCCGACTCGGTGTCCGAGGCAGAGGGAAGCAGCATTCGCGCGCACATCACTTCGAGCAGCAGCCGCGGCGCCGTCGCCCCACGCATTTCACTGAGACCGGCATGGACGGTCTCGGCGAAACGGGTGAGCGTGGCCGGACCGACTCGCTGAATCTGCTCACGCATCGTGACCAGCTCCGCCTCGGGTGCGTCGACCAACCCTCGTTCGCTGGCGTCGGAAACCGCCTGCATCAATATGAGATCACGCAGACGTTCGAGCAGATCGAGCGCGAATCGGCGTGGGTCGTGACCGGCGTCCATCACGCGGTCGACGGTGCCGAACAAGGCGGCTCCGTCACTGGCGGACAGAGCATCGACTGCTTCGTCGATGAGCGCGACGTCGGTGACTCCGAGAAGAGAGAGCGCGCGCGGGTACGTGACACCTTCTTCGCCGGCTCCCGCGAGCAGCTGATCGAGGACACTCAACGAGTCACGAGGCGAACCGCCGCCGGCCTTGATGACCAGCGGATATACGGCGGGCTCGACCGGTACGCCCTCTTGGGCGCAGATCTTCTCAAGGAGTCCACGCATGGTCGACGGCGCCAACAGGCGGAACGGGTAATGGTGCGTACGCGAGCGAATGGTGGGGAGAACCTTTTCGGGTTCCGTCGTCGCAAAGATGAAGATGAGGTGTTCCGGCGGCTCTTCGACGATCTTGAGCAGCGCGTTGAAGCCCGCCGCCGTCACCATGTGCGCCTCGTCGATGATGAAGACGCGGTAGCGAGAAGCGGCGGGTGCGTGGAACGCCTTGTCTCGGAGTTCTCGCGTGTCGTCGACACCACCGTGACTTGCGGCGTCGAGTTCGGTCACGTCCAGGTTGCCTGTACCGCCCGGGCCCAGCGAAACGCACGAGTCGCACACATTGCACGGCGTCGACGTCGGGCCCTGCTCACAGTTCAGCGAACGCGCAAGGATGCGCGCCGACGACGTCTTTCCACAGCCACGTGGGCCGGAAAAGAGATAGGCATGGTTGATGCGTCCGGTGTCGAGAGCCGTGCTGAGCGGTGCGGTGACATGCTCCTGCCCCACCACCTCGGCGAAGGACGCGGGTCGATACTTCCGGTACAGGGCCACGCGCAAAGACTACCGGCGACCCACGACAGGTGGTCCGGTGCGGGTGCAACGCCGAGTTCTCCCGAAACATGTTCGCAACACAATCGCAGTGCGTAGGAAACCGCCCGCACGCATCGTGGGTTCCGTGCATGCGGGCTGGTCCGTGTGCGTGAGGAGAAAACTGTGCCCGCCACCATCGATGCCGGAGCAACTGCCTGGTTGCTCGTCAGTACTGCACTGGTACTTCTGATGACGCCAGGACTCGCACTGTTCTACGGCGGCATGGTCCGCTCGACCGGCGTCCTCAACATGATCATGATGAGCTTCGTCTCGATCGCGCTCGTCACTGTTGCCTGGTTGTTCGTGGGTTACAGCCTCGTCTTCGGCGACGATCACGGCGGCATCATCGGTGGACTCGAGCACGTCGGAATGGCGGGCATCGACCCGTCGACCGTGCACGGGAACGTTCCGGAAGTGTTGTTCGCAACCTTCCAATTGACGTTCGCGATCCTTACTGCAGCACTCATCAGTGGTGCGATCGCCGACCGAGCGAAGTTCTCCGCCTGGATGATCTTCGTCCCCATCTGGTCCTTGCTCGTCTACGTCCCCGTCGCTCACTGGGTGTGGAATCCGCAGGGATGGCTCGCCCAGATGGGAGCACTCGACTATGCCGGTGGCCTCGTGGTCGAGATCGTGTCCGGAGCGTCGGGTCTGGCATTGGCCCTGGTCCTCGGCCAGCGGATGGGTTTCAAGGCCGAGTCGATGCGTCCGCACAATCTGCCGTTCGTCCTGCTCGGCGTCGGCCTGCTCTGGTTCGGTTGGTTCGGATTCAACGCCGGGTCGGCCCTTGCGGCCGACGGTATGGCCTCGCAGATCTTCCTCAACACCCTCGTCGCCGGTTGCACCGGACTACTCGGCTGGCTGTTCGTCGAACAGAACCGTGACGGACACCCCACAACGTTCGGCGCGGCCTCGGGCGTCGTCGCCGGTCTGGTCGCGATCACCCCGTCGTGTGGAACGGTGAACATGTTCGGCGCGCTGGTCATCGGCCTGATCGCGGGCATCGTCTGCTCGTACGCCGTGGGATGGAAGCACAAGCTCGGCTACGACGACTCCCTCGACGTCGTCGGCGTGCACCTCGTCGGTGGAATCGTCGGCTCGTTGCTGATCGGACTCCTCGCGACAGCCGTGATGACGGGCGGTCCGGAAGGCTTGTTCTTCGGCGGTGGGTTCGCTCAGTTAGGTAAGCAGTTCGTCGGTGTCGTTGTGGTCGCTCTCTATGCCTTCGGAGTGACCTACGGTCTCGGAAAGCTCATCGACAAGACCTTCGGCTTCCGCATTTCGCGTGAAGACGAGGCCCGCGGAATCGACGTTGCCCTGCACGCGGAGTCCGCCTACGAGCACGGAGTCCTCGGCCACGGTCCGATCGGCGGACAGAACCCGAGCCCGTTCCTCCAGCGTCAGCGTGAGGATCGCGAAAAGCGCGAACGCGAAGACCAGTGATCTATTTCGCCTTCGCCGCAGCCTTTGCTGCCTTCTTGAACTCGCGGACCTCGAGCAGAGATTGCTCATCGACGACGTCCGCGATGGACCGCCTGGAGCCCTCGAGCCCGTAGTCGCCGGCCGCTTCGCGCCAACCCTTCGGCTCGACGCCGATCTGCTTGCCGAGCAATGCAACGAAGATCCGGGCCTTCTGATCCCCGTAACCGGGCAGAGCCTTGAGCCGCTTCAGCACTTCCTTGCCATCAGGGTTTCCCGCAGTCCAGATCGCCGCGGTGTCGCCATCGTAGTTCTCGACGATGAACTGGCACATAAGCTGGATACGCTCGCCCATCGACTTGGGGAATCGGTGCACAGCCGGGGGCTCCGCACAGATCGCGATGAACTCGTCGGTGTCCATGTCGGCGAATCGCCTGACATCGATGCCGCCGAGCCGATCCGCCAGCTTCTTCGGACCGAGGAAGGCGGTTTCCATCGGAACCTGTTGATCGAGAAGCATTCCGATCAACAACGCCAACGGGTCCTCGGCCAGGAGGGCATCAGCTTCGGGGTCACCGACAAGGTTCAGATGAAGTGCCATGAGTCCGATACTGCCACGTCAGGCAGCAGTTGTGACCGACGCCGGGGCATCCTGCGCCGGAATCTTCCACTTCTTCCAGCCGAACAGAACCAACGTCGACACCGCGGCAAGCGTGAAGACCCAGAGGTAGACGCCGACGGTCGGAATCCGCAGAAAATCGGGCGGCACGAACATGAACAGGCCCATTCCGACAAAGCGATCCGTACCCGGAATGACCGACGGGTCCCACCAAGTGTGAGACCAGTTCAAGACTGGGAGCAGGAAAACGAACGGCGCCACCCACGCCCAGCGCTTCTTCGACACCATCGCGTAGTGCGCGGCGAGGACGACCAGCGGGACGAACCACACCCAGTGATGACCCCACGAGAACGGCGAGACAGTGGTCGCAGTCAACCCCGTCATGGTGAGGCCGAGCAATTTCTGGCCGTGCCGGTGAGCAATCCACGCGGCACCGAGTCCGAGGCATACTGCCAGCGCACTGAAGACGAGGACCAGGACCCGCGACGGCGTCGGAGTGTGAGAGAGCTGAGCGATCAAACCGGACACGGACTGGTTGCTCGGGGCATCCGTCGGTCCGACGCGTTCGCTGTCGACAAGAGTGCCGGTCCAGTACTTGTATGCGTCGTTGTAGATCACGACGAAGCCGATCGCAACGGTCGCTGCGAACGTCACGACGGCCGTCACCAACGCACGCCATTGACGAGTGATGAACAGGTATGCCCAGAAGAAGGCCGGAGTCAGCTTCACACCGGCGGCAATGCCGGCTCCGATTCCTCGGAGGCGACTCTTCTCGTCCCGGCCGAGGTCCCACACGATCAGCAGCAGCAGGAAGATGTTGATCTGCCCGAGCCAGAGCGTCGTACGTATCGGTTCCATGAACAGGAAGATCGTGGTCGCCAACGCACTCACGGCGTACGCCTTCGCGTCGAGTCGATAGCCGAGGTACTTCCAGCACAGCACGATCACCGTGAACAATGCCGCGATGTTCAAACCCGTCCAGACGACAATCGCCTGTTTGAGCGAGAGCACCGCCCACACCGTGAACAGCAAAGCTGCAAACGGGGTGTACGTGAACATCATTCCTTGCAGAACCGGTCCGTCGTACAACGGAAGGCCCTGAACCACGACGCTGCCGCCATGACGGTAGACGTCGAGGTCGAGGAAGTTTTCGAAGATTCCCCAGTACCGCGTGTTCATCGGGACAGCAAACAGAACCATCAGAACGGATGCGACGGCCAGGACACCGAGCACAGAAAATCCGAGAACACCGACACGGAGGCTGCGTCGCGGAATGGGTGTTTCGATGACCGACTCTGAATTCACGGTGTGCGCCTCGAAAGAAGGCCCATCCGAAGCGTTGATCGCGCCCGCCATTACAACCTCCGGGATTTACACCCTATGTCGGGAATTTATGCTCCGAACGGTACAAGACGAGACCACAAGTACCGACCGGGCACGCCACTTCGAGAACTCAGATCTCGGAGAGACGCGATTCGGTGGCTGCGAGCAGGACACACGTAGCCACGCCGTCCATGGCAACTTCGAGTTCAGCCGTGGACGGGAAGCTGGGGGCCAACCGGATGTTCCGGTCATCCGGATCCGTGCTGTACGGGAAAGCCGAACCGGCAGCGGTGAGCGCGATACCCGCGTTCTTCGCCAGTTCGATGACCCGCTTGGCCGTGCCGTCGACCACGTCGAGGCTGATGAAGTATCCGCCCTTCGGCTCGGTCCAGGAGGCGACCTTCGACGCACCGAGACGATCCTCGAGGATCCTCAGTACCAGCTCGAACTTGGGCGCCAGGAACGCGCGATGCTTCTCCATGTGCGCACGAACCCCGTCTGCATTGCCGAAGAAACGCAGGTGGCGAAGCTGATTGACCTTGTCCGGTCCAATGCTTTTCTTGCCGAGGAACTTCTGGTACCAGGCAAGGTTTTCCGCCGAGCTACCGAAGAAGCTCACACCCGCGCCGGCAAAAGTGATCTTGGACGTCGACGCGAACACGAGCGGACGGTTGGGGTGTCCGGCCTCCGCTGCCATCGAGAGAATGTCGTAGGAAGGCGCGGTCTCGCCGACAAGCGGATGCACGGCATACGCGTTGTCCCAGTACAGGCGGAAGTCGGGCGCGGCGGCCGGCATCGACGCGAGCGTCCGGACAATTTCTTCGGAGTACACGGCGCCGGTGGGGTTCGCGTAAACCGGAACCGCCCACATGCCCTTGATCTGCGGATCTGACGCAACAAGTTCGGCGATCTTGACGACATCCGGGCCGTCGTGGTTCATCGGTACCGCGATCATCTCGATGCCGAGGGACTCGGTGATCGCGAAGTGGCGGTCATAGCCCGGTGCGGGGCAGAGAAACTTGATCTTCTCTTCCTGTGCCCACGGCCGGGCCGAATCCGGTGTGCCATGAAGCAGTGAGAACACGACGTTGTCGTGCATGATCTCGAGGCTCGCGTTGTTGCCGGCGAGAAGGTTCGCAACGGGGATACCCAGCAGCTCGCCGAAGATGGCGCGCAGTTCCGGCAAACCGGTGAGTCCGCCGTAATTACGGCAGTCGGTGCCGCTGCCGTCTCGAAAATCACCGTCGCCGGGCAGCGTCAGCAGCTCTGCGGAAAGGTCGAGTTGTTCCGGGGAAGGCTTACCGCGGGTCAGATCGAGTGCGAGCTTCTGCGCCTGGAGCTGCGTGTACTTCGCGCTCTGGCTCTCATGCTCGGAGGTGAGTTCTTCATGGCTCATCAACCCGATCTGGGTTTGGATAGGCATCCGGAGCGGCCTTTCACCGACGAGGCGGGGTCGGGTATGTGAAAAAATAGAGGACCCCGCGCACCCGGCAGAGCCCGTTGACCCTTGCTGCCTTCCGGCCCTGGGGGAGTTCACAGGATGCGCGCCGCGCGGGATCCAATGAACAGTGTAGACGGCTTTCGTCGGCCGCTGCACACCACCTACCGGGGTGGAGATGCAAACCCTGGGATCCACCGGTTCTTCGCAGGTCAGGTACCCGTTTAACGCTTCACGCTCGCGATTGGGTATGCTGCTCCACGGAGGATTCGCCTAGTGGCCTATGGCGCTCGCCTGGAACGCGGGTTGGGTTAACGCCCTCAGGGGTTCAAATCCCCTATCCTCCGCCAGGGAAGTCCCCGACCAGTTTTGGTCGGGGACTTTTTCTTTGCCGCGAAGCATCGCCAAGCCGCGCTACTGTCGCCGAATGCCTCCCTCGACAACTGGCCGCGTCATCGCAGCAGGTACCGGCCTTGCGCTGAGTGCACTTGTCGACGCACCCGTGAAAAAGTGGATGCCTCGCTACCGAACGCCGTCGTACGCCGCCGGCCTCATGGTTGCGGCGGCCGTTTATCCCGTGGCTCGACAGGGACAAGCCCGGTTGGGGAGCACGATCGACGTCTCCATTCCCACCCGCGAATGGAGTGCAGTGGCCGCAACTTTTGCGGTCCTTTTCGGCGCACTTGTTCTGACGTCGAGTTCCGCACGGCGACTGGTTGCAGCAAGCTGGGCCATCCATCCGATTTTCGACCTACTTCACGAGCGTGGTCCGGACTCACGCCTGCCGGATTGGTACCCCGCAATATGCGCGGGATACGACCTCGGCGTCGCTGGGCTTCTTGCTGTCGAACCACGCAATATCGTTTGACAGACGCACGAACCCGAGGACACACTCCGTCCAACCCAACAATCGGGAGTACGCGTGATTGCCGGCCAGACCAATCTGCTCGCGGATTGCAGCAGTTGCTTCGGCCTGTGCTGTGTCGCACTCCCCTTTTCCAAGTCCTCCGACTTCGCAACCAACAAGAATGCCGGCGACCCCTGCAAGAACCTGCAGCAGGATTTCCGTTGCGGCATTCACACCGGATTGCGAAAGAAGGGCTTCACCGGTTGCACCGTCTACGACTGTTTCGGTGCGGGACAGAAGGTTTCACAGCAGACCTACGACGGCATCAGCTGGCGTGATGCCCCGGAGACCGCGTCAGACATGTTCGAAACCTTCCCTGTCGCACGCCAGTTGCACGAACTGCTCTGGTATCTCGCCGAAGCCCGCTCGCTGAAGCAAACCCACTCGATACGGAAGGAACTCGACGCAACACTCGTGGAGACGGAAAACCTGACCAACGGCACGCCTTCGCAAATCCAAGCCATCGACGTCTCAGCACACCGAGCGGCAGTCAACACACTGCTCTTGCAGACGAGTGACCTTGTGCGCTCCCCTGTCTCGGGCAAGAAGGGGCGCAAACTCAACCACCGCGGCGCGGACCTCATCGGAGCCAAGTTTCGTGGTTCCGATCTACGTGGTGCCAACTTTCGCGGGAGTTATCTGATCGGTGCAGACCTCCGAGACTGCGAACTCGATCGAGCCGATCTGATCGGTGCAGACTTACGCGGCACCGACATTCGTGGCGCGAAACTCCGCGGCAGTATCTTTCTCACTCAGTTCCAGATCAACGCGGCGATCGGCGATTCGGCTACCACGCTTCCCGATTCGCTGACCCGCCCCAGCCACTGGGCCTGAGCGTGAGCCTGAGCCTGAGCGTCAACTCCGTCGACGGAGAACCACCTTGTTGGCTTCGGGATCGACGGACACCCACGGCGGGTCACCGTCGGTTCCGTCCTCGCGATGCATCAACGCACTCTGCCGTTGCTCGAATTCGTGGTGCTTGGAGCCCTGACACAGCGCGGCGACCTCGCGAACAGAGTGCCCATGAAAAAAGTTTAGCGACGAACGCCGCTCGTTCCCTCAACTGTCGATGGGCCACTTTATGTCTGGTCCCGCGGTCGATGATCTGCCACAATGCAAGCCGTTACGACTAGTAACACCTTCGGGGGGAGGATTTCACGTGAGCTTGATACTTGCAGCTACCGATCGTTCGGATCTTGTCCAGACACTCGGTACCGAATTAGTACATTTCGGGCACCAGGTACAGCTCGTCCGCACTGGGCGCCGTCTACTCGACGACCTGGACACCGATAGTTTCGATATTGCCGTGATCGACCTTCTGTTGCCGGACATCGACGGCTACGAGATCGCACGACAGATCCGCCTGCGCAGTTCGATGCCGATCATGATGTTGGTGGACACCCGTGAGGACATCGACGAAGCACCACACCGCGCCGTCTCGGACTTTGCACTGAGTCCGATCGATTCTCAGGCGCTCGATCTTCGGGTCACCGCGATCCTTCGCGAAACCGCACATCCGAGTGCCGGCAAACACCAACGTCACGGTGATTTGCTCCTCGATCGACGTGCGATGACGGCGACGATGGGCGGAAAGCTGCTGGTCCTCAGTCGGACCGAATGGCGAGTACTCCTGGAACTGTCGAGCGAGCCTGGGCGTGTGTACTCGCGTGATCACCTGATCCGAAGCGTGTGGGGTTCCGCCCACGAAAAGACGCGTGCGGTCGACGCGACGATTCTCAGCCTGCGGTCCAAACTCGAATCCGATCCCGCGAAACCGGAATACATCAAAACCATCCGGGGGTTCGGATACCGCTTCGGCCCGGTCGACTGAACTCGCCTTCGTGTCGGTGACGCTCGATAAGCTCTTGTCATGGGTTGGTACACACCACAATCGGTCGCCCCGGATCTCTCCGACATCCTGGTGTGCGGCTGGACGGCGTGTGCAGAAGGCGAGCACCTCCTCGTGCCCGATGCCTGCATGGACGTGCTGTGGATACGTGGCGTCGGCATCCGCGTCTGCGGCCCGGAAACCGCTGCGTGGTCGTTCACTCTTCCGCCGGGAACACGCTCCGTGGGTGTTCGATTCCGCCCTGGATCAGCCTCGCCCATGCTGCGAACTTCGGCGTCCGAGCTTCGGGACTCTCGCGCGGACCTCAGCAATGTAACCGACGCACGTACAGAACGAATACTGTTGAACCGCTTGGAAAATTCCGAAGACCACGAACAGGTCTCCATCCTCGAAGATGCTGTTCGAAGTTGGGCAAATTCGAGTTTCCGTCACGATCCGGTGATCAACCATGTTCGCACCGCACTGTCCGAACATTCGTGGAATGTCAGCTCTCTCGCCGACGCCGCCGCACTGACGTCACGCCAACTCCAGCGTCGTTGCAACGACGCCTTCGGATACGGTCCTGCGACTCTGCGCGCGATCTTGCGTCTCCAGCGCTTCATGGCACTCGCTCGCAGTCGACCCGCGTTGGGACTCGCTGAATCCGCTGCCCACTGCGGATTCAGCGATCAGGCCCACTTGACGCGTGAATGCCGCCGAATCTCGTCGCTGACCCCGGCGGCTCTGCTCCGAACCCAAGCCCCCGACTGGCACGGGTCGGATACCGTCGTCGCGCTGGCCGAGGGAGACGCGGTCGCATAGTCGCGACCGTCGTCCCCTGGCCGTCACTTTTGACTGAAAAGTGTCCTGGCCGACCACAGGCCGCCGAGGGAAAGAACTGCGACCGTCATGTAGTAGTAGCTCGGAGCGTCGAGCGAGCCTGTTGTACTGATCAACCAGGTCAAGACCAACGGCGCGATTCCGCCGAGCAGGGTCACGCCGAGGTTGTACGACAAAGACATCCCGGTAGCGCGAATCTCCGCAGGAAACAGCGAACTCATCAAGGCAGGCAACGGGCCGAAGGCGAACGCCATGATGACGCCCAGGACTGAAACAACCAGGACGAGCGTCAGAGTCGACGGGTGATCGACCATCAATTTGAAGAGCGGCCAGGCCAAGACGATTGCCGCGACGGCGGCCCAGGTCATGACTCTCGCAGGCCCGACCCGGTCTGCAAGATGACCGATCAACGGCACAGTGATCAAGGTGACCAGTCCGGCGACGATACCGCCGAGATAGCCGGCAGAGGCGGATACTCCGAGATTCTTCACGGCAAACGTCGGCATGTACAAGATGAGATAGATCGAGATAGTCGCGACGCCGACTACTGCGGCACCGGTGAGCACCCGGCCGAGATGCCTGGTCAGCGTCGTCTTCAGGGGGGCTCTATCCGGGACGCTCGTCTTGAAATCGTCCGTTTCGTCGAGCTTGGCACGGATGTAGAGACCGACCGGGCCGACGATGATGCCGAAGAAGAACGGAACGCGCCAGCCCCACGAGTAAAGCGCTTCATGCGAGAGATGGGTGTTGAGCACGTATCCGAACAACGATGCCAGGAACACCGAGGCACCTTGGCTCGCTACCTGCCAGGAAGAGTAGAACGCCTTCTTGTGTGGCGCAGTTTCCACGAGGAATGTTGTGGCAGTACCGAATTCGCCACCGGCGGAGAATCCTTGAATGAGCCGTGAAACCAGGATGACGACGCCGGCCCACGGACCGATCATCGAGGTCGTCGGCGCCACGGCCATGATGAGCGTGCCGATCATCATCAGCATCATCGTCAACGTCAAGGCGTTCTTGCGCCCGCGACGGTCGGCGTAGCTGCCGAGAACCATCCCGCCCAGTGGCCGGATGACGTACGAGATTGCGAACGTCGCAAACGTCAGTATCAATCCGAGTGTGTTGTCGCCACCGGGAAAGAAGTTATGGGCGATGACCACTGCGAATGACGCGTAGACGATGACGTCGAACCACTCGAGCGCGGCGCCGAGTGAGCTGCTGATCACCGCCTTGCGAGCAGCGGCCAGGCGTTCCGGAGTGACAGTTCCGGAGGTTGGCGTAGTTGCCGTGGACATAGGTTTCCTTAGGGGATTAGGGGGTGGATCAGGCGCGGGCGTGAGCGATGACGCTCCGAACGAACTGCTCGCACTGTGCCAATTGGTCAAGTGTCACGTACTCGTCGGGTGCATGAGCCTGCGTGATACTTCCCGGACCGCACACAACCGTAGGGACACCGATACTCGCGAACATGCCGGCCTCGGTGGCGTAGGCGACCTTTTCGTCCGTGGGCCGACCGCCCCATTGTTCTACCAGTGCAGCCGCCGAAGCATTCGCATCCGTCTCCAGCGGAGGAACCGAGGCCGAGACGTGCATCGTCACGGAGGCCGACGGATTTTCTTCCCGCATCAATGTTTCGATCCGATTAGCCTCGGCGGCAAAGCGTTCGAGCAGATCCTCGGCTCCTGCTGTGCTGATACTCCTGAACTCGAAAGTGATGGAGCAATCCTCGGGCACTGTGTTGACTGCTATTCCGCCGGATACGAGATTGACCGAGCATGTTGTCCAGGCCACGTCGAATGCGTCGTCGTGCGGGCCGGACGCACGGAGCTCGTCGGCCACGCTTCTGACGAATCGAATCAACTCGGCGCCGTATTCGATTGCGTTCACTCCTTGTGGAGTGAGCGACGAGTGAGCCGAAACGCCCTGCAGATCAAGACGTATGACGTTCATCGACTTGTGCGCGCGAATGACTCGCATCTCCGACAGCTCTCCGACAATGCACACCTCAGGTCGCAGGCCCCGGGTACCGATCTCCTCGACCAATCCGTCAGCACCGATGCAGCCGACTTCCTCGTCGTAGGAGAATGCGAAGTGAATCGGCTTCGCCAGCGGCCGAGCAACGATGTCGGGGATCGCCGCGACAACGATCCCGATGAACGACTTCATGTCGCACGTGCCGCGTCCGTACAGACTTCCGTCGCGAATTTCGGGGGCGAAAGGGTCGCTGCTCCAGTCTTGATCGTCGACCGGCACAACGTCTGTGTGGCCGGAGAACATCACACCACCGGAAGTACTTCCGTCAGGAGGCGTGAACGTGGCCAACAAGTTGAGCTTCGTTCCCTCGTCATCGGGAACAAGTATCGGCTCAACGCCGTGGCGACGTAGTTCCGCAGCGACGAGATCGATCAACGGTCGATTGCTCAGGGCACTCGTCGTATCGATACCGATGAGGCGCTTCACCCACTCGACGCTTCTCTCGGTCGGAACGGCGGACAACGTGGTGGACGGCATCAGGATTCTCCTCTCACAGCAGGAACACGGCAGGCACTCGCCGCCGCGTTCTGCCCTTCGAGCATGAATGAAGTGATCCCAGACACAATGAAGATGCACGATACTTGCATGATGATCGAACAAACGCAGGATTCCGCCGTACTCGACGACGTTGACCTCGCCCTGATCAATTGCCTGCAACTCAACCCGCGAGCGTCGTGGCGCACGGTTGGTGACGCGCTCAAAGTCGATCCGGTCACCGTCGCGCGGCGCTGGCAGCGACTACAGGACTCCGGCACAGCCTGGGTCTCCGCGAGGGCAACCGGCCACGGCCGTCCGGAATCGTGTCTGGCATTCGTGGAAGTCGACTGCACGACTTCGCACGCCTTGGCGATTGCCGAACGACTCGCCCTCTGGCCGCAAGTGCTGAGCGTCGAACACACAAGCGGCCCAGGCGACTTGACTCTTCTCGTCGAAGTCAGAGACATGGCTTTCCTGTCGCGCTTCATGCTTCGCTCGCTGGCGTCGGTGCCCGGAATCGTCAGTTCGCGTGCACATCTCGTCACCGAAGTCTTCGCGATCGGAGACGACTGGAAGTTGCAGGTACTCGATGCCACGCAGCGGGCGGTGATGACAGACCGGCCTGTGCGCTACAGATATGCACCGACGGATCAGCGCCATCACGGTAAGACGTTCGACGCGGTCGATCGCCGATTGATCTTGAAGCTGGGCGAGGACGGTCGATCATCGATTGCAGAGCTCACGGTCGGTACCGGCCTCAGCGAAAGTACGGTCAGGCGGCGCCTTGCCGAACTGACGTCGCGCAACCAGATCGTGTTCCGCTGCGACGTGTCACTGCCGTTGTCCGGTTGGCCTTTCGTGACCTGGGTGTGGGGATATGTCGATCCCACGGACCGGTCGACGATTCGTGCGCTGGTGGAACGAGTGCCAGGCATGCGCGTTTGCATGCGGATATCCGGAGGCCGCGCCAACACATTGCTCGCGATCGCCGCCCATTCCCTTCGTGAAACCCCCATTACCGAGGTACAACTCGCCCAAGAGGCGCCGGGTCTGGTGGTGCTGAACAGATCGGTGGTGCTGAGATCCATGAAAAGGGTCGGCCGACTTCTCGATGACGAAGGAAAGAGTGCCGGTGTCGTACCGATGGATATCTGGGCGGACGCTCCGGAAATCGAGTGAATGTCCGAAATAATCAATCACGATGCTCCGCGGCGGAGAAGGATCGACGTCATGACTTCAACAGAGAACTCCCCCGCCCAACGCTATCGGGATCTGGCCGCCGAATTCACGGCGCGGATCGACGCCGTACCCGCAGATCGCTGGGACAACGATTCCCCCTGCGAGGGCTGGACCGCCCGCGACGTGGTGAGACACGTGCTCGACAGCGAACGAGACATGGTCAAGGTAGTCGGCCTGGAATTGGCCTCGGGCCCGTCGGTTGACGACGACCCGTCCGCAGCCTGGGCGGCCGTCCGCGATTCGATGCAGGAAATTCTGGACGATCCAGAAAAGTCCACTCTCGAATACGACGGGCACTTCGGCAGGACCAACCTCGGGGCCACGGTCGAAGGGTTCTTGTGTTTCGATCTGGTCATCCACGGTTGGGACCTCGCAGCCGCAACCGGTACCGATACGGCGATGCGAGACGCGGACGTGGACTGGGTGTCGGAGATCGCCGCGGGCCTGGGCGACTCGATCCGCATGAGCGGCGTATGCGGCCCGGAAATACAGGTTCCGGACAACGCTGACAAAGCGACGAAACTCCTTGCCTTCCTCGGCCGGAAAGCGTGAAAAAGCACCCCTGACGTGCGCATTACTTCCATACACATGTAATGTCGCGGTATGCCAGAGCGTCGAAAATCCTCCACGAGTCCAGACCTGCTTGCGGCGGCATTGTTCGACGTCGCCGCGGAATCCGGACTGGAAAACGCCAGCGTCCGCGAGGTCGCAAAACGAGCGGGCGTCTCGATCGGCGCAGTGCAACATCATTTCTCGACCAAGGACGAGATGTTCGCATTCGCACTGCGAACACTCGTCGATCGATTGTTGACAAGACTGGCCGAGTCGTCCGCCGACGCGGATCCGCATACCTCTCTGTTCCAGGCACTCTCGCAACTGCTGCCCCTCGACGAACAACGCACGCGCGAGGCACATGTGCTCGCCGCATTTGCCGTGCGTGCCGCGACCAGCGAGTCACTCTCCGAAATCCGCCGGACAACTCTGTTCACAATCCGCACCGGCATCTCGACGGTCCTGATCGGGATCGGAACCCCGGAAGCGGAAACCAGAGCAACACTCCTACTTTCAACCGTAAACGGGTTGGCACTCGACGCACTCGGAAGCCCCGCCATGTATCCGCCGCAGTACCTCGATCACGCTTTGGAAACCGCAATCCGCCTCACCCTGCACGACGCCGAGAACCCGCTCGCCTCCGTCGGGCTCGCCAGCTGACGTGGCAGGAGCAGGGCGCTTCGCGCCGAGCCCGTCCGGCGATCTCCATCTGGGAAACCTCCGAACCGCCCTCTTGGCCTGGTTGTTCGCCCGCACCAGCGGGCGCGACTTCCTCATTCGGGTCGAGGATCTCGACCGTGTCCGACCCGGCGCGATGGAACGGCAACTCGACGATCTGCGGGTGCTCGGCCTCACCTGGGACGGCCCGGTCGTCCTACAGTCACACCGTCTTCCCTTGTACCACAAGGCCATCGAACTATTACGCGAGCGTGACCTGACCTATCCTTGCTTCTGCACACGCAAGGAGATTCTGCAGGCACCGTCCGCTCCCCATGCTCCCGACGGCGCCTACCCCGGCACGTGTCGAAACCTGTCGGAGGCCGAACGCGCCGAGAAATCAGCAATCGGCCGATCCCCCGCACTGAGGCTACGGGCCGGCATCGACTCGTTCACCGTGCACGACGAACTGTTCGGCGAAGTGACGGGACAAGTCGACGACGTCGTCCTGCTCCGCGGTGACGGGGTACCCGCCTACAACCTCGCCGTTGTCGTCGACGACGGCGCCCAGAACATCGACCAGGTGGTCCGCGGCGACGACCTCCTGACCTCGGCTCCACGCCAGGCCTACCTTGCTCGACTGCTCGACATCGAACCACCGTCGTACGCGCACGTTCCTCTCGCGGTGAACAGTGAAGGCAAACGACTCGCGAAGCGCGACGGCGCCGTGACTCTTGCAGATCAACTCGAGGCCGGACGCAGTGCCGAACAGGTTCTGACGATGATCGCGTCGAGCATCGGCCTCGCCGAACCCGGCGAAGTTGTCACACCACCACTATTGGCGGATCGATTCGATTCTCGGAAGATCCCCCGGACCCCGTGGATTTTCCCGGCGAAGTAAGCGAAGGATCAATTTGCACCTCGACGGAGCAAAGGGTCGATTGTCCGATATGAGCAAGCCGTCCGCAATAGCTATTCGTTGGCAATTCTCCAATAGTGAAGTACGGTCGAGACTGGCGAAGGCATTTAAGGGCGAGTGGTCCCTGCAAAACTACGGCCGGGATCTGAACCTGGAATCCGACCGCAGGACCCACTTGCAGCATCCACGCTGACACGCACGTCCGGCACGGGAGACTCAGGACGAAAAGGAAATACGCATGGTCCGCGAGCTTCGCGAGGCACTCGACGACCATCAATTCGAGGTGTTGTATCAACCCCAGGTCAATCTGAACTCGTCAGCAATTATCAGCTATGAAGCCCTGCTGCGGTGGCGCCATCCACTTCGAGGGTTGATCGAGCCTCAAGATTTCATGCGCTCCGCCGAGTCTTCCGGGCTCATCATTCCCATCGGATTACAAGCTCTGGACATGATTTGCGCCCAAACAGCGTCGTGGCCCGAGCACATGATGGTCGCGGTCAACTTTTCGCCTCGCCAACTCGCTACCCCGCACGCAGCTCACGAGATCCTCGGAGCGCTCGACAGTTCTGAAACCCCACTGAGCAGAATTATCGTGGAAGTCACCGAACTCGGCGTCGTGGGTCAGCATGCCGCCGAGACTCTTCACATCCTGCACAACGAAGGAATTCGAATTGCCCTCGATGATTTCGGGGCGGGCTTCGCATCGTTCTCCGCGTTATCGGAATTGCCGCTCGACATTCTCAAGATCGACCAATCGTTGACCTGGGCCGTCAGCGCAGCGGGTCGTGCTGGAGATCGCGCCTTCATGGTCATGGAGTCCATCACCGACATCGCTCGGAAGCTCGGTCTTGATTCGATAGCCGAGGGCGTAGAAACCGCCGAACACGCAGCCAACGTCCTGCGCGCCGGCTGCGACATGGGCCAGGGCTATTACTTCGGGAAGCCACTTCCTGCGTCGTCCATCGTCACTTCCGTGTGAGTGCCAGGCACTTCAGTACGACGCCACTTCAGTACGACGACGATGCACTCGCTATGAGTGCGACTACGAGAATCACGGCAAAAATCGCCAAGAAAGCCGCTCCGACCGCAATTCCGGCAATCGCAAGCCCGCGTCCCTCTTGACCTGTCTGCTTGATCTGATTGAGCGCGACAATTCCCAAGATGATTCCGATGATTCCGCCGACGCTGTAGAAGCAACCGCCTGCAAGCGATACAACCAGCGATGCAATTGCGAGACCATTGGTGCCGACCGGCTGCATCGGCGGTGCGTACCCACCCGTGAATTGATTCGGTTGACCGTACGGGTTCGGAGGTTGGCCGTATTGAGCTTGTCCGTACTGAGCCTGTCCGTATTGTCCGGGTTGCTGATATTGATTCTGCTGATATTGATTCGGCGGTCCGAAACTCTGCGGCGGCAGGTATGGGTTGGGTTCACCAATCCCACCCGGCTGAGGCGTATTACCGGGCGGGTTGTACGACGGCGGCGGATAACCCGGGTACTGCTCGTTGGGAGTGGTATATCCGGGAACTTCAGGTGAAGACTGCGTTTCGGACGGGGACACGCCGTACCCCTCGGGAGGCAGGCTCGGAAATTCTCCGTATCCAGGTTTTGCCTGGTAATCACTCGAAGAATCGTCGTTGTTGACCCCGGAACTCGTCATACAACGCAGCCTAAACCACAGGTGACCTCCGAATCCAAGTGAGCAGATGTCATCCACATAGCTCTTTGATCCCAGTAGGGTCATATCCACTGTCACACTCGAGCGCGATATTTACGACTGAGGGGAACACATGACAACCGGCGGGTACGACCCCAACCAGAATCCAGAAGGCGGGAAGCAATTCCCACCCCAGGATCCATATGGCCAACAGGGAACACCTCCTCCCGGAAGTTACCCTCCACCGGCCGGTCCTCCGCAGGGTGGAAGTTATCCCCCGCCCGGCGGCTACCCGCCGCCCCCACAGGGCAACTTCCCTCCGCCCCCTCAGGGTGGAAGCTATCCCCCTCCCGGCGGAAACTACCCGCCGCCCGGCGGTTACCCGCCACCTCCCGGAGGCGGCAACTTCCCGCCGCCGCCCGCCAATGACTACGGCGCAGGATTCGGTGGACCGCAGCTTTCCGTGGGTGCCGCGCTGAATTACGGCTGGGAACGCTTCAAGAACAATGCGCTGACGTGGATCGGTATCACTGTTGTCGCGGGCTTGATTTCCTTTGGCATCAACCTGTTGTTCGGTGGCTTCGACTTCTCGACAGACGGTTCGACTTCGGTGTCGGCGTTGAGCATCATCGGCGGATTGGTCTCGATCGTCGTCAGCATTCTGATCCAGGCTGCCTACGTTCGAGGTGCCCTCCATGAAGTCGACGGCAACAAGCCTGCTTTCGGTTCCTTCTTCCAGTTCTCGAACATCGGCGCCGTTATTCTGGCGAGCATCTTGGTAGGGTTCGCGGTAGCGATCGGCCTCGTCCTGCTGATCATTCCGGGCATCGTCATCGCGTTCCTGACCTACTTCACGTTGCAGTTCGTTATAGATCAGGATCAGGATCCCGTCACCGCAATCAAGTCGAGCGCCAGCGTCATCTCCAAGAATGTCGGCCCGCTGCTTCTCCTGGCACTCGCGGCAATCGGCATCAATCTCGTTGGCGCACTGCTCTGCGGTCTCGGATTGCTGGTCACCGGACCGGCCACTCTCATCGCAGGCACCTACGCGTATCGCGTCATCACAGGACGCTTCGTAGCAGCACTCTGATCAGGCTTCATCCCATTACTGAAGGCCCTGCGGTTCCACGTGAAACCGCAGGGCCTTCGGTGTGTTCTGCGCAACTGGACGGTCGCCAACTCGCATCCGAGCGCCTTGTGGTGCTTGGATGACGGACGTGACAGCTCAGGATCAGCAAGACGAATCGACCCACGAAACCAAATTTGCGCACGTCAGCCGGGGTTATTACCCGACGATCGTCGCGCTGTTCACCGCGACGCTGCTGATCTCGAACGTTGCGGCGACCAAAGGGGTCGCCTTCTTCGCGGATTCCGAGTTCTCGCTCGGTCCCTTGCAGATTCTGCCCATCATCACCGACGGCGGCTTCTTCTTGTTCCCGCTCGCCTATGTCCTCGGTGACGTGCTCAGCGAGGTCTACGGCTTCAAAGCGACCAGACGCGCGATCTACCTGGGCTTCGGCGCACTGATCCTTGCTGCCGCGTGCTTCTGGATTGCCGTGCAGCTCCCGTCGGCGGCGTTCTACGAGAACCAGGCCGCCCTCGAAACCGTAGTGGGCGTCATTCCCCGGCTACTGGTCGCAGGCTTGGCCGCCTACCTCGTCGGCCAGCTCTTGAACTCCCTAGTGCTGGTCATGATGAAGAAGCGCATGCAGGAGAAGCACCTGTGGGCGCGGCTGATCGGCTCGACCGTCGTCGGCGAATTCGCCGATACCCTGATCTTCTGTTCCATCGCGGCCGGTGTCATCGGCATCAGCACGTGGGAAGACTTCATCAACTACGTGCTGGTCGGCTTCCTGTGGAAGACGCTTGTCGAGGTACTGGTCATGCCGATCACCTACCGCGTCATCGCCTACGTGAAGAAGCGCGAACCGACCTACGCCTGAGGTGCAGGCGTCTTCGCCGCGTAGAACTTTCCGAGCATGTCCGCTTTGAAGTCGTGGAAATATCCGCCTTCGATGCTGGCTCGGATGTCGTCGACCAACTTCACGGTGAATCGCTCGTTGTGGATGGTGCAGAGCGTCGACGCGAGCATTTCCTTCGCCTTGAAGAGGTGATGGATGTACGCGCGGGTGTAGTTGGCGCAGGTGTAGCAGTCGCACTCGTCGTCGATAGGCGTGAAGTCACGACGGAATCGGCTGGTGTTGATGTTGAACCGGCCGGAGCGGACGTAGATCGCGGCATTGCGAGCAACACGCGACGGGTTGACGCAGTCGAAGGTGTCCGCACCGTTCTCGATTGCGACGAAGAAGTCGTCCGGTTCACTGATACCGAGCATGTGACGCGGTTTGTTCTCGGGTAGCTCCTCGTTGCACCAGCGCACGATCGTTCCGAGGTTCTGCTTCTCCAAAGCACCGCCGATGCCGTACCCGTCGAAGCCGTATCCGTTCTCGCCTTCGATCGACTCGAGGCCGCGACAGGCCTGACGACGCAGATCCTCGTACTGCGCGCCTTGGATGACGCCGAAGAGCGCCTGATAGGGCTTGTCGGCGCGTTCGGCGGTGAGCTTCTCGTGCTCGTTGATGCAGCGGATCGCCCACGCCTGCGTGCGCTCGACCGATCGCTCCTGGTAGCCGCGGGTGTTGAGCAGCGTGGTGAGCTCGTCGAACGCGAACATGATGTCGGCGCCCAGCTGATGCTGGATCTGCATCGACACCTCAGGGGTGAAGCGATGCTTACTGCCGTCGAGGTGCGATTTGAACGTCACGCCCTCGTCGTCGACCGTCGCGAGACGCTCCTTGCCCTTCGCGATGACGTCGTCGGACTGCACGCCGACGGCCTCCATCGCGAGCACCTTCTTGAACCCGACACCAAGCGACATGACCTGGAAGCCACCGCTGTCGGTGAAGGTGGGCCCGTCCCAGTTCATGAACTTGCCCAGCCCGCCGGCCTCGTCGACGATGTCGGGTCCCGGCTGCAGGTAAAGGTGGTACGCGTTGGCGAGCAACGACTGCGCACCGAGTTCCTTCATGGACTCGGGCAGCACTGCCTTGACCGTGGCCTTGGTTCCGACGGCCACAAACGACGGCGTCGCGATGTCACCGTGCGGTGTGTGGATGGTGCCGGTTCGCCCGAGCCGGTCCTCGAGCCTGGTCCCAATGGTGAAAATCGACTCGGGACGCTTGTCGACGGAGGGCACGGGCGGTGTCGGTAGTGCAGAAGTCACGGGCTCAATCCTGTCACAGCTGCAGAAAGGGCCACGTCGTCCAGCATCGCCCCGTCACGATCCCGTAGATGCCGACGCCGCAATTGTTGCGGTGAGCGCAGCGGTGGTGGCTGCCTGCGTCGCGGCGATCGACTGCCGCACTGCCTCGCTCGCCCAGTTTCCCTGCGACAACACCTTCGCTCGCGCTTTCGCCGACTTGAACTGATCGGATGGAACGATCACCTTGAGCATGTTCGCGCCTGCCAGGATCGACACCAATGCACCTTCGGCGGGAGCGGGTTGGCGGACGCCCAGCAGAATCTCACGCAGCACGAAGCGCAGTTGATCCTCGTACTGCGGGTTGGTTGCCGGCCATCTGACGCTCGGAAAGATCCCGAGCACTTGATGTTCCACGGCCGTCACAATTCCGCGGGCTTGCATGCCTGCATAGAGCGCCTTGCGTGCGCCCTTCGCAAGTCGGTTCACCACCGCAGTCGGCCGGGCCGGTGGCTTCTCGGCCAGCCGTGCCAATGCAGCGTTGAGAGTGGGATCCGCGAGTGGCCGATTGTCGATAACGACTGCCCGCGCCCGCCATCCGGAGCCGTCAAGGCGGACGCGGTCGGCAAGGACGAGTTCGACCAGCAGCGCGCCTCCGAGCGCAACGTCGACGTAGGACGACGATTGCAGCAGCTTTCCGCTGACGTCGTCGGTGGCAAGCAACAGCAGATCCTCGGCAATCAGCATGCTCACCACCGTAGTTGCGCGGTTAGATCTCCGCGCCCACGAATTGGCTGTTGTACAGACGGAAGTAGGCGCCGCGGGATTCGAGCAGAGCTTCATGGCTCCCCTGCTCCACGATCCGGCCTTCCTCCATCACCACGATCAGGTTCGCATCACGAATTGTCGAAAGACGGTGCGCGATGACAAAGCTGGTTCGGTCGTTGCGCAGAACCGCGGTGGCGCTCTGGACCAGCAGTTCGGTGCGCGTGTCCACCGAACTGGTCGCCTCGTCGAGGATCAGGATGGACGGCTGCGAGATGAAGGCGCGGGCGATAGTGATGAGCTGCTTCTCGCCCGCACTGACGTTGCTGCCTTCCTCGTCGATGACCGTGTCGTAACCCTCAGGCAGAGAGTGCACGAACTTGTCGACGTAGCTCATCTCGGCCGCACGACGAATCTCCTCGTCGGTGGCACCAGGCTTGCCGTAGGCGATGTTCTCGCGGATGGTTCCACCGAACAGCCATGCGTCCTGCAGAACCATGCCGATCCGTGAGCGCAGATCGTCTCGCGTCATGTCGGCGATGTCGATGCCGTCCAAAGTGATTCGGCCCGAATTGAGTTCGTAGAACCGCAGGATGAGGTTGACGAGGGTGGTCTTGCCTGCGCCGGTGGGTCCGACGATCGCAACCATCTGGCCCGGCTCGGCAGTCAGGGACAGGTCCTCGATCAGCGGCTGTTCCGGCTTGTAACTGAAGGTGACGTTCTCGAACTTGACGCGACCCTTGTCGACCGTGGGCGACTTCGCGCTCTTCGGGTCCTCCGACTGCTCGTCTTGGTCGAGCAGCGCGAAGACCCGCTCGGCCGAAGCGACGCCGGACTGCAGCAGATTGGTCATCGACGCTATCTGCGTGAGCGGCTGGGTGAACTGCCGCGAGTACTGGATGAACGCTTGCACATCGCCGAGCGTCATCGTTCCGGATGCGACGCGCATGCCACCCACCATTGCGATGGCGACGTAGTTGAGGTTGCCCAGGAACATCACGGCCGGCATGACCAGACCGGAAATGAACTGCGCCTTGAAGCTGGACTCGTACAGATCCTCGTTCTGCTTGCGGAAGCGCTCCTCGACCTCCTGCTGGCGACCGAACACCTTGACCAACTCGTGGCCGCTGAATGCTTCCTCGACCTGCGCGTTGATTCCGCCGGTGCTCTTCCACTGCGCCACGAAGTGCTTCTGTGAACGCTTCGCGATAAACGCCGTCACCATGATCGACAGCGGAACAGTTGCCACCGCGATCAAGGCGAGCAGCGGTGAGATCCACAGCATCATCACCAGAATGCCCAGGACGGTCATCACCGACATGACCAACTGGCTGAGCGTCTGCTGCAAGCTCTGCGCGACGTTGTCGATATCATTGGTCACGCGTGAGAGAACATCACCGCGGGCATGGGTATCGAAGTACCGCAAGGGAAGTCGATGAATCTTCTGTTCGACGTCCTCACGCAGACGACGAACGGTTCGCTGGACCACGATGTTGAGCAGATACGCCTGCAGCCAACTGAACAGCGACGCGCAGACGAACAGCAGCAGCACGATCATCAAGACCTTGCCGACTGCGTCGAAATCGATTCCGGTTCCAGGCACAACTGCCATGCCGGACACCATGTCGGCGAGCTGACCCTGCCCCGAAGCGCGCAATCCTTCGACAGCCTGTTCCTTTGTCGTCCCCGGCTGGAGTTGCTTGCTGACGATTCCGTCGAAGATCAGGTTGGTGGCGTTTCCCAGGATCTTCGGAGCGATCGAGGAAAGTACGACGCTTGCGGTCACCAAAGCGAAGATCAGGACGACGATCGGCTTGTCGGGGCTCAAGCGACCGAGGAGACGTTTGAGCGAAGGGCCGAAGTTCATGGCCTTCTTTGTGGGATCGCCGCCGCCGGGCGGGCCGATGGGAGGCGAGGAAGTCGGTCGATTGCTCATGATGCGTCCTGTACGGCTAGCTGAGAGGCGACAATTTCGCCGTAGGTGGGACAACTGACCACGAGTTCGTCGTGCGTGCCGATCCCCACGATGGCGCCGTCGTCGAGCACGATGATCTGATCGGCTTCCACGATGGTGGAAATACGCTGCGCGACAACGACGATGCAGGCGTCTTGCGTGACCGGCCGGAGCGCCGCACGCAGCCTCGCATCAGTAGTGAGGTCGAGTGCCGAGAAGGAATCGTCGAACAGATAGATCTGTGGCTTACGCACCAACGCTCTGGCGATGGCGAGTCTCTGACGCTGACCGCCCGATACCGTCGTACCGCCTTGTGCCACCGGTGTGTCCAGGCCTTCGGGCATGGCGCGGATGAAGTCGGCAGCTTGGGCGATCTCGAGGCACTCCCACAGCCATTCGTCGGTAGCTTCGGGGTTTCCGTAGCGGAGATTGGTGGCGACAGTGCCGGAGAACAGATACGGCTTCTGCGGGACCAGACCGATCACCGAACAGAGCAGCTCCGTGTCGATGTCGCGGACGTCGACGCCGCCCACCGATACCGATCCGGAGGTGGAGTCGATCAAACGCGGAATCAGGTTGAGCAGAGTGGTCTTTCCCGAACCGGTGCCGCCGATGATCGCCGTCGTCTTGCCTGGTTCGGCGCGGAAGGTGATGTCGCGCAACACTGGCTCCTCGGCTCCGGGGAACTGGAACTGAGCTCCACGAAGTTCGACGACTCCCGGGTCCTTCAGTTCTCGGACCGGATTCTCGGGCGGAATCACCGACGAATCCGTGTCGAGCACCTCGGAGATACGTTCGGCGCACACCGACGCACGCGGCAGCATCACCGCCATGAAGGTGGCCATCATGACGGCCATCAGGATCTGCATGATGTAGCTGAGCATCGCGGTGAGCGAGCCGATCTGCATCGAGCCCTCGTTGATCTGATGGCCACCGAACCAGATGACCGCGACGCTGGTGACATTGCTGATCAGCATCACGAGCGGGAACATCAGTGCCATGAGGCGGCCGACGCCGAGTGCAGTCTCCGTCAGTTCGCGGTTGGCGTCGCCGAAACGCTCTACCTCGTACGGTTCCCGTACAAACGCTCGGACGACGCGGATGCCCGTGATCTGTTCGCGAAGAACACGGTTGACGGCGTCGAGGCGGCCCTGCATGACCCGGAATCCGGGGACCATCCGGGCGATCAGGAAACCCATCGAGACTACGAGGAGCGGGACGCTGATCCCGAGGATCCAGGAAAGATTCAGGTCCTGGCGCAGAGCCATGATGATGCCGCCGATACACATGATCGGCGCCATGACGAGGATGGTGCAACTCATCACGACCATCATCTGCACTTGCTGGACGTCGTTGGTGTTGCGGGTGATCAGCGAAGGCGCACCGAAGTGCCCGACCTCTCGGGCCGAAAACGTCCCGACCTGATGCAGCACCGAAGCCCGGAGATCGCGTCCGACGCCCATGGCGACTCGCGCACCGAAGAAGACGGCACCCACCGAGCACAGGATCTGCGTCAGCGTGACCATGAGCATCATCCCGCCGGTGGAGAGGATGTAGCCGGTGTCGCCTTTGGTCACGCCGTTGTCGATGATGTCGGCGTTGAGACTCGGAAGGTAAAGAGCCGCCATAGTCGAAATAAACTGCAGGACGACAACGCCCGTGAGTTCACCCCGGTACGGCGTCAGATAAGTGCGCAGCAGCCTGATCAGCATAGTGAGCGAAGGTTACCAATCCTGGCCGACATGTGCCGCTGGATATTTCGATACCGGGAAAACAGCTGTGCGCCTTTATTAACCGCGGGGGGTTAATAAAGGCGCACAGCGGTCAAGCGGTCAAGCGGATGTGGACTGCAGTTCCGCTTCCTTCTCGTCACGGAGGGCCTTGCTGAGCTTCTCGCCCTCGATGTCGACGTTCGGCAAAATCTTGTCCAGCCACTTCGGCAGCCACCACGCCTTGTCGCCGAGCAGTGCCATGACGGACGGGATGATCACCATTCGCACGATGAAGGCGTCGAAGAACACTGCCGCAGCGAGCGCGAATCCGATCGACTTGATGAACGAGTTCGGTTCTGCGATGAAGGCGCCGAACACGGAGATCATGATGACCGCGGCCGCACTGACCACTCGGGCACCGTGGTTGAAGCCGATGGTCACGGCCTCCTTCGCGGTTGCACCGTGGACGTACTCCTCACGCATACGCGTCACGAGGAACACCTGGTAGTCCATCGCCAACCCGAACACCACGCCGATCAGGAAGATCGGCATGAAACTCACGAGCGGTTGCGGGTTCGAGATGATGCCCAACCAACCGTGCTGGAAGATCGCCACCGTCGCACCGAATGTCGCGAGCACGCTGAGCAGGAAGCCGAGCGTCGCAGTCAGTGGAACCAGGATCGAGCGGAACACCAAGAGCAACAAGATGAATGCAAGGCCGACCACTACGGCAAGGTAGGGCACCAGTGCATCCTTCAGCGTGTCCGAGACGTCGCCTTCGAGTGCGGTCTGACCGGTGATGCCGTAGCTGACGCCGATCGAATCGTTGAGTCCTGATTCGGCTCCGCGGAGGCTGGACACCAGGTCCATGGTTGCCGGATCTGTCGGACCACTCTTCGGAGTGATCAGTACCTGTGCGGTAGTGCCGGCGTCGTTGACCCCGATGACCTGTGCGTTCTGGACGTCACTGAAGCTCGAGATGGTCGAGACAACCTCCGCGAACGCCTCTTCGGCAGAAACACTGGCATCCTTGGCGTCGACGACGGCGATCAGCGGTCCGTTTCGGCCGTCACCGAAGCCCTCGTCGATGAGGTCGTATGCCTGACGCGCACTCGTAGCCGGGTCACCGGTGGCCTCCGACGGCAACGCGAGGCTCAATCCTGTTGCGGGTAGAGCCAATGCACCCAGAAGGACTACACCACCGATCAGCGGAACGAGCGGACGACGGACGACGGCGTTGATGAATCGCAGGGCCAACTTCGGCTTGCCCGAATCCTGGTCTTCAGACTCCTCAGCACGCTTGCTGAGGAAGGGGATCTTGCCGGCAAAAGCCTTGCGCCCGAACATACCCAGGATCGCGGGCAGCAAGGTCAAAGCGATCAGGACCGCGATCAGCACGGTGAAGGCTGCTGCCGCACCCATGTCCGAGAGGAACGGGATACCGACGACACGCAACGCGACCAGCGCGATGATGACCGTCAAACCGGCGAATACGACTGCGGAACCGGCAGTTCCGACAGCGCGGCCAGCTGCTTCGGCACGGTTGTCGGTGAGCGTGAGCTCATGCCTGAACCGGGACATGATGAACAGCGAGTAGTCGATCGCTACCGCCAGGCCGATCATGATCGCCAGGGTCGGAGTCATGGAACTGAGATCCATGAACCCGGTGGCGACAGTGATTCCGAGGCTGCCGATAGCGATACCGATGATTGCGGTGAGGAGCGGAAGCCCCGCGGCCACAAGCGAACCGAACGTGATGGCTAGAACGACGGCGGCAACGGCGATGCCGATCAGCTCGGTGACACCACCGGGCATCTCCGCTTCCTGCGCAGCCGAACCACTGACCTGGACATTGAGCCCCGCAGCTCGCCCGACATCGGCTGCGGAGTTGATCGAATCACGCAAGGCTTGGTCGAGATCGGCGAAGTCACCGCTGAACGGAACCTCGACGTACCCGACCGTTCCATCGGCACTGAGCGGGGACAACGCACGCGCGTCGTCCACGGCCTGCGTCTCGGAAGTTCCAGCGGCAGCTGCCTTTTCCTTGAACATCGCAACCATGGAGTCGTTGCCGGCAACCGGATTGACCAGCGCCTTCGCGGCCTGTTCCGGAGTGGCAGTTGCCGGGTCCACCTTGGCAGAGTCGGCGACCTTGTCGATGCCGCGGATACTCGTGAGCATCTCGTCCATGGCCTTGACGTTCGCCGGGTCAGCCAGGGTTGTACCTGCCGGAGCCTCGACGACGTATCGGGCGCTCAGCGAATCCATCGGATTGGGAGCACCGGGGAACCGCTCAGCCATCAAGTCCTGGGCCTGCTGCGCCGGCGTTCCCGGAATGGAGAAGGAATCTTTGGTGGGGCCGGACAGCGTTGCCGCCCCGACACCCATCAGGACCAGGATTATCAGCCAAACACTGAGGACCGCGCCCTTTCGCCGATAGGCGAACTTGCCGATCCGATAAAGATACGTGGCCACGACGGGCTCCTTGCTGTTTCGGTGCGTGTACGTGGACAGGTTTTACGAGTGGATCTCAGAAGCGGTGCCTCCGAGACGCGGTGGCGGTGCGGGCAATCCCGCACGAATCTGCCGAAAAGCGTCGTGGACCAGTTCTTCCGGACTGGAGGCCTCCGACTTTCCGCCAGTCCAGATGTCGATTACCGATTTAGCGGCTCCACCCACCGCTCCAAGGAGGAGAGTCGGGTAGAGGTCCCGTTCGGCGTCCGTACCGGTACGTTCCGCCAAGGCCTGAACGACTGCACGGTTGATCCGCTGATGCATGTCTGCGGCATCCCGATAGAGCGCGGGACTCGAATCCGACAGCAGCCAGATACTCGCCTTCTCACTCCCACTCGGACCTGAGTCGTTCACGATTTCGACCACAAGGTTTTCGAGCACGTCGAGGATAGGTTCGTCGGCGGGCCGGGCTGCAAGCGCCTCGATCCACAAAGTCACCGATTCCTCGAAACTGGCGAGCACTGCCTCTTCCTTGCTGGAGAAGTAGTTGTGGAATGTCCTCGTCGACACTCCGGCCTCGGATGCGATTGCGTCAGCGGTGACGCATTCGATTCCCAGCGCGCGAGCCAGCCGCGCCGCCGCACCGCTGAGTGCGGCACGGGTTGCTGCCTTCTTGCGGTCGCGCAGGCCTGGTTCGATGATCACTCCAACACGGTACCAATCTTGCAGACCTCTGCAACTTTGCAGAGCTCTGCAAGATTGTGCAATCGAACACACCACCCGGAACATCGAGGTGTGGCTCACACCCCTACTCGCCAAATGCCTGGACAAGACGACCGGAGAAGTTTCCGACCCGACACACTGCATGACATCACGACTCAAGTTGACACGCATATCAACAGAGGCTGACATACTTTGCTAATCATTAACCACAACGAGTTCGATGAAGGAAGCTGATGGATCCGCTCCTGCATACCTGGCCGGTTTCATCCTCGGTCATGGTGTGGGGCTCCAAGACCGGACGCGGCACGGTCCTGCGTCTCGCGCACCTCACCATCGGATTCTGCTCCCTCAATTTCTCGCTCGTGGCTTACCTCTTTTTCTTCAGCACAGAAGGCCCCGAGGGACCATTTGCGCGCGCCTGGTTGGTCGGCGTCGCGACGATCAACTTGATTCCGACTTTCCTTTGGTTCGCCGGCCGAATCAAAGGGGGACGCGCGCTCAAGCTCTACGGACTGTGGGCGGATATCGGCACCGCCTCCACTGTCATCGCATACTCCAGTCCCAACACCGCGCTGTTCGGCGCAGTCCTTTTTGTCGCCACCGGCGCCTACTTCACGTATTTCCTCGACTATCGCTGGCTGACCTTCCACCTGGCCTTCACCACGACGTTTGTCATCGCCCTGACCGTTCTCGGATTGACGAACAACGAGTACTCGGCAACCAGCGTGATCGCGCGCACCGACATCGTACTGTGTGCCGTGATCTTCATTCCGGCCACGATTCAGTTGAGCTGGCGACAATTACTTTCGCGCGCAACGGGATCCAAAGTAGACGCACTCACTGGTCTCCTGAACCGACGCGGACTGTGGGAGATGTCAGAGCATATCTGGTCGGTCGCGTCGGTGAATCGTGCCGACATCGCTGTTGCCGTTGTCGACATCGACAAGTTCAAGGCGGTGAACGACACGTTCGGTCATGAGGTCGGTGACGCCGTCATCATCCGGACGGGAACGCGCCTTCAGGAGCATGTGAACGGTTTCGGTTACGCCGCGCGCACGGGCGGCGAGGAGTTCACCGTCGTGATGATCGGCACCCCGTACGGATTGCGCAAACGAATCGCAACCCTACCCAAAGCAGTAGTGAGCACTTCTGACAGTCCGCTGTCCACAGTCAGCGTCGGAGCAGCGACGCTACCTTTCATCCCGCACCAGGAGGAATTCGACTACAACGAGTTCTCCCGAGCGATCATTGCGGCCGATCATCTGATGTACGAGGCGAAAGCCGCGGGCGGCAACGCGGCCAACACTGCGCCTACGACTGTTCCGCGTCCCAGGCGGACAGTCTGAAAATCGCGCTGCATCAGCGCCGATTCCACGCTTCGGGATCTGCCGTCAGTTCGTGAATGAAGTCGGGCAATTCACCGCCTGCGACATCGGTGAGGCTGACATTTTCGAGCACGGCGCGAAGGTTGACGCGTACTGCAATCCACACCTCTTTGAGCGGTGTTGCCGGTCCCCCGTAGTCGACGTCTTCCGGTCGCTGGCCCCGAATCGAGGCAAGCGGTCCTTCGACAGCGCGGATGACGTCGGCAATCGTGATCTCGTCCGCGGACCGAGCGAGCCAGTACCCGCCGTCCGGGCCGCGGCGGCTGTTGACGAGGCCGCCGCGCCGCAAGTCAGAGAGCACCGCTTCCAGGAACTTGTGGGGTATGACCTGGGATTTGGCGAGAAACTCGGCCTTGGCCGGGTCCGGACCGACTGCCGCAAGCTCGACCAGAGTCCGCACGGCGTAGTCCACCTTCGCGGTGATATGCACCGGCAATTCCTACCATTGTTCTATGGAAAGTCGCAACAAACCCGCAAGATACTTCTCGCAAAAGGTTCCGCGATGTTACACATTGATGCATGATGTAACGACCAGAGCGAGAGAATAGGACAAATAGCGTGTGGGAAACCCTCGTCGAGTCATGGCGGTCACTGCTCGAACCACTCCATGACCCGGTCACGCTCGCAATCCCCGCGTTTGTCATCTTCCTCGGCATCGAGTGGTTCGCCGCCCGCGCACTCGAAGATCATCCGGACGATGCCGACGGACGCGCACAGCCCGCGCAGGGTGGATACCGCCACATCGACGCTCGGACCAGCATCCTCCTCGGATTGGTGTCGATCGCCACCAGCACGTTCTGGAAAGCGCTGGCCCTGATCGGCTATTCGGCGATCTGGGTGTACCTCGCGCCGTGGCATCTGTCGCCCACCGCCTGGTACACCTGGGTAATCCTGCTGCTCGGAATCGACGTCCTCTACTACGCGTATCACCGCATCGCGCACCGAGTTCGAGTCGTCTGGGCTACGCACCAGGCTCACCATTCGAGCGAGTACTTCAATTTCAGCACCGCGCTGCGGCAGAAGTGGAACAACAGCGGCGAGATCATCATGTGGCTGCCACTACCGTTCCTCGGGATTCCGCCGTGGATGGTGTTCGTCGGCTTCTCCGTCAGCCTCGTCTACCAGTTCTTCGTCCACACCGAGCGTGTCGGAAAGCTCTGGCGCCCGATCGAATTCATCTTCAACACACCCTCACATCATCGCGTCCACCACGGTTCCGACGCCGAGTACCTTGACCGCAACTACGCCGGGATCCTCATCATCTGGGACCGGATGTTCGGCACATTTGCGGCCGAAACCCACAGGCCCACCTACGGACTCACGACACCGGTGGGAACGTACAACATCTGGAAGCTCCAAACGCGCGAATACGCTGCCATCGCCCGTGATTGGAAGGCGTCGACCTCGTGGCGGCAGCGAGCAGGCTACGTATTCGGCCCTCCGGGCTGGGCGCCGAAAGCTGCAGTCACGTCAACAGAATCCACAGCCCCGTCGCACTGAGCAACAGAAGACTCAGCGCGAGCGCTGCTCCCATACCCAAAGCAGGCGTTGCCTTTTCAGCTGAGAACTGGGCCAACCGTCTGGGCCGCGACCGACGTTCGTAAACCATCACCGCAACGACAAGCATCGCAGCGAGGGACGGCCCGATCAGGGCCAACGAACCGAACGGCGGCAACCACCTCAGGCAGGCGGCGGACAAGCCGAGGATCGACAGACTCGTCCGCACGAGCGAGAGCGATGTGCGCTCGGACTGTAGGCCCCTATCTGGCGGCGTGAGTCCTTCCGAAGGTTCCAGCGCGGTCAATCAGTTCACAACCTCGACCACCAGGACTGTCGCGCAGATCACCAGCACGATGCCGACCACCGGCGCCATCAGCGGCACCGGCAACGAGCGCTCGGCACGGAGCGCTCGCTCGGCACTGATCCAGTGGACAAAAGAAGTGATGGCGATCAGAGCGCCGCCGACGAGCAGCAACGCGGCCAAGCCGACGCGAACCGTCGGGTTGAGGATGTCGCCGCCGAAGGCCTCGAGTCCGACGCCCGACGCGACAAAGGCCGTCGCTGTGCGGATCCAGGCCAGATATGTCCGCTCGTTGGCGAGGGTGAACCGTGGATCGGGGTCTTCACCCGTTCGGAACGGCCTCCATCGGGGCATCACCTATTCATTCCGTCCCGGCAGAATTCGCCCGCAGCCTTCGGAACGGACAACAAGAAAGGAAGGTCATGTCCTTAATCTTCCCTACCCGCCCCGAAGGAGTGCGAATCGGGTGGACGTAATTCAGTTCGCGGCGAGCGAGACCAGGAAGTCCACCGAGCCACTGCCGTCGACGGTGACAAAGCCGAGCGACGGGGGTTCGACACCGAAATCGGTCCAGGTGACCGGAATCGAGCCCGAAGCAATCAGAGAATCCCCCGAGTGCAGCACAGTCATGTCGACCGATACCGGCTTGGATTGGCCTTTGAGTGTCAAGGTTCCCGACACCGTGACCGTTGCAGTTGTGCCGTCGGCCGGCACGGCCGACAGGTCCACCGGCGAGTCGATCGTGAACGTCGCCGTCGGGTAGGTGCTGGTATCCATCACATTGCCAGTGAACTGGCCATCGCGCCGATCCGAGTCGGTCTTGATGCCTGCCACCTGCACGGTCACTTCGCCGGCCGTGAGCTTCTCGCCCTCGACGGTGGCGTTTCCGCTCACCTCGCCGGTGGTTCCGACGACGGTCACACTCGATCCGTTGAGAATCTCGTGCACGGTGTACCCGGCTGCCGTCTGGTTGTCTCCCTGGCCTGCGACGACGGTCCACTGTCCGTCGATGGATCCGGACGCCGCCTCTGCGCCCTGAGTGGACACTACGGCCGCCGGTGCATCGTCCTCAGCGATGAACTTCCCGTACGCCCACGGCCCCACGAGCAGGGCGAGTACGACCACAACCACTGCTCCACCGATCCACCAGATCTTTTTCATGGGTTCGACGATAGTTGCAGCTTCAACGGTTGTCAGGACTTAACACCTGGGAGAACGCTGTGAAAGCTCTCCGCAGCAACTGAAGACGAGGGTGCTGTCCGCAACGATTAGTAATCATTTGGTAAAGTAGATTTTGCATTCCGGCCCCCAGCCTGGAATGCACCGGCCGTGCGCGTCGAATCATGCATCGATCCCGATGCGCACGGTCTGCCGAAACACGTATCACACTGGACGAGGGGGCTCGCGATGCCGGACCTGAGCCTCCTGAGCGACGACGAGTTGCGTGAGCGCCGAATCGCCCTCAGTCAATCACTGACTGCCGCAGCCGATTTGATCCCTACCCCGTCACCGTCATTCTTCGAAAAGCTGAAGCAGGACATCGATGCCGCCGCTGCGGAGTGGATCGCCCGCCGCTCCTGAAACCTCGTCAACCTGGGAATGTCACCGGAGGGCGTCCCTCCCCTATAAGAACGAGTGTGGCTCCCGATCTCCCCCGAGGTCGGGAGCCACCTTCGTCCGAATGGCGGATTTCTGCCCAATCCGAATGTTTGTTCCTTGATTACGAAATACGTTCGGAGCGACGGATCCGCCCGGCGGCTGATCAGGTCTGCGTGTCGAACTCACTTTGGCTTCGACACACATGGACACGGGCTTCGACCTGGCCGGTCGCCCGATAGTTCAGCCGGAGCGTGTCCGTCCCCGACAGTCGGCAGCGCTCGCATCGAGGTCTACGAACAAAAAAGCTCCCCACCTGCGTGAACAGGTGGGGAGCTTTGGCGGTGGCGGAGGGATTTGAACCCTCGGACGGGGGTTACCCGTCACACGCTTTCGAGGCGTGCTCCTTAGGCCGCTCGGACACGCCACCGTTGGTGACTTTACCGGATGGAGTGCCCGTGGCCGAAATCGCCAGGTGGAGCGGTATTATGTGAGCTTGTCCTTGATGCTGGACGCGGCGTCCTTGACCTTCTCGCCTGCATCCTTGACGGCCGATTTCACCTGGTCGCCTTTGCCTTCGTTTTCGAGGTCCCGGTCACCGGTAGCGCTGCCAGCAGCTTCCTTGGCCTTGCCCCCGAGGTCCTCGGCCTTGTTCTGAGCCTTGTCTGCGATTCCCATGAGTACTCCTCTGTGAACGCGAACGAATCGCCTTCCGACGATCCGCCGATGCCCTGACGACATCTGCCTCCACCATGCCCTCGTTCACCGGTTCCGGCTACCCGAGTGTGCGATCACTCTCGATGGGGAATACCGATTTCAGGCTCGCTGCTCACGGAAGAAATCTTCCAAAAGCCCAGCGCATTCGTCCTCGAGGACCCCGCCGCGCACCTGCGGCCGGTAGGTCAATCTTTTATCTCGAACTACGTCCCATAAAGATCCGACGGCACCGGTTTTCGGCTCCCACGCCCCGAAAACGACTCTGGAAACCCGGGCGAGGACCAGCGCGCCCGCGCACATCGTGCAGGGCTCGAGGGTGACGGCCAGCGTCGCGCCTTCCAGTCGCCAACCGTCGCCGTAGATTTTTGCGGCAGCACGCAACGCGACGATCTCGGCATGCGCGGTCGGATCGGACGACGCTTCCCTGGCATTGGCGGCGCGAGCAACTTCGACGCCGTCGCCGTCGAACACCACGGCGCCGACCGGGACGTCGGCGTCGGAAGCGGAGCGCGCAGCCACGATGGCCGCACGGATCATGCGCTGATCGTCAGCGAGAGTCATCTAGCGCGGGAGCTTGTCGAGCGCTGCGCCGAACTCGGACGCGAACCCGAGTCGCTGCGCGATCATCCCCAACTGCTCGTCCGGATAGAGATCGGTCTCGGCCGCGATGACGGCGAGTACGGGTTCCGGCAGGCCCAGATCGGTGAGGACGGACAGATCGCCCTCTTCCCAGGGTTCGACATCGTCGAGGTCGTCCGGGTCGATATCGGGGATCTCGATGTGCAAGGCGTCGAGGACGTCGGCTGCGATGTCGTAGTCGATGGCGGCAGTCGCGTCGGAAATCAACAACTGCGTGCCCGACGGGGCCGGACGCAACACGATGAAGAACTCGTCGTCGACGTCGAGAAGACCGAAGACGGCACCCGAACTTCGCAGCTCACGCAGCTGCGTTTCGGCGGCCGAGAGCGAGGTCAACGCGTCGGGCGTCAGTGCCTTGACCGTCCAACGCCCCTCTTCACGGACCACCGCGACACCGAAGCCTTCAAGCTCCTCCGACTGGTTCGAAGAGGCGCTCTTGTTACCCGCGCGCTGTGCACCCATGGCGCAACGGTAGCCCGCCTGGTGCCAGTGAGTGAAGTCCGAGCATCGATGTGCCAACCTGAACTCGTGTCTGCGATCGATTCCGCCCCACCAGTCTGCGTTCTCGGCCTCGGATTGATCGGCGGTTCGCTACTTCGTGCCGCCGTCCGATCCGGCCGTCAGGCGTGGGGTTACAACCGTTCCAGTGAGTCCGCCGACGCGGCCCGAGCCGACGGTTTCGACGCCGACACCGATCTAGTTTCAGTGCTGCAGAGAGCGAACGAGAGCGGCGCGATCATCGTGGTCGCCGTGCCGATGCCTGCCGTCGACGCCACCTTGGAGGCAATCGCCGCGCATGCACCGAACAATCCGATCACGGACGTCGTCAGTGTCAAGGGTGAAGTGAAGGCCGCGGTCGAACGAGCGGGCTTGAGCGCCAAGTTCGTGGGCGGTCATCCGATGACGGGGACGTCAGCTTCGGGTTGGGCGGTCGGGGATGCCGATCTGTTCGTCGACGCGGTATGGGTCGTTGCCACCGACAACGGCGTCGACGCAGACGTGTGGACGCAGGTCGCCGATCTCGCGCTCGACTGCGGCTCGGTGGTCGTGCCTGCCGAATCTCTGGAGCACGACCGAGCAGTCGCGCGTATCTCGCACTTGCCCCACCTGCTCGCGGAAACACTTGCGATCACGGGAGCGGCCGGCGGCGAACTGGCACTCGGGCTGGCTGCCGGATCATTTCGCGATGGCACTCGCGTGGCCGGAAGCGCACCCGGCCTGGTGCGGGCGATGTGTGAGGGCAACCGCGACGCCCTGGTGGTCGCGCTGGACGAAGCGCTCGACCTTCTGCAGGGCGCACGTACCGATCTGCTCGACAACGGCTCGACGGCACGATTGGTGGACGCAGGGTTCGCGGCGCGCGGCGCTTACGAGTCACACGAGCGGTGGGACATCGAAGACGTTCAGGTCGGAGAACCCGACTGGATCGACCGGATGCGAGACGCCGGTCGACGCGGCGGCGTCATCCGGCGATCCGAAACCTAGAAATACGAAACCTAGATACGAGTTGCCAGACCCGGGTAGTCGAGGACAAAGCCTTCGGTGTCGACGGACAGCGTCGAGCTGGACACCGGGGACAGCACACTGATTCCGTCGGTGCCGGAGCTGTACGTGATGGTCGCACCCTCGACGCGCAGGTCGAGAAGGTTGACGTAGACGACCGGAACCTCGGCGTCTTCGATGTCGTTCTGCAAACCGACGCGGCGGATGGGCAGCGTGTTGAAGAACGGACTGAGGATCACGTCGACGTCGAGTGCACCGTCGAACGCCGAGCGCTGATGGCTGGCGCCGTTCTCGACCATCCAGGTACCTTCCTCGTCCCGGCTGATCGACATCTGACGCTCACCGGCGGCCAAGGCGGTCCGCACGGAGAGCCTGCGAGTGATGCCGGCCTCGTCGGTGACCAGGTCGTATGACGCGCTGAATGCCGGGTGCTCGCTGCAGGCTCCACCGATGATTCGGCCGGAAGCCTTGATGCGATTTCCGTTCAGCTGCACACGAACAGACTCCATACGAGGAGCGTTGTGGGCCTGCCAGGTCAATACCGCGGGCCAGGACGCGTCACCGGAAGGTTGGATGCTCACCCGACCACGGTAATGGACGAACGGGCGCGGAGCACCGCTGGTTCGGGTTATTGCTCGGATCAGGGACCTTTCAGGGACTTCGATCGGCCCCGAAGATCTCGATGTAAGGCGTTTCACAACGGTTCTTCGGTAAGGAGCACGCCGCGGACCGAATAGTTGGCAAACGGTGTCGGAGTTCTCGAGTACCGTGCTTCTAGGTCGGTTCGTGAGGAAGGGTGCTGTGACGTCGTCGCGGAGCATGGTGGGTTTGTTTGCCGGTATCGGTGGGCTCGAGTTGGGGCTCTCGGAACATGGGTGGAACACCGAACTGCTGTGTGAAATCGATCCCGGCGCCCAGGCAGTTCTCCGTTCGCGTTTCGCTGACGTGCCGTTGCACGGTGACGTCACCAAACTGCGTGCGCTACCCAGTGACATCGAATTGGTTGCGGCCGGTTTCCCCTGCCAGGACCTCTCGCAGGCCGGCAAGACCGCAGGCATCACCGGCGCGCGTTCGGGCCTGGTGGACGAGGTGTTCCGTCTGGTCAAGCGCAAGAAGGGCCCGCGCTGGCTGTTGATCGAGAATGTTCCGTTCATGCTGCAACTCGGCAAGGGCGCTGCCATGCGGCACATCACCGACGCGCTCGAAGACCTCGGATACACGTGGGCGTACCGGGTGGTCGACGCCCGCGCCTTCGGACTCCCCCAGCGTCGCCAGCGGGTCATCATGCTCGCCTCGCGTACGGATGATCCCCGCGAAATCCTGTTCGGCCAGGACGCCGGCGAGCGCCTGGGCGGCGATCCCGCGGACTACCCGTGCGGCTTCTACTGGACCGAAGGCACTCGTGGTCTCGGATGGGCCGTCAATGCCGTGCCGACGCTCAAGGGCGGCTCGTCCGTCGGCATCCCCAGCCAACCGGCAGTCCGGTTGCCGTCCGGTGAGATCGTCACCCCCGGCCTCGTCGACGCCGAACGCTTACAGGGTTTCGATCCCGACTGGACGCTGCCGTCCGTCGAGGTCCCCGGCCTTCGCCACAGCCACCGATGGAAGCTCGTCGGCAATGCCGTGAGCGTGCGGATGGCGTCGTGGGTCGGTGGCCGGTTGAGCGATCCCATCGAATACGACGCCGCCGGCGAGACGCCGCTCGAGCCCGGCGACGCGTGGCCGAGCGCGGCGTGGGGCCGTAACCGCCAGGCCTTCCGCGTGCACACGTCGACGTGGCCGGTGCAGCACGACTACGAAGATCTGAGCGGATTCCTCGAAGACACGCGGTTGCTGTCGGCACGGGCGACGGCCGGCTTCCTCAAGCGCGCCCGCATGGGCAATCTTCGGTTCATCCCCGGTTTCATCGAGGACGTCGAAAGCCATCTCGAGCGGATGGGCGGATATCCCGAGGCCGCGGCATGACGGACTCACTGTTTCCCGAACCCCTGTTTCCGGGGACACTGTTTTCCGAGCCCGAACACGAACCACTGTGGAGCGCACTGCAACTCGCGGGTGACAAGCCCCCGGCCGATGCCGATCGCGGCGAGAAGAAGAACTACGCACAACGACTGTCCAATCAACTGGCACAGACGGTCGCCGATGCTCTGCGTCCGTTGTACCCCAACATCACCCCGACTGCGTCCGGCGAAGGCCAGGAGGCAACCGTCGATGTCGCCAAGGGCCGAAAGCGCTTGGACGTCAAGGCACTCGACCCCACTCTCGGCCTGATCCTCTGCGTCTCCATCAAGACGTACAACTTCCAGGATTACAGTCCCCGCAGCGGCAAGCTAGGACGCTGGACCAAGAACATCGTCCGCAACGACCACGAATTGCGCGGCGAAGCAATGGTTCTGCATCAGCGTCAGCCGTACAGCGTGTTGGTCGCCGTCATGTTCGAGCCGTACGCCACGTGCGACGACGGCGACCCGACCAAGACCAGCGACACCGGCAAATCCTCTTTTGCACACCATGTCACGACCCTCTCGAAGCGCTCGGGCCGGGGCAAGCGCGCGGTGGTCGGCGTTCCAGGAAAGGCCTGGGTGGATCTCGGCGCCGAGGACACCCGCTACGACCTCTTCGAGAAGGTCTACATCGGACTCTACGAACCCGATGGCGCGGTTCGTTTCTTCGACGTCGACGAACCGCCGCCCCGCAACGGCCGCCCCACCGAAGCTCAGACGCTCTCGTTCACCGACTTCGTGACCGTCGTGCACGGTGAAGTGGAGCGTCGCAACAGGTTTGCGCCCACCTGGTCGGATCCCGAAGACAGCGACGATTCCGACGGCTGAGAGAACCACGGTGCCTGCGACGGATCCTGCCACCAGCGCTCGGATGAGCGCTCAGCGTCGGCGCGACACCAAACCCGAAATCGCTATTCGACGCGAGCTTCATCGGCGCGGACTCCGGTACTTCGTGGACCGGGCGCCGGTCAAAGGTGTTCGCCGACGCGCTGATCTGGTGTTTCCGCGCCGCAAAGTCGCGGTGTTCGTGGACGGATGCTTCTGGCACAGCTGCCCGCAGCATGCGACCTTTCCCAAGAACAACGCGCAGTGGTGGACGGACAAGTTGGCGGCCAACGTGGTTCGAGACCGCGACACCGATGCACGTCTGGCAGAGCAGGGTTGGACCGTCCTCCGCATCTGGGAGCACGAAGATCCGCTGGTAGCAGCCGAACGCGTCCAGAAAGCCCTGCTCGGTCCGTAAGCTCGATTTCGTGAAGGAACGCAACGTTGCGCGGTGGGGTTTGGTGGCTGCGCTGGCTCTGGGCGGAATCGTCTACTCGTCGTGGATTCTCGAATTCTTCCTGGACACCGGCCTCGACCCGGTGACATCGTTCCTCAGCGAACTCGATGCCGAGAACCAGAAATACCGCGATGTCTTCGGTAACGCCGATGTCCTGTCCGCAATCTTGATGTTGATCTCCGGAGCGCTGGGCCTGCTGATCACGCCCCGGCGAAGGCTCTACGTCACGGGCTGGATTGCGCTGGCGGTGTTCGGCATCGCGACCATCGCCGACGCGTCGTTCCCTCTCGAATGCTCGGGCGAGGGTTGCCCGTCGAGCGCACCCGACGGTCTACTTCCGCAGCTCCACCATGTTCACGCGTTGACGAGCAGCGTGGCGGTCTTCGCGATCTTCACCGCGATGATCGCATTCACCGTGGGAGCGTTCAGATATCGCGAGCACCCTTCTTTGCGGACGACGGGTCTGACCATTCTGATCCTGACTTCCCTTGCGACGGTGTGGATGTTGACGACCAACAGCATCGCAGTCTCCGGCGGCGGTAATCTCGGACTGGGTATCGCTCAACGTGCGCAGGTGCTGGGAATGTCGTTGTGGTTGTGCACCCTGGCATTTGCGATGTCGCGGCCGCCATCCACCGGGCTCCCGGCGTCGCCGCGCTGACAGGTTTTCCGGCAAGCGATTCGGGCGATCCTGGAACTACAACTGAAAATGGCTGCCCCGAACTAGCGAAGGTGTGCCCATGTCTCTCGCGTCGTCGTTCTTCGCCCATCCGCACCAGGCGTTCACTGCTGGTTTCTATCGCAACGAATCCTTCGACTTCGAGCTACGAGTCGTTCTCGGGCAAGCCACCTTCGGCGCGGCAGACACCGGCGAAGTGCTCTCGGCCATCGCTCACGTCGGCGAGAAGGACCTCGAGGGCTGGTACGAGGCCTGGTTCGACCTCGGCACACGGGTATTCGGGCAGGCCGATGAGGCAGTCGCGGCCGGGCATTCGCGAAGCGCGTCCAACGCATATCTGCGGGCGGCGTCGTACTTCGGTGTGGCGATCAACGCCGTCGACGGCCTCAGTGACGACTCCGTTCTGGTCCCCACTTTCAAACGCCACCGACAAGCGTGGGACCGCTTCGTCGACACCACTGCCCAGCCCGTCGAGCGCGTCCGAATCCCTTACGAGGACACGTACCTGCCCGGGTACTTCTTCCGGCCACCCGGCGACGTGCGACGGCCGACGTTGATCATGGTGAACGGTAGCGACGGCCCGATCAGCGGGCTGTGGGGCAGCGGCGGCGCCGGGGCCCTCGAGCGGGGCTACAACGTGTTGATGTTCGACGGACCCGGTCAGCAGTCGATGCTCTTCGAGCGCAACATCCCGTTCCGTCACGACTGGGAATCCGTCATCACGCCCGTCGTCGACTATCTCGTGGACCGGCCGGACGTCGATGCGTCGAAGCTGGCGATCTACGGGATCAGTCAGGGCGGTTACTGGGTACCGCAGTCGTTGGCGTTCGAGCATCGAATCGCGGCAGCGATCGCCGATCCGGGGGTCGTGGACGTGGCCGCGTCGTGGCTCGCCCATATCCCCAAGAACATGCAGAAGCTGCTCGACGAGGGGAAGTCGGACGCCTTCGACCGCGACATGGCGATTGGGCTGGGGATGAAGTTCTCCAAGGACACCGCCCGGATCTGGCGTTTCCGAGCGCGTCCGTACCTCGCCGACGGTTACTACAACACTCTCGCCGAGGTTCGGAAGTACCACCTCGAACACGTCGCCGGCTCGATCTCCACTCCCCTGCTCATCACTGATCCGGAAGGTGAACAGTTCTGGCCCGGTCAATCCAAGCGGCTTGCCGCCCTCTCCGGCGGACCGACGACAGTTGTTCCCTTCACCGCTGCCGAGGGCGCGAACTTCCACTGTCAGCCCATGGCGAGGCGTCTGACGGATCAGCGGATGTTCGACTGGCTCGACGAGCAGTTGGATCTCTGAATCAGGACACTTTCTCTTTTTTCGTCAATAGAGTGGCAATCATCGGCAGCAGAAGAACAGTGATCGCCCCGGCCGCGACAAGAATCGACGCGTTGTCCGACGACATCTGATGCGCGTCGACGGCAGCGCCCGTGACAGCCACGATCATCGGCAGACCGGTAGCTCCGTACAGCGCGACCTGCGCACTTTCACGCGTGGTGAAGGGTGGCTCGACCTTCTCGAACTTGGTCACGAAGAACACTGGCACGCCGCGGACGACAACGATCAGGATCAAAAACGCAATCAGTATGCCGGGACTCGCGGCGACCGCCGAGACGTCGATCGCCATCCCTGACGTGATGAAGAAAATCGGGATGAGGAACCCGAAGGCGATCCCGTCGAGCTTGATCTCGAGGCGCTCATCGCCTTCGGGCATCAGTCGACGCAAAATGAACCCGGCGGCAAATGCACCGAGAATGACGTCGAGTGAGAACACCGCCGACAGCACTCCGAGGCTGACCAACAACAGCACCGTGAGGCGGACTGTCGTCTGCGCTGTGGTGTCCGCCCCTGCCCGCACCAGTCGATGTGTCCACGAGCCTTCATGAATCAGCTTGCCGGGCAGCACCGCCACGATGACAGCGATCAAGGCGAATACGGCAAGAACTATCAGCGACAGGACGGCACCACGGGTACTCAGCAGCACCGCCATCGCAACGACCGGCCCGAGTTCGCCGACGGCCCCGTGGTTGAGGACGGTCTTGCCCAAGCGCGTGTCGAGGAGTTTGTTGTCCTTGAGGATCGGCAGCAGCGTGCCCAGTGCGGTCGACGTCATCGCGATGGCAACAGCGGCTTCGGCGGAGATCACGTTCCTCATGCCCAGCAGCGCGACCACCGTGAACGCCAGTGCGAGGCAGAACAGCCACGTGTACAGGGCTCGGCGTCCGCCGCGCCCACTGAGTTCTTGTCGGTCGATCTCGTAGCCGGCGAGGAGGAACAGCATGCCGAGGCCGAGTTCGCGCAGGATGCCGATCGCTTCGCTGTCAGCTGCGATGTTGAGGGCGAACGGCCCGACCACTGCGCCCGCGACTAGTAGCAACACCACTTCCGGAACCAGCCGCCGCGGGATCAGGCCCGCGACTATCGGCGCGATGGCCGCGATCAGCGCGATCCAGAACAGCGAGGAGGCAATTGAAGGCACGGATCATTATCGGATATAGGTGACAAATCTGCGTTCAGTACAGGTGCTTGCGGTACGCCTCTTGTCTCGCAGGCTCGAGGTTGGTCAGCCGCCAACAGGTCAAGATGTGACCAACGTCGCCATGAAAGAAAATTCGCATACAAGAAAGCCCCTCACCGGCATCTCTGCTGGTGAGGGGCTTTCTGTTGTGCGCCCGAAGGGATTCGAACCCCTAACCTCTTGATCCGTAGTCAAGTGCTCTATCCGTTGAGCTACGGGCGCATGTTCTGTTGTCTAGCAGGTCTTGCGTTTCCTGCCGTCGTAATTTCTATCATTTCTAACCCGCCGGTCAAAATCACCGGCTTGGCGGAGGCGAGAGGATTTGAACCTCCGGTCCCTCGTAAAAGGGACAACTCATTAGCAGTGAGTCCCATTCGGCCGCTCTGGCACGCCTCCCTGGGGGTTCCGATCCTTTCGGACCGCCGGATCGAAAGATTACACACCCTTCGCCACCAAAGGCAAAACGCGTGGTCAGCGGGCTGTTTTGTGGACTTACCGCAGGTGGCTGTCGAACCAGTCGAAGATCCGGGTCTGAGCTTCGATGATCGAGGCCGAACCCGGGTCGTCGACGTCGGCGTCCTCGGACAGCTGAGGCGGCTCGTCGGCCCGGTGAGCCAGTCCGGCATAACTGACCACCAGTGTCGCGACGTCGGCCTTCGCGGTCGCTTCCCGGAGCAGAGTCACGTGTTCGCGAGGCGTGCTGGGATCGTCCTCGCCGTACAGCGCCAACCACGGCGCCTGCAGGGAAGTGGCCGCGTCGACGAGCGCCTGAGCATCCGCCGACAGCGCTTCGACGATTCCCCGGGCGGCGACACTCACCGCGGCGCCGACGGGACGGTTGGTGGCCACGAGCATTGCGGCGGTTCCGGCGTCGTCGAATCCGAGCACCCCGATGGTGTCGGCGAGAACTTCGCGCCCGACGAGCCAGTCGAGGGTTGCGTCGAAGTCGGCGAAGAGATTGTCACCGAACACCTCGCCCTGCATGTGTTCGGGTTCGCGATGGAACAGGTGAGGTGCGACGCTCACCCAACCTTCGCCGGCGAGTGCGCACATCAGATTGAGCAGAGCCGGGCTGAACTGCCGGGCTTCGTGCAGCACGACAATTCCGCCTCGTGTCGGGCCGTCCGGCTCCACCACCGTCAGTGGAACAGCCGTGGCGACCTCCCCTTCGGCTCCGCGCAGATATGCGGTGGCCCGGAAGATTTCCGACATCTTTCAACTGTGACACGCAGACGGCCGCAACGCACCACATCAGTGCGCGCATAATCGACTCGTGACCGCACACATTCGCCCTGACCTCGCCTCCATCCCCGCCTACGTTCCCGGACGCAATTTCCCGGGTGCGATCAAACTGGCGAGCAACGAAACGACCGTGGGGCCGTTGCCCGGTGTGCGTGACGCCGTCGCCGACGCAGTCGCCAATGCCAACCGCTACCCGGACAACGCTGCGGTCGCCCTCATCGATGCGCTGGCCACCTTCTTGAAAGTCGAGCCTGCAAACGTCGCCGCTGGTTGTGGCTCCGTGACGCTGTGCCAGGAACTCGTGCAGATCACGTGCGATCAGGGTGACGAGGTCATCTACGCGTGGCGTTCGTTCGAGGCGTACCCCGTGGTCACCCAGGTCGGCCACGCCGTCTCGGTCAAGGTTCCGCTGACCGAGGACTTCGGCCACGACCTCGACGCGATGCTGGCCGCGATCACCGATCGCACGCGGGTGATCTTCGTCTGCAACCCCAACAACCCGACCGGCAACGCGCTGTCGAAGGCGGAACTCGAAAGCTTCCTCGACGCGGTCCCGGCTCACGTCGTCGTCGCACTCGACGAGGCGTACTTCGAATACTCACGCTCGGACGCCGACGGCATCGAACTGTTCCGCAGCCGCCCCAACGTGGTTGTTCTGCGCACCTTCTCGAAGGCGTACGGCCTCGCGGGAATCCGCGTGGGTTACGCGGTCGCGGATCCGGAGATCATCGTGGCCCTCGGCAAGGTGCACACCCCGTTCACCGTGAGCGCCGTTGCCCAGGCCGCCGCGATCGCCTCCCTGGCTGCCGCAGACGAACTGCTTGCCCGCACGGAGGGCGTCATCGCTGAGCGGACCCGAGTTCGGACCGCACTGATCGAAGCCGGCTACACCGTCCCCGAGTCGTCGGCGAACTTCGTCTATCTCCCCCTCGGAGAGCTCTCTCCCGGTTTCGCCGGGGCAAGTACCGAAGCGGGCATTCTGATCCGTCAGTACGGCGTCGAGGGCGTCCGGATGACCATCGGCGATCCGCACGAGAACGACGCGTTCCTCGCTTTCGCGAACACCGACGTCGCGAAGCGGGCTGCGGGCATCGGCATCACCGCGTGACACTCGATACATAACTGTTACGCCGAGGACTGGAATTCGTTTCTGCGGACAGGCACACTCAGGAAGGTTCGAGGCCGGTCCGAGCGAGGGAGCACGACGCATGACGCGACGCATGACACGAACGTGTGCCGTGCTCGCAACGACCCTTCTCGCCACCACCGCGACCTCCCTGAGTGGCGTCGCCTCCGCCCAGTCGCAGGACACGGTGTCGGTCCGCTTGTTGGCCTTCAACGATCTGCACGGCAGCCTCCGCCCGCCGGAAGGTGTTCGCAGCGAGATCAGGCAGGCCGACGGCTCGCTCACTCCCGCAGGTGGCGCGGCGTATCTCGCGGCCTACGTGACGCAACTTCGCAGCCAAGCCACCAACTCGCTGCTGTATTCGGTCGGCGACAACTGGGGATCGTCGGCGCTCGAGTCGGCGATGTTCAACGACGAACCGACGGTCGAACTCCTGAACCGAATGAAGATCGACGCTTCCGCGATCGGCAACCACGAACTGGACAAGGGGCTCGCCGAGTTCCGTCGCATGCAGTCCGGTGGTTGCTCCGCTGTCGACGCGTGCACGTTCAGCCCTTCCTTCAGCGGCGCCAACTTCCCACTGATGGCCGCGAACATGACGTACACCAACGGCGCTCCGGCCACGCTGCCGTTCACCGTGAACATGGTCGATGGCATTCCGCTCGGAGTCATCGCGATTTCCCCAGCCAACACGTCGCAGATCGTCACCCCTGGCGGGATCGCTGATCTGCAGTTCGGCGACGAGATCGAAGCGATCAACCGCACAGCCGACGTCCTCGACTTCTTCGGTGTCAAAGCCATCACCGTCCTCCTGCACCGTGGGGACGAACCTGCTGTCGAGGGCGGGCCGAACGACTGCAACGTCGAATCCGGGCCTGCACGCGACATCGCCTTACGCGCATCGCCCAAGGTGGACGTCATCTTCACCGCCGACAGCCACCAGCAGTACAACTGCGAATTCCCTGATCCCGCAGGAAATCCCAGAGTCGTGATGCAGGGCGCTTCGCACGGCCGGATCGTGTCCGTCGCAGACGTGACGATCGATCGCAACACCCGCGAGGTCATCCGCGATCAGACGTCCGCTTTCAATCAGATAGTGACACACGATATTTCGCCGGATCCCGATATTCAGGCTCTCGCCGATCGTGCATGGTCGGAGGCGTCGGAAAGCGCTCAGCGACCGGTGGGGACCATCACCGCCGATCTGACACGAGACCGGGTACCCAGCGGCGAATCCACACTCGGCAACCTGGTCGCCGACGCTCAACTCGCAGCCGGATCGACACGAGGCGCTCAACTCGCGTTGACGAACCCCGGCGGCATGCGCGAGGACTTGGACTTCGGCACTTCCGGCCAGGTCACCTACCGCCAGGCCTACGGAGTGCAACCCTTCGGCAACAGTCTCGAGGTGCTCTCCGTCACAGGAGCGGTGCTGAAGGATGCTCTCGAACAGCAATTCCAGATCGACGTCGACGGCACCAGTACCGAGCGCATCCTCTCACCGTCCACCGGCTTCACTTACACCCTGGACCGGCGGGCAGCGCCGGGCGCGCGCATCTCGGAAATGCGCCTGAACGGGCAGGACATCGCACCCGACGCCGTCTACAGCATCGTGGTGAACAAGTTCCTCGCCGAGGGCGGGGACGGCTTCACCGCGCTGAAGAACTCCACTCAGATGACCGGCGCGGGCAACGACCTCGACGCCTTGACCGCCCTGTTCGCAGCCGGGTCACCGGTCTCGCCACCTGCCACCGACCGCATCCGCACTATCGGCTGAATAGGCATCCCCGCGCTCGATTGCCTAGTCTCGACGGGTGATCATCGCGACCCATAACGGCAAGTTCCATGCAGACGACGTCTTCGGCGTATCGCTGCTCAAGCAGCTGTACCCCGACGCCACCGTCGTTCGCAGCCGTGACGAGGACGTCCTCGACAGCGCGGACATCGTGCTCGACGTCGGCGGTCGCTACAACCCGGCCGAGGGCCGCTTCGACCACCACCAGCGTGATGCCGGCGAGCGAAGCAACGGCATTCTGTACTCCGCCTTCGGTCTGCTCTGGCAGGAATACGGCTTGAAGTTCTGCGAGGGCGACGCGTCCGTGTTCCGACGGATCGACAGCCGGCTGGTCGAGGGCATCGACGCCGTCGACAACGGCCAGGAGATCTACACCCTCAACGATTTCGGCACCAAGCCTTTTGATCTGTCGTCCGTGCTGGACCTGTTCAATCCGATCTCGTCCACCGACGAGGAGTTCGACACCCAGTTCGAGCTGGCAGTAGTTCTTGCAACTCAGGTCTTGATTCGCCTGCGCGCCAAGTACGCCGGCGACGCGGCAGCCGAACGCGAGTTCACCGAGACCTACGAGAAGGCAACGGATCCGCGCTTCGTCGTATTGGAACGCTTCGTTCCCCACGGCCGCGCCGCATCGGCCCAACCGGAATTGCTGTTCACGATCTTCCCGAACACCAACGGCGGCTGGTCGATTCAGACAGTGAAGCCCGCCGACTCCAAGTTCGGTTCACGAAAGCTGCTGCCGGAGCAGTGGCGCGGCCTCAACGGCTCGGATCTTGCCGCCGAGACGGGCGTCGACAGTTCGGTGTTCTGCCACAAGGCCGGATTCATCGCGGCTGCGCAGACCCGTGACGGCGCGCTCCAGTTGCTCGAACTGGCACTGGCCGAGTAACTCTCAGTTCACATTCCCAGCGCCGTCTTCACTGTCGGCCAGGAATCGTGAAGCGCGTCTTGCCAGTACGGCCATGAATGGGTGCCGTCGTTCCGATACGCGAACACTGCGGGAATCGACAGTTCCCCCAACTTCGCTTCGAACAGTTGCGTACAGGTGTTCGCGAGCGCCTCGAGCGGTCCGCCTTCGATGGCAGTCTGCAGTCCGCTCGGAGTGAAGATGTTGTCGTAGTCTCCGGGCGCACCCGTGCCCGAGGAGACATAGATCGTCTTCCCACGCAGCGTTTCCGCGTTGGTGGACGGGTCGTGCTTTTGCCAATCGGGGTCCGATGCCGGGCCCCACATGTTGGTGGCGTCGCCGGCTTTGCTGGCCACGGTGAGCCGCACGGAATCCTGCGAGGACGACTCGGAGTTGTCGAGACAGCCACTGTACGAAGCTAATCCGGTGTAGAGCTTCGGGTGATGTGTGATGAGGTTGGCCGCGCCGAGTGCACCCATGGACACCCCACCGACCACGTTCGTCCCGTTTCCGGAGAACGCCGAATCGATCAATGCCGGAAGCTCCTCGGCGAGAAACGATTCCCACTTGTTCACACCGAGATTCGGATCGTCGTTCTTCCAGTTGGTGTAGAAACTGCCGGTACCGCCCACGGGGAGAACGACGTTGACGTTCTTGTCGGCAAAGAATGTTTCGATGTCGGTCTTCTGGGTCCAAGTGCTCTCGGAGTATCCGGATTCCGAACCGGCGCTGACGCCGTCGAGTAGGTAGAAGGACGGACGCGCGCCGGCGTCGGTCGCGGGATGCAGAACCTGCACTTGCACCTCGCGTCGCATCGCCGGCGAATCGACGAACACGGCACTGCGAGTGGGCGACAACCGCTCTATGCGATTGATGTGGGCGCCGGTCTGACCGGCCAGATCTCCTGGTGGATTTTCAGGCGCCGGTTCGGCATACGCCACTCCGCCCACAACAAGCGCGAGCACGACCAACACAATTCCGACAAACCCAAATCTCCGCATCCGTCAAGCGCCCCCTGAGCATCGCACGACTATCGCTAACCCTCGATTGGACAGGACGAACGTCCCGGGGTCAACCCACTGGTTGGGATTTATTACTCGCGGGTATCCAATGGAGTTGGACAGTTCTCCACCGATGCACACACAGGTGTGGATAACTTCATTCACATACACTTCCCAGTTGTGCATAACCTGTGGACAAAAGGATGAATTACAACAGAGTTATTCCTCCTACCTGCAACGATCCGTTCACCCACAGTGTGCATAACTTTGTCGAACAGGGCTCGCGAGACGCCGGTTTCCGGGCGTGTCCACGCAGTTCACACCGTCACGCCATTCTTTGTTCACAGGCACGACACCACCGGCCGACAACGCTCCCCACCCCGACTTCATACTTGTTGCATGCTGACCGCTCTGCTCGCTGCCACAGCTGTGCTCGCCCTACTGACTCTGGTCCCCGGGCCGGACATGGCCGTCGTGACGCAGGCTGCGCTCGGCGCCGGAAGATCCGCCGGATTCCGGGTTGCGGCCGGCATAGTCTCCGGCCTCCTCGTGTGGGGGCTGCTGACCGTTCTCGGGCTGTCGGCGATCCTGGCCGCATCCGCCGAGGCTTACACCGTCGTCAAGCTCGCGGGCGCCGCCTATCTGATCTATCTCGGGGTACGAGCACTGTGGGAGAGTCGCTCATCGCGCTTGCAACACGATGTCGGCACTCCTCGGTCGCAGAACGCCGGAACCTGGAAGACGGGCTTCACCACCAACCTGCTCAACCCCAAGATCGCCGTCTTCTACACCGGGCTGTTGCCACAGTTGGTTCCGGCCGGGTGGCCGACGGGACCGTCGCTTGCACTGCTCGTGCTCATCCACGCAGCCATCACCATCATCTGGCTCAGTTGCTACGTGATCCTTCTCTCGCGGGCGCGTAGCACCTTCGAGAAGCCCCGAGTGCGACAGGCACTCGAGCGCATAACCGGAACAGTTCTTCTAGGATTCGGAGCGAAGATCGCGCTCGAAGCGCGCTGAGACGGCAATCGGAAAAGAGCAGACAGTGGGCGCGTGGGGATCGGGACCGTTCGAGAACGACGGTGCAGGGGATTTGATCGCGTCCATCGGACACGGTGACTTCACCTTCGAATCGGTGGAGTGGGCATTCGAGGACGACTACCTCGAGGTGGACGGCGGCCAAATCGCCGTCGCCTTGCTCGAATTGGTCCTGATCGTGCGCGCCGATCGCAAGCGCGACCCTGCCACCCAAGACCTCGATCTCGATTCCTTCACCGCGGCCCTGACCAGCGAGCGGATCACCTGGCTGATCGAGATGGTGGAGCGCACCATCGCATCGACCGATTCGGAACTATTCGAGCTGTGGGACGAACAGGGGCCGGAAGAGCTTGCGTCGTGGAGAGTTCCCGTCTTGGACGGTCTCGAGGATCTGCGCGTTCTGTCGGTTCAGTAGCCCGCCGACGGATCGATTACCGCAGCAAGGTCCTCACCCGCAGCGAATCGAGCGACGTTGGCGGCCACGTGATCTGACAGCGCACGTGTGAGCGTCGTAGCCGGGTTGGCGACGTGGGGCGTGATGATCGCGTTGGGGAGCTTCCACAACCGGTGCCCGTCCGGCAGCGGCTCGGGGTCGGTGACGTCCAGTGCCGCCCCGGCGATCGAACCAGCTTCGAGAGCATCGACCAGCGCGTCCGTGTCGACCAGGTTGCCGCGTGCAATGTTCACGATCCAGCTCGACTCCGACATCTGGTCCAATTCAGCCTTGCCGACCAGATGCCGCGTCGCGGACGTCGACGGTGCTGCGATCACGAAGTGATCCGCCTGGGACCAGATTTCACCGGTTCGATCGGCCGAGAGCGTTTCGGAGGCACCTTCGACGGGGGTTCCCGAGCGGGTGACGGCGATGACTCTGACCTTGGACGCGGCGAGGTACGGGATCAGCGCACGGCCGATTCCGCCGCAACCGATGATCGCCACTGTCGAGCCCTGCAAGGTACCCACTCGCGGGTCGAACTCTTCTTTTCGCCACGACTGCACCGCCAATTGTTCGGGGAGAGAACGCACTCCGGCGAGGAGGAGCATCATCGTATGTTCGGCCACATTGCCCGCGTAAGCCCCGGCAGCGGACGTCCAGACCCGCTTGTCGTCGATCACGTCGGCATCGAACCATGGCTCGATCCCGGCGAAGGGCAACTGCACCCAGCGAACCGAGTCAGGTAGCGACGACGGGAACGTGTCCGGACCATGTACCCAGACCACGCCTTCTGCCTCGGCGAGTGGAACGAGAACCCCACCGACTCCGCGAATTCCGTCGGCAATGTGCGGATCCTCGACGGGGCCGAGATGGATGCGAGGGGCGCTGGAGTCTGTCATTTAGGTGCGTTCCTTCGAGAGTGGCGGGGCGATCGGATCAACTCATCGGTGTGCCCCAGCGTACGGGCGCCTCGCCAATTCGGCCCGTCTATCCGTTCGCCTTTGCGATCGAATCCCTGCCCTCGGCCGCTCCACCCTCGATGGTGTCGTGCTGGACAGGAACGAACTTCTTCTTCGGCAGCAGGAACAGCCACGTCGCGAAGACGAACGGACCGGTGCCCGCCGGCAGACCGATCGGAGCGAAGGCAGATACCAGGGTGCCGTGGATAACAACAGTCACCAACACTCCGAAGACTGTGTAGACGAATACACGCCACGACGGGTTGTAGAACACCGAGCCCAGGGCGATTGCCGTCAGCACCGAACTGAGCCCGTACAGACCATTGCCGACGTCGACGGTGTTGGCGCCGAGCGCGAGCACCGAACCCATTGCTATCGCCGAACCGATGAGCGCGAACACCGCCGCCCAACGCGACGCGACCAGCAGCGCGATCACGAAGATGATTCCGGTAATGGTGTTATTGATCAGGAATATCTGGGAGACGTTGCGGAACAGAGTGTCCCACAGGAAGCTGAAAGTGATGTCGGCATGAGCCGACGCCTCCCCGATGTGCTGGGGAAACTGGCCGGCGCTGAGGTCCGACGTTTCGATCCGCAGGAACTGGAACGCCGCGAGGAGGAAGAACCAGTTGACGAGGTTGAACGGAAAGGTCAGCGCCGGTACGCCCCAGGTCTTGAAGACATTGGCGACAGCCAGGAACGCGATGGTCGACGCGGCAGCTCCCACCACGAGGTAGATCCACAGCATCACGCTGCCGGCAAGGAACGTCGGAAAGGCAGCCCCCACAAGAATTCCGTTGTATCCGTACAGTCCGATACGCATCGAATCGTCGTCGGAGTGCAGCATCATGCCGGTGACGGTGGATACCACCAGACCCACCACGGCGCCGATCGCGACGGTGATCGTGTCCGCGGCTATCGCGCCCCAGAAGATGCCGACCAGAAACAGCAGGCCGGTCAGCGCATTGCCCTGAAACATCACTTGCCCGGAGCCTTTGAGATTCGTGTCGATGAATCTGAGCACGACGTTCTTGTCCGCGACGTCGTCCCAAGGTTTGGTGATGGTGGTCATCGCACGTCCCTCGATCCTTCTCCGGCGATCCGCGTCATCCCCAGAGTGGGACAGGCGGAATGGTGGTGTCCAGAACTGCCTTTCGCACCAGAGCCCAGAAATCACGGACCTTCGCCTTGACGGGTTCGCTCTCCGGACCGAGGACTTTGAAGATGAGACCGGCGTCGTTCGGTAGCCGACTCGCTCCGGAAACGACCTTGCCGTCACGGCCCGGAACTATCTCTTCGAGAATCGCGTCGGCATGGTCCTTCGGTGTCAACAGGATGACATTGCCGAACACGTCGTGGTCGCCCATGATTCCGCCGTATCGCACGGGAAAGCGTGCCGGTTCGATCACCAACTTCTCGGTGAAAAGGTTCTTCCCGTCCGGGCGCTTCGCCTTGATCAACGTGGAATACAGGTCGTAGACGAACATCTCTCCGCCGTCGTGGTACTTGCGACCCGACATCACGATCTCCGAGAACAACAGCGTTGCAGTCGGATCCACCGTGATGTCGGTGCGCGCGTAGTACCTCGCGTTGCGGTGTGGGATCGTCACCCCCGGCATCAGTTCGAGATACGAATTCTCCGCGAGCACCACTTTCTGGAGTTGCGACGCGTGATTGGCATCCATCCGGTGGACCTTCGTGGCCGACTGAGTGGTCACGTGCGCGAGGGAACCCGCCTCCATCTCGATGGTCAGGAACAGTCGATCACCTTGCAACACACTGCCGGACGTGGAGATCATGTAGACGCACGGCATGGTCGGCAACGCTTCGTCCCAGTACAACGCCTGCTGAACCAGCAGCGGTGTCTTGCGGTACATGTCCCGCAGAATCGTCTTGTCGCCGCGGTCGACAAATCGCATCTCGAGAACACCGGTCTTTCCGACCTTGCCGGCCGGGGCCTGCTTCGGTTGGTCCTGGTACTGATCGAGTTCCGGGATGGTCGGGATCGGACCCGGGAGCGACCGCGATGCTCCCGGGACGGGCGGTGCACTCACGGTACGCTCGCTCCCACTTCCTCTTCGTCGAAGAGGACTCCGTGCACGATGAGGTCCACCACTTCCTTGATGCCTTCCCCGGTCATGCAATTGGTGAAGACGAACGGCTTGTCACCGCGCATTCCCTTGGAGTCGCGATCCATGACTCCGAGATCGGCGTTGACATACGGTGCGAGATCGGTCTTGTTGATGACCAGGATGTCGGACTGCGAGATTCCCGGACCGTTCTTGCGCGGAATCTTGTCGCCTGCGGCCACATCGATGACGTAGATGAAGAAGTCGACGAGAGCCGGACTGAACGTCAGCGTGAGGTTGTCGCCACCACTTTCGATGAACACCACGTCGGTGTCAGGGAATGTCTTCTCCATGTCCTCGACGGCCGCGAGGTTCATACTCGGGTCTTCGCGAACGGCAGTGTGTGGGCAGGCACCCGTCTCGACGCCCACGATGCGTTCCTCCACGAGAACACCTTTGAGAGCCTTGCGCACATGCTTGGCGTCTTCGGTGGTGACCACGTCGTTGGTGATGATCAGAACGCTGGTGCCTCGCTTGATGAACTCCGGCGTGATCGCCTCGATGAGCGCGGTTTTACCCGAACCCACGGGTCCGCCGATTCCGATGCGAGTTGTCTTCTTCATCGTTCTCCTTCTAGTTCATGAACATTCGGACATGTGCCTTGACGTGCACCGCAGCCAGAATGTCGATCATCGGGGCGAAATTGGACATGTCGTCGAGTCCGTAGTCACGCACTGCGGCGTACTCACGGCCGGCGGTCTGGTTGACCTCGAACAGAATCTCCTGTGTCGCAAGGTGATCTACTCGGACGATGCGAAGGGCAGCGCCGAGCAACGTCATCGCGACACCGTACTGATTGACCGTGAAAGCGTCCTCCTCCGGAGAACCCATCTCCGCGAAAGCAATTCCGAGGCCGACGGGGTAGGTACCCGGCGTCTCCCCCGATGCGATCGCGGCCAACCACTTGTTGAACAGGGTCTCACCGGCCAAGCGCCCGCCGAGTTCGGCCAACTTCTTACCCATCCGGGTACTCATCGTGCGTGCTTCTTCGTTGAGCTTGCGTTCGATCACTGCATGATCGGCGGCGAGGATCGCCGAGAAGTCACCGGCGGTCGCGCCCCGGTGCGCCGCGAGTACGGCGATACCGTCGCACGTCGCGCCCTGATGGGCGGCCGAGAGCACAAACTCCCGCAGCGACGGACCTCCCGTGACAATCCCTTGCGCCACGGCCGATTCCAAACCGTTGGAGAACGAGAAGGAACCGACCGGGAACATGGAATCGGAAAACTGCATCATCCGCATCGCGCGGTTGATGCTGAGCCCAGACCCCTCAGACGAGAGGGTCATGGGTATGCCCCTCGCCCTCACGCGCGGCCGCACCGAACAAGCGGCGTGCCTCGTGTGGAGCGATGTAGGGAATGACCTCGGCGCCCGGGATGAAGGTGTACTCGATGCCCTCGAAAGCATGCGTACGCATCACCGAGCCCATGACCGCCTTGTCGACGGTCAACGGAACGTAGACCTTCATTCCCTTCACCACCGCAGGCCAGTGCTGGTTACCCACGGCATGTCCCAACTCCAGGCACGTCTGAATCATCTTCTCGGGCGTGACGTCGACCAGTGCGTTCAGGTCGATCTCCAACACGTCCTTGAGGTTGATTCTGGCCACGACGACGGTGTTCTCCGGCTCGTCCCACAGCAGAATGTCGCCGTCCTGCAACTGGATACCGCGATCGAGCGAGACGGCCAGTTCACGGCCACCGATCGTGGTGCGTCGCAATCGACTCTTCTGCGCTTCCCACTGATCGAGCGACAAGACGTCCACTACAGCCTTTTCGAGTCGACCGGCCCACTCCTCGTCGGTCTCCTTCCCGAGTAGCGCGTCGACTCGCGTCGGCTTGCCGCTTGGCGCTGTCATCTCACCGTGCGTGTGTGGCGTCGCATCGGCGCCGTGCGTGTGTGTGATTGTTCCCGACACAGGAGACCCCTAACTGAAGAAGTAAAGTTGGTTCAAGCGAATGGATTCGGCAGGTTCGACGTAAGCGTGAACACCGTCCGCGGTCACCGCGAATGTCTCCGGGTCGACCTTGATTTCCGGAGTGGCCGAGTTACGAACCAAATCACGCTTGGTGACTGTTCTGGTTCCCTCGACAGCAACAACCTGACGTTCGAGACCGAGCCGATCCTTGATGCCGTCGTCGAGTGCCGCTCGCGAGACGAACGAGACCGAACTCTGCGGCAACGCCTTGCCGAATCCACCGAACATCGGCCGGTAGATCACCGGTTGCGGCGTCGGGAGCGACGCATTCGGATCTCCCATGGCGTGCCAGCTGATCAGACCGTTCTTGATGATCGTCTTCGGCTTCGCCCCGAAGAATGCGGGCTCCCAGAGAACAAGATCGGCCATCTTCCCGACACCGATCGACCCAACCACATGCGAAAGACCAAACGTCAGCGCAGGATTGATCGTGACCTTCGCGACGTAACGCAACACACGGAAGTTGTCGTGCGTCGGCGAGTCCTCGGGCAACTTTCCGCGGGACCGCTTCATGCAGTCCGCAGTTTGGATCGCGCGTAGCCAGTTTTCTCCGACGCGGCCCATCGCCTGAGAGTCACTCGAGAACATCGAGATGACGCCCATGTCCTGGAGTACGTTCTCGGCACCGATCGTCTCGGCGCGAACGCGGGACTCGGCGAATGAAACATCGGAGGGCACTTTGGGATTGAGGTTGTGACAGACCATGATCATGTCGAAGAGCTCGGCCTGAGTGTTGATGCCGTACGGCAGCGTCGGGTTGGTCGACGCGGGAAGTACGTTGTCCTCTCCCGTCACCCTCAGAATGTCGGGTGCGTGACCGCCGCCCGCGCCCTCGCTGTGATAGGTGTGAATCGTGCGTCCTTCGAAGGCCGCGATGGTGTCCTCGACGTAACCGGCCTCGTTGAGCGTATCCGTGTGAATGGCGACTTGGACATCCATTTCGTCTGCCACCCGCAGAGACTCACGAATCGCGGCCGGGGTTGCGCCCCAGTCCTCGTGGACCTTCAGACCGGCCGCACCGGCCTTGATCTGTTCGACCAGCGACTGATGCCCGGACGAGTTGCCTTTGCCCAGCATGCAGACGTTGACCGGCAAACCCTCGTTGGCCTTGAGCATCATCTCCATGTTCCAGATACCGGAAGTGATCGTGGTGCCGTTGGTGCCGTCGGTCGGGCCGATGCCGCCACCGATCAGCGTGGTTACTCCCCCGCTGAGCGCGTGATACGCCTGCTGCGGCGACACGAGGTGCACGTGTGGATCGATGCCGGCGGCAGTGAGAATCATCTGCTCACCGGAGATCGCGTCGGTCGCCGGACCGGTCGTCAGCCCTGGGGTGACGCCTTCCATCGTGCTGGAGTTTCCCGCCTTTCCCCAGCCGACGATCTTCCCGTCCTTGATTCCCACGTCCGCTTTGACGACGCCGATGGTCGCATCGACGATGACCACGTTGGTGATCACGAGGTCGAGGGCTCCGTCGATGCTGCACGACTCCGGATCCTGGCCCATGCCGTCGCGCAGCGTCTTGCCGCCACCGTAGATCGACTCGTCTCCGATGGTTCGAAGATCTTCCTCGACCTCGATGTACAGGTCGGTGTTGCCGAGCCTGATCTGGTCACCCGTGGTGACCCCGAACAGGCCCGAATACTCTTGTCTCGAAATGCTTGTCATGGGTGTTGTTCTCCTTCGTCCGCCGTGAACGAGAATCAGTCGGTTTGAGGTTCGGACAGGAAGCCGAGTTCTTCGGCACGCTGGACGGCTCCGGGAAGCCGAGGGCGGTAGGCGGCGTGGGTCGGCGCCCAACCGTCGACAAGTCCGTTGAAGCCTTGAACCCGTTGCTTGCCGCCGAACGGCACCAATGTCACTTCCTTCTCGTCGCCCGGCTCGAATCTGACCGCCGTGCCCGCTGGAATGTCGAGGCGCCAGCCGAAGGACTGTTCACGATCGAACGACAACGCGCGATTGACTTCCATGAAGTGGTAGTGCGAACCCACCTGGATGGGACGGTCACCGGTATTTCGGACTCGCAGCTTCAAACGAGGACGACCCTCGTTCAGTTCGATCGGCTCGTCCCGCAACACGTATCCGCCGACCGGCACTTTCTTCTCGCCGCCGGAATCCTTCTTCGTCGATTTGCTTGCCATCTTGGAGTACTCCTGACATCTCGGACGGGCTACTGGATCGGAGAGTGCACGGTGACGAGCCGACTACCGTCGAGGAACACCGCTTCGACCTGCACGCGCGGGATCATCTCCGCGACGCCTTCCATCACGTCGTCGACCGTCAAGGCGTGCGATGCGTCGGCCATGACCTCCTCGAGCGTCTTACCCTCCCGAGCTCCCTCCAGCGCGGCCGCCGTGATGACCGCGACGGACTCCGGGTGGTTGAGTTTGAGTCCCTTGGCCTTTCGTCTCAGAGCGACATCCGCCAACATGAGAATTGTCAGCTTGTCGAGTTCTCGCGGTGTCAGATGCATTCCGAACGCTCCTTGTCGATCATGCGGTAACTCCCTGTCGTCGAATACATGTCAGCTCCCCTGTTCCGTCGCTTCGGTGAGTGGTTCGGCCGCTTGCTGGACGAAACCGCTCCTCCTGCCGCCCGAGTACTCGTTGATCGCGTCCAGGACCGCCTGGGCATGTTCCGAGGCGACCAGCACCTCGACACGCAACCGCTCGGTGAACACGACGTCGTTGCGTTGCCCGCGGAACTTGAGTGAGGCCGAGTCGCTGGCGGAGACATGCGCTTCCGATACGACTATCGACTCCGCTCCAGCGGCCAGCAGCGCCTCCCGTAGCTTCTCGGACTCGATGGTCTGCAACACCGCGGTGATGAGTTCGTGCTTCGGGGCGTCGAGGTTCGGAACAAGTTTTGCCCCCTCGACCAGGACCCCCGAGTCGAACCCGCTGGTCTGCGGCGCACCACCCGCGTCGACGAATGCGGCGTTGTAGCGGTACGCGTCCATGCCTTGCTGACGACGGTCGATGTCCACCTGGTCTTTCGGAGCCAGCTTGAGACCGATGGTCTTCTCGATGCCCGTGGCGATCAGCCAGGTCACCACGAACGAGAAAGCGATGACGACGATCAATGCCAACGCCTGCTCGCCGAGTAGTCCGGCGCCGCCGCCGAAGAAGAGTCCGTCGCGGCCGATCGAATTGATCGCCTTTTCGCCGAACAAACCGAGAAGGAGTGAACCGAGGATGCCGCCGATGAAGTGGACCGCGATGACGTCGAGCGCGTCGTCGAACTTGAAGATCGACTTGAGCGCGAGCGCGAAGTGGCAGACCAGTCCGGCAAGCGCGCCGATCGCCAACGCGGAGAAGGTGCTGACGAAGCCGGCACATGGGGTGATGGTCGCCAGACCCGCTACTGCACCGGTGATTCCGCCGATCGCCGTGGCCTTGCCTTCGGTATACCTCTCGATGACGAGCCAGACGACCATGCCACCCGCTGCCGCGATGTGCGTATTCATCAGTGCCTGCGCTGCAACGCCATTGGCAGCCAGACCGTCGCCTGCGTTGAATCCGAACCAGCCGAACCACAGGATGCCCGCGCCGATCAACGCCAAAGGCACCGAGTGAGGGACCGCCTCGGCGTTGGGCCATCCCGGACGTTTACCGACCACCAGCAAGATTGCCAGGGCGGCGGCACCGGCGGATGCGTGGACAACAATTCCGCCGGCCCAGTCCTGAGCTCCGCGGAGCGCCAACCAGCCTTCGGGGTTGAAGAGCCAGTGCGCAATCGGGGGGTAGACGATGATCGACCACAGCACGAGCAGAACGGCCCAGCCCAAGGGCTTGAGCCGGTTAGCGGTCGCACCGGTGATCAGCGCGGGCGTGATGATCGCGAACATCATCTGATAGACCACGAACGCCAGAGTCGGTACCGCGACTGCACCTTCGATCAGGTGGAAGCCCGGGGCGGCGGCTGTGTGTATGTCCTGCAAGCCGAACAATTTGAGGTCACCGAGGAAGCCGGAACCCCAGTCTCCACTGAACGCGAAGCTGTATCCGAACACGACCCAGGTAATCGAGACGAGTCCGAGTGGGACGAGGTTCTGCTGCAACATGACGAGCGCACTGCTACCGCGCACCAGACCGGCGTAGAAGAAGGCGAGTCCGGGAACCATGAACAGAACCAGGCCCGCGGAGATCAGCACCCACGCCGTGTCCCCGCTGTCTATCACTGCTTCGGCTAACACTATTTCCATCGACATCGACGACCTCCGAGCAATATTCGGATCTGAACAAAGTCATTGGTTAGAGCAGCAATTCGCGATGTTCCGGTTCGCTGCGACAGTTACGCTACGCCCCATAGTTGCACCTTCTCAGCAAAATCGGGGGAACATCCGGTTTTCACGTTTAGTAGAGCATTGTTCTGGGAAAAGATAGGACTTTGCCTAAACATTGCGGACGCTCCACAACCTACAATTGCGGGATTAAATCTCGCCGAAATTGGTTTAAGTCTTGCGAGATTGGGAATGTAGCCGCAGGTGAGCACCACTTTCGCAGCAGAAATGCTGTTGCCAGCTCGGGACTTAGCTCCCTAACCAAGAGGGCGGCGAGCGCCTTATTCGATTACCAACGTCGGTGACCCACCTATCCAATCGGGTAGGTAACTTCACCGAACATCTTCTCACCTGTTCAGATGGTTAACCTTCACAGCACCGAGGGCAATCCTGCCGTTAATATGTTCTTCATCCGTACTGGATATTTCGACTGGAAAGTCGAAGATCACCTTTCGATAACCTTTAACGGTGAAATTTCTTTCGCTGTAACTCTTTTGTTATGCAGAACCTAGAGGGGAGGATTGATCCCACCAGGCGAGCATTCGGATGCCGGACACAGTCAGCCACTTCGACGGCCCCCCCGCCTCTGTGTCGACCTCGAACCACACCCGCCCCGGTTGGCGACCGGCCTGGAGCCACGTCCCATCCGAGGCTCGAGCGGCCCGGATCACCTCGATCGCGTCCGCCATTCGCGGATCCGGATCAATACCGTCAAACAACGACGCTTCACGGAAGTACTCAGCCGCGTTGAGCACGTTGTAACGCCACCCGAACGGGTACGCGAACCGGCCGACCCAGGGCCCCACCGGTTCGCCGGTCGAGAGTCTCCGGAACAGACCGCGCCGCAGCAAGAATTCCTCACCGGATCGTCGAGCCGCGCGCGTCTCATCTGTTCCCCCGGTCGCGATCTCTTGCGCGAGAAGCCCTTTGAGTGAATTGAGCGTCGAATGGAACGACGATCGCGTCGAACCTTTGATCCACTCGCAGTTCCATCCACCATCCGGAAGTTGATGCTGCACAAACCAATCAGCCAGTTCATCAACGCACATGTCGAGCCACACGCCGTTTGCCACCGTCCAGGCGTTGATGCAGCAATCGACCTCACCGTTCCAATATGGCCGGCCCTCGTACTCCCAGCGACAGTTCTCCGCGAGCAGTTCTGCGGTACGACGCTCCCGCAGAACACCGGCATCGAGGCCCCACTCACGCAAGGAGTTGAGCGTCCAAGTAGTTGCCGTCCAGGGTTGCGAACCTTGTTCTGCTGCTTCGGGTCCCGCGAAGTCGAATGCTGCCGGGAAGAACGCCCCACCCGCCCATTGGCCGTCTCGGTCCTGCAATGAAAGCAGGCGTGCACCAAATCCTTTGGTAGCGATCGCCGCGCGCGTTGCCGCCCACACAGTGGGCGCTTCGTTCAGCAGGTCGCGCTCCACCTGCCACCGAATCGCTGGATCCGAATCGAGGAGCCACGCGAGCAAGTCGGTTCGGGGTGCCATCTGGCAATACTATCGAAAGGCGAAGCAGGCCATCCGGTTAACACATTTCTCGACGTCTGATGCAATGGTGAACTCCGGACCAGTTCCTGGCCCTACACCGGGTAACCCAACGCCGTCCGCACCGCCACGATGTCGGCGGCAGCGACCTGCATAGGGTTGTCCCCCAACCGAATCAACATGCCAGTGGGCAGTTCCTCCACCACCGCAGATTGGGGCAGCGCGCTGCGATCGAACGTGACTCCGGAATGGAAGTATGTTTCCCATCCCACCTCGACCTCACCTTTCGACCGATTCTGAAGATCTATGTAGTCGCCGATGCTCCACCGAGCTCGATCCGGTTTCCAATGCTTGACGATCACTCTCATGATCGCGTCTCCGATGTCAGGGCCGAGCAGCTGCCGGGTGCTGTCGGTGAGCTGCGTCTCCGTCGGCAACGACACCCGGACACTGTTGGGAGCACTGGTTTCCAGCCCGCCGACCCAGGCACCGACCCGGCGCGCGGTCCCGTCCTCGGGCGACAAGTCGATGTCGTAGCCCGGTCCCGGGGTGTCCGAATACCCCATCTCCTTCGAGCGGGAATGCTCGAAGATCCGCACCAACCCGTCCACGCTGACATCGGCTGGCACCTTGTCGAACTCGGCAGTCGAGACCCACGGCAACGCCAACCCCGGGTCGACCGCTTCCAGATCATCGAGGAAAGCCCGCATCGTCTGCGCCACCTCCTGACTCGACTGCACCCGCGTGCCCCAATATCCGGCTACCGTCGGCCGCCGCCCGAACATGCTCATCGCCCCGCCCTTTCCAATCATTGAACTTAGGAGCCCACGCTCGGCGGTCGTCACCACGTCAGAGGAAGATGGAGACGCCATCACATTCGTGAGCTGGGCGGGAACGCCTGGTTTCACGTCTAGGGTGCCAGAGCCCTCGTGAACCTTGGGTAGACGCACCTCCGGTCGTTCCGGTCGGCAATCCTGCTGCAGCGCGGATGCTTCGGATATCGTCGGCGGCCCACAGGGCGCTTGGATCACGCTGGATGACGATCGTTCTGTTCCTCTACGGAAAAGCCTCCACCCTGGGTCGGGAGTTGCGTTTCGTCGATCAGCAACTCAAGGCCGAAGTAGGTGCAACTGCCCACGGTCGCGTCGCCGGGTACGTTGCGCTGAGGCGATGATTCGGTCCGGTGGTAGAGCACGGTGACACGAGAGTCCCAGATATCGGCCAGCCCCTGTACGACCCTTAACGCCAGCGCAATCAGCGATTCGTCGGCAATGGTGCAGGAAAACGAGTCGATGCGTGAGGTACCCCCCCGAAACCGATCATGACCTAGAGATCCCTTTTGGTCAGACAAATTGATCATCTGCTCTTTGGAGACTGGATCCGAGGCACGTGCCACGTGGGGCAAGACCGCACACAAATTGCTTAGTCTGTCTCCAGTCTGGCTATCCAAGGCGCAGGCTCTAGGCACCGAGTCCGACGTTGGTCCAGATATCAAGGTAAGTGGAGTAATCGACCAGTTCAGGGGGTTCCGTCGATGACCACACAACACCCCTTGTCGATTCCTCACCAAAGTACAAGCAAAGATAGCCGCCGCCCGATCTGAATGTCGCGATGCAACGAGCCGGATCTGGGTACTCTTCAGGGGACAGCCCGTCCAGAATAGACCATTCAAAGCTGCCAATTCGAAACATATCTTCAAGAGGCAGTGGCCCGACAGTCTTACCGGCAATATAGTACCAACCGTTGTGCAAATTTGAATAGAAATTCTTTAGACTGGGGGGGAATTTATTCCAATACCCTGGAAGTTCATCACCATCCACTACCGGCGGCGTACCCAAATAGCAGAGATCGGTCCCGTCTGCCATTATAATTCTATATAGAAGAAAGAACCTATTTTCAGACCTGAGCAATCGAACGTCAGATAGATTATCTTTAATGTTTCTGTAAGTGTCGCCCAATATCGGTCGCCCAAATACGTCCCATTGGTCCAATATCCCAGAAATTCGAGCTGCAACGTCACCATTTAGTGCATCCAACCAATAATTCGGAAGCGCCATACGTTCAAGTGGTGTCAAGTCGTCAATCTCCACAAGCACGGGCGAGTCGACATACCGCGAAATCTTGACCAGATCCACTACTGAACTCCATTCAATATATTAGATATCATTAACTGTCCAGACGAGGCGGATGCTCGAAAAATGGGATGAGCTGCAGAGACTAGGGGAAGAGGACTACCGCTCGCGATGGCGCTGACAGCTACTGAATTGGGCTGCGCGAAGAGCAGCTTCGAGCCATCGATCATCCTGGTTGCTGTACAGCTTGCGCAAACCGGGCAAGTGTACGCCGCCATGTGGAAAGTACTGTTTCCCATGGCATCTCACTACAAGCTGTTCGGGTACGCGCGAGGGTGGTATTGAGGACATCACGTCAAAGCGCTCTACGCGCCGGCTCAGGTGTTGACCTGATTTCCGTCAGAATCGGTATCTCGTGCTTGGCGGTCAGTGTCTTTGTAGTGCAGTTTGTCGTACCTGTTTACCGGAGGGGCATCCTTCTGCTCGCGGTAGAGCGCCCGTGTCAGCCAAGCACCGAAAACATCGTTGAATCCGGTGGGATGCCTTCGCGTGAGGAAGGGGGTCCACCACCACGCCACGAACACAGCAGCGAAACCGCACAAGAGGACAGGTCCGAGAATCGACCGCTGAGGAGCGGTGAGCCAAGCGAAAACGATGGTCAGGATCGACGAACTCCAGTAGATCGTTCTCGCATGACTGCGGTACATCACGTAGGGCGTGGATACGATCAACGCCACAGCCCCTGCGGTAATCGCACAAATCGCATAAAAGGTGGTCATGGTGCCGATTCCGCTTGAGGAACGGTGTGTCGTCGGTATATAGAACTCTTCGGGAGAAAACGCAAAACGAGGACCGCCGCAGTGCCCGCGACAGCGCCGATCCGGGTGGTCGAATTGTCTGTCACGAGGAAGACCATCCCACTCGCAGCCGTCAACGAAACGGCCAAGGTTATCGCGCCCCGCATCGGATTGCCTGCTGCGGCATCAAGCGCCGACAGCACCCCCGAGGCTAGGCAGAACGCAATGGCAGCGATCAGCAGGTAATGCACGGTCTCAGTCCCTTCTCTTGGAGCGATCGATCAATGTCTAAGGCTTCAATCAAATGATCGGCCTGCCCGGGTACCCAAGTATGCCCCGAGTAGCGATCCTCCGATTGCACCGATTCCGCCCCCGACTGCGGCACCTATCGGGCCGCCGAGAAACCCGCCGAGTGCGGCGCCACCTTTGCCGCCTGCCCATCCCAATGCGATTGCGCCACCGGAATTTCCCACAGTTTCGCCACTTGGCGCGCCTTCGCGCCACTTGATGACACCCGAGGCAACCTCAGCTGCCACCGATAATCTGCTTAAAACAGTACCCACCGCCGCCGACCGACCGGCCTGCGCAGCGCTCGGAAGCGAACCAGCATGATGCACACCAGTGTTCGCAAGGGTGCCCGCAGATTGCAAGCCCGAGGCGGGGCCACCGAGCGCGGTGCTGCCTTTACTCAAGACAGTCGCGATCTCGGAATCTGTATAGCCGCGGTCTCGCATCTGATCCACCTGCCATTGCAGGTCGTCAAGTTGTTGCTGTGCGGTCAGAGGGACGTTGCCAGGGAAGTCAGCAGGTACGTCGCCATGGGCGAGCGCCCGTTGGTTCGCGGCCCTCTGCGCGGGGCTGATCAAACCGTTGTTGGGATCAGAGTCAAAGATCCCGAATGGTAGTTCCATTGGAGGATCTGGCTGCGTCTGCGTTTCCATGTCGAGGTTGTCGAGTGGGTTCCACGGAGGCTCGCTCGTATCGGTGCCCGAGTCGGTCGGCGATCCGATATCGAACGGCAGAGGCGTTGTCGGTGCCGGCTGCGTCGGCGGATCCATGTCGAGATTGCCCAGTGGGTCGATCCCGCCGACGTCGTTGTAGGGGGAGTCTGTCGGGACGTTGACCATGACCGGTCCGCCGGACTGGTTGACCGCCTCACCGCCCCCTTGAAAGGGTGTAGCGGTGATGTCTCGTCCGGTGACCGGGTCGCTGCCGCCGTAGGGGCCGTCAGCGGTGACCGGGTAGATGACGCCCGGGGTCGGGATAACGACTTGGTAGAGCTTGCCGTCACGGATCTCGTAGTAGGTGGGAACCGGATCGCCGTTGACGTCGTACGCCCACGCCGCGGCAACGGTGCCCTGCAAGTCTCCGTTCGCGTCGTAGACACCGACGGACCCGTCGTCGTTGATGCTCATTTGTCCGCCGGGTGGTACGTCGACCACCATTTGAGCTTCATGCGAGGAGGTTTCGTCGTGAATGAGGAAGATGGTGCGTTGTCCACCACCCGGGTCGGGGATGACCACGACGTCCTGACCGCCGACGAAATACGGCATGAACGGTTTCGCGACCGTACCGACTACCTGGGAGAGAACCGACTCCCACGGACGCGCGCTCACACGCGCACTGAACGGTCCCGGCTGCCCCCTCACTCCCATACCCGCAGCGGTGAACGCCGCGGCCCCGACGAGGACCAGTTCGAGATACCTGTCACGGCCCGAGTCCTCCCCGGTTGTGGAAACATCTGCTGCCGGATCCGGAACCGTTTGGGCCGGTGCGATATTCGAATCCGAATCCGTGGGGATCGGTCCGGGACCACGATCGGTGGTGGTTCCCTCACCCGGGGTGGGTGTGGGTGAGGGAACCGCTGATGCCGATGCATTGGGGAATGCACCGACACCAGTTTCCGAGGCCGGGGACTCGGAAGTAATGGGCGGAACCTCGATCGTCGGCACAGGGACGATGGGGGTGCCATTGTAGGTGGGAAAGTTCGTCGGAGCATTGGCCCCGACATTTGGGCCACCGCCTGGAGCCTGCGCACCGGGGAGCCCGACAGTGGTCGTCGGCGCAGCTGTCGCCGTCGTGGACGGCGCACTCAGGCACGGGTTGATGATCTCTGGCGGGATGGGTGCACCAGGTGGCAGCGACGCAATGAGATTCAGGTAGATCTGATGATCACGTGCCCGCACCGCCGCGCAGTCTTCTTCCGGCGTCGCGTTCGCCGGAGCGGCGGACAGTGCGATTCCCGTACCGATCGCTCCGGCCGCTCCGGTCAACAGCGCCCCGGCGGCGAGCACTCCCGCGAGAGTCCGGCGAAGTCGTCTACCGGACTTCACCGGTGCGCACCACGATTGTCACTCTTCTTCGTTCGGAGTAGCGCGACGAGTTTGTCTGCGCCCCAACAGAACAACCGTCCGGAGATCGACATCCACAAGAAGAACGCCAGGTAAACCAGGATCGTCCCGTAGTCGTTCGCCCAGCCGGCGAGCTTCCCGATCACCGCGAATGCCGCGATCAGCAACCCCAGTCCAACTGCTGTAGCAATCACAGCTTTGGAGAGTGGACTGAGTTCGCTGTCCGGATCCCAGTCATCGACGTCTGCAACGTCTTTGCTGTCGACGGCAGCGGGTTCCGGCTGGACACTGCGACGTTCGGCGTTGTCGACGGTCATGGCTGGAACTCCAAATAGGAAGGGAGAGCGGGGATAACGGGCCGCCAGTACTGGGCGCGGTATCAGTTCCAGTGCTGGTAGGTCTGGACGATGAATCCGGCATTGACTGGGTGATTCGGGTCAGCAAGGTAAACGTCGACGTAGCCGCCTGGATGGGCGGCGGCTTCACCGATCACGACCCGGTCGGGGGCGCTGAGCTTGCCGTCCGGGGCGACGGTGAGCGCCGACCCTGGTGCCAGATCAATCCATCGCTGCGAGCCGGGGACGATGTCGGAGATTGCGTCGGGGATGGGGCTCGCCGCCAACGCCGCCGTTTCGGCGTTCGAGAGTGACAATCCGATCCGGCCAAACTCGGGTTCGACAAGGGGGGTTGCGGCCGATGCCGCGCCGGCGCCGAGAACACCGATCAGGGCGATACCTGCGGTGAGGGTTCCGGCAGTGGCCAAGGTACGAATCTTCATGATTTCTCCTTTATGAGCATGATGAGTAACCACCCCGGGATGGGACGGATCAGGAATTACTCGCCAGCAGCGCTGACGACGGCTGCGTGGGTCAGAGCCAGGTGGGGTCGGAGTACACGAACAACGTGTTGTCCGACGTTGCAGTCGACACCGAGAGTTGCGCGTAGGAGCGGATCGTCACCGGCCCCATGCACGCATCAACCTTTACGTGCACGTTCTCTGCCGTGATCGATGCCTTCGACGACTCGAGATCCTTCTTCCCCAACGGAATCGTCGTGATGGTTCCCGGCGCAATCGTCGACTGAATACTCGGATTCACCGACGCATTCACACCCACGTTCGCCGACGGAACCCCGGAGATACTCACACCGACAGACGGGCCGAGCGAAAAGCCAAGCCCCAATCCAAGTCCGGAGGAGACATCGATCTGGCAGCCGATCTGCAATCCCTGCTCGACATAGCCGGTCTTCACCGCCGAATCGCCCGCACCACCGATCGTGCCGGTCACCTTCGCCGACACGAACCCCTCACGGGTGAACGCCGTCGTCGCCAAATTCGGCACCGGGTTCGCCGATAGTTTCGTGGCGGCAAGATCCAACGACCAACCGTCATCGGTGACCGTGCTCGCGAACTTGTCCGCCAACGCCGTCGGCGTTGCCGATGCGCTCCCTGCGAAGACCACACCAGACGACAGCGCGGCAACCGCACACGCCGCAAGCCCCGCTGCGGCCCTCGATCGACGATGGGATACGCCGTTTTGCGATTCGATCGACATGAACTGCTCCTCCACGTGACACAGCAACCAGAGCGGTAGCCGACAACTAACTGAATTAGTTACCGGACGGTACCAATCGTCCTGTTTGCCCGCCAGCGCACCAACTCCCTCATCTTGGATTTAGGGTGAACTTTCGGTAACAGATATATATCGACAGGCTTATCAGCAGCAAAAAGGACCTAGGTCCCGCTATGAGCAAGGTCACCGTTTACGGTCGAGAAGATCCCTCAGAAACAGAGCGGCAAATCGAATTGAACCCGCATTTCGCGAGCCTCAGAGCAGTTGAAGGCCAAAAGTAGAGGCATCAAGCCAGTGCGCGTACTTGAATATGCAACTAACAGGCATTACTTGGCAATCGATCGCAAATCGAAGCGCCCGAGCGAGGCCTAAGAGCGCAACTCTGCACAGTTCACGCGGAGGTACTCACTTCATGGTCGGCGCGAACTGGTCGGACCCACTGGCATCACATCGTTAGCTTGTCAATCACTGATACGCACAGACGACGCACACAAGTAGTACGCCAGTACGAGAAAAGGCTCTGACCAAGACCGGAGTCCTTGATCAGAGCCTTACCAACTCGGAGTCGAAAATTATGCCGGCTCTCTCATGATGCCGAGATGCCGTGCAGTCCCGGACACCCCAGGAACCTCTTGCACAGGAGACCAGGTGTTCAGCCCGTCCGTGCTGTCGGAGTAGAGATACTTTCCTTCGGTATAGGCGTCGAGATAGATCCGCCAGTCGCCGCTCGGCAACTGAACCACGGCCGGACCTTCGACAAGCGAACCCCAATTCCCGGGCGGGACAAACGAATAAGGTCCGGTCACCGAAGGAGCGACCGCATGCTCGACGACCTTCTTCGTCTCGTTCTTGGTGAACGCATGATAGGTCGATCCGACTTTGACCACGGTGGTGTCGATGTGGTCCGCACCGATCCCGGCGAGCGGAACAGGCGGGCTCCACAACCGGAGCGACGGTTCCAACGCCGTCATCAGATACGGCACAAAACCTCCACCGGTCGACATCGACAGGATGACGTTGACACGATCGCCGTCCACAAACCATTCAGGCGCCCAGGCCTTGGTGACGAATGGTGACAGCGACGGTCCGTCGCTGAAACCGGCCGAACCCGAGAAGCCCGGCGGGCTCGCAGAACCGGTGCCATCTCCCGTTCCAGGCATCAAGGCGCAGCAAAACGGAACCGGATAGTTCCCCAGCGGCGTCCAGTTGATGCGGTCGCTGCTGCGTGCGAACCCGATGTTCGCCCCACCACCCGTCGTGTAGGTGAGGTAGTACAACCCGTCCGTGTTCCGGAAGATGCTCGGATCACGCACGAGCCCAGACGGCGGCCTGTACGCCGACTGCTGGACGAGTTGAAAGCCGGTGCCGTCAGCCGACTCGTAGACATCCATGTCACGGTCGCTGGCATTGCTGAACGCCACCATTGTGTATTTCCAGTCAGGCGGCGGCGCGGCGCTGCTGGCAGGGGCTGCGACCAGCAACCCCGCGACGACGAGGATCACCAGCGATACAACAGAAAGGCCGGTCCGTTTTGTCGGAATCACCGATGAAGTATGTACGACAGCCGGCCCACCATGGGTAACTTCGGTCGGAGTTAGAGCAGGATCGTTACCTGAGGCGATTCGTCCCGTAGTGACGGCGGGACGCCGGCAAGGTCGGCCGTTAGCATCACGCCATGGAACTTGGGGTGCATTTCGCGCTGTCAGACAGCTTGGCAGCGGAACTTCTGGACGCGCGCGGCGACGACGACAAACTCGGCGCTGTGGTCGAGGACATCGAGGAGACGGGCCGATCCGAGTTCTCGTGCGACACGGACAAGGCGTGGGATCCGATTCTGTGCGCCCTCTCCAGCACGGGGTACGAGCGCGTGTCCGAGAACTGGCCGGCCTACGGCGTGATCTTGGGGGACGAAGACCTCAACACCGACACTGACGACCAACTCGTCACCTATCTGGCACCCGATCGGGTCGCCGAAGTCTCCTCGTACCTGGCGGAAATCACCGAATCCGAGTTCGGCGTGCGCTACGACGCGATGCCGCTCGACGACCGCAACCCGGAGTACGGCTCCGACGAGCGCCGGTACGCCTGGGGTTGGTTGCAGGAAGTGGCGAACTTTTTCCAGCGCGCGGCCCGAGAGCGTCACCACGTGGTGTTCACCGTGCGGTTCTGACAGTCGAGAGCCCACTGCCGAAGCAGCGCGCTCTCGAAGAATGAAAGACCGCTTTGACAGTGGTGCTTAACTGCGGAGGACCCTCTGCGCGGGTTCTTGCTCTGACAATTCCTGTGCCGCAGCGTTTCTGGGTGACCGAGCGCGTGCCCTTCTCGCAGCCAGACTGAGCAGTAACGGAACCGTAACGACAGCCCGCGCGCTTCTCCGGCATTCACGATCTTGACCAGCAGTTTCACTGAAACAGTTTATTCTTCAACGGATTTCCAGCAGTGAGCTGCATCTCAAACCAACCCAATGGATTGCTCATTGTTTGCGACATGTCGTTGACTGTTACCGGAAGGATCAGACAAAGTGGCCCGTGGAGGCGCCAACTCGAGTGGGCCACCGACGAGGGAGAAGCCGAATGACGCACCTACGCAAGATGATTACCGCGGCCGCATTGATACCTGCCGGTATCGCTGCCATCGCACTCAGCGGCGCGGGCGCAGCATCAGCTGTTACTCCGATCGCCGACAACGGGCGCATCGGCGTGCAACTGAACCAGGGTGAGACGGCATTGTTCGGCCAGCTCAATGCCGGCGCTGCGATCGAAAGCATCACTAACTCCAACCAGATCGGCGTGCGCCTCGCACCAGGATCGCGCTTCGAGAGCGGCCCCAACTTCGTCTGGGGACGTCTCGACCAGTTCGCCAACGAAGCAGCCTCCCGTGGTGGAGAAATTTCTCTCGGCGTACTCAACCCGGCGAGGGGTTCACAGCAGTTCTTCTTCATTCAGAACTGGTAATACCCTCCGCCGTCGAATTGATGCTTCGCTCTTCCTGTGGCGGGGCGGAGCATTTTTCATTTCCCGTGGCCACGTTCGTCGCCGAGTGTTGAACAGGCGACGTTATCCCGAACGACTTTTGCGAGGACCGCAAACGGGCACCGATGCGTGCGGGAAATTCCCTGTGCCGCTGCGTAATAACGCATCCACCACCGACCCCTGAGGCGAGCGAATGAGCTGGACCCGAAAAGAGATAGCGATCATCGTAACCGCCACCGCGGTCGGGCTGGTCGTCGTCCTGGTGGTCGGGGTCAATCTCGCCGCCTCCGTGGTGAAACGGGTGCTGCCGTCATATGAAGCGGTCGCCGAAACCAGCCAGCGATTGACCGACACGGATATGCAGTTCCCGGAGATCGACTGCACGCCAGTCGAATGGCGCGGCGACATCACCCGTCAGAAGAGGTATGCGGAAGGGGTGATGGCCTGCCTGGACGAGATGTGGAGCCCCGCTGTCGACGGAGAACTCAGAGGCGGCAACCTCGTGACACCTCACGTCGACATGCGCCTCGAAGGCGACGATGCACCCCTCCTCTGCGGAGAAGGCGCAGACGTGTACGGGATCAGTTTCTACTGCCCCCGAAACCAGACCATCCGCATCTGGACGTACGACAGTTTCAACGAACTCGACCTCGTCAGAGTCGCCACCCACGAATACGGACATCACCTTCAGGAAGCGATGGGGATCGAATCGCAGCTGTCGTCATTGGCCGCGCGGGAAAACGATCACCGCGAGGTGATGTTGATGACCAAACGCCTGGAAGCTCAAGCTGAATGCCTGTCCGGCGTCAGCGCCAACCACATCCTGCCCTACCTCGCCGAACTGTCCGTACAAGAAGACGACATCAACATCCCTGGCGAAGACCCCGAAGACACCCACCCGAGTCAGGCCAACAACAGAATGTGGTTCAACCGAGGAATGCAGGAGGGACTCAGCTCCTGCGACACGTGGAGCGCACCGCAATCAGAGATTCGGTGAATGCGTAACGCCGCCTGAGTCCCTTTTTGAGGGGCATGGCTAGTCATTCATTTCGGAAGGAGCTGGGGCGGTGGAGTGGTTGCGAGATGGCGGGAAGTCCCCGACAAGAACGATAATGCCGCCGTCAAAGACTGGATCCAGCTCTCGAAGGAACTGCACCGACGTCGCTCGACGCCGCCGCGGACCTCGTCGACGACGATCTTGGCACGATCGGACACGAAAAGGCCCCTCACCTGTATGGACAAGTGAGGGGCATCTGCGGAAGCGGAGGGATTTGAACCCCCGGTGGGTTTAACGCCACGCTCGCTTTCAAGGCGAGTGCATTCGGCCGCTCTGCCACGCTTCCGTGGGCGATCCTATCGGGTGATCCCGCGTACCGCGAAAACGGCTCCAGAGTCAGCGCTCGGCGATGGCTTTGTCGACCTTCTCGAAGACGTCTGCGAGCACGTCCAGTTCCTGGGGAGTCAGCAGATCGACCAGATTGTTCCGCACGCCGGCCACGTGAGTAGGCGCTGCCTCGGCGAGGCGACGCCTACCCTCTTCCGTGATCCGAGCGAGCACGCCACGACCATCTTCGACGCAGGTGTCTCGCACGACTATGCCCTGGGATTCCATCCGCCTGATCTGGTGTGTGAGGCGACTCCGCGAAGACAGCACGCCATCTGCCAGGTCACTCATCCGCAACGACCCGTCAGCTGACTCCGAGAGCATGACCAAAATGCGGTAATCAGCCAACGACAGGTCGTGTGAATCCTGCAGTTCGCGGTTGAGAACCTCCATGAGGCGCTGATTACCGTCCATGTAGCCGCGCCATGCACGCATCTCGCACGGCGTCAGCCACGGTGTCTCACCGTGCGCCGCCTGCGATGTCTCCTCGGTTGTCGCTTCAGCTGTCACAGGTTCCAAGTTTAGACCTGTGTCCGCCCGTCACAGTAAGACTCACCCTAAAGTCACGAATTGGACATCAGGATCGAGCGATCGATTTCGGCGACCGATGCCAGGCCCGCCAACCCCATCGTGAGATCCAGGTCGGCCAGGAGACTCCGGAGCGCATGACGCACTCCGTCCGCTCCGGCCAATCCCAACCCGTACACCCACGGCCGCCCGTACAGCACTGCATCGGCGCCCAAGGCCAGAGCCTTGATTACGTCTGCGCCACAACGAATTCCGGAGTCCATCAGGATGTCCACCTCATGCCCCACCGCATCAGCGACAGGACCGAGAGCGTCGAGTGCCGAAATCGACCCGTCGACCTGACGCCCACCATGGTTGCTCACCACAATGCCGTTGGCGCCGGCCGCGACGGCCTCACGTGCGTCGTCGGGGTGGACAATTCCCTTCACCGCGATCGGAAGTGTCGTCCACTGGCGAAGTTTCGCGATATCCGCGATCCGCACCGCGTGATTGCCGAACAACGACACCCACGTCAAAACCGCGATCTGCAGAGCTTCTGCGCTCTCCTCGGGAGGCGTCGCCAGTTTTGCGCGGAACACCGGATCCGACAGGTAGTTGGCAATGCCCTTCGCCTGGAGGAACGGAAGGTGACCGAGTTCGAGATCCCTTGGACGCCAACCCATACCGGGAGTGTCGGCAGTCAGGACGATAGCCTTCGCGCCCGCCGTCTCCGCTCGGCGGACAAACGACTCGGCAAGCTCGTCGTCGGCCGGCCAGTACAGCTGGTACCACCAGTTCTCGCCGGAGGCCGCCGCTACGTCTTCGATGGTCGAGGATGCCGCCGTCGAGAGAATCGATCCGATCCCCAACTCGGCAGTGACCGAACCCACCGCAACCTCGGCGTCGTCGTGGACCAAGCCGAGCACGCCCACCGGAGCCGTCAGGATCGGTGCGGCCAATCGCGTCCCCAACACCTCGACGCTCAGGTCGCGTGCGTCGGGCGCCGCAGTCCCCCGCAACATCCGCGGCACGATCGCATGCTTGTCGAACGCACGCAGATTCGACACCGCGGTCCGTTCGGTCGACGCGCTACCGGCGATGTACCCGAAAGCCTCCGGTGAGAGTTGCTCGCGCGCGGCATCTTCCAAGCCCGCCGCAGTCATCGGCAAAGCCGGCTTCGCGCCGCTCAGTCCCGTCAGATAGATCTCGTTCTGCATGTTCCCGAAGTAAGTCACGTCCGCGACGGTAGCGGCAAAACACCCGTCAGCGGGGAGATTCGCTAGCGTCGTATCCATGTACGCCATAACGATCGATCAGCCCGGCGGTCCCGAGGTCATGAAATGGGCGCAGCAGCCCGATCCTGAACTACCTCGCGGGCACGTACTCGTCGAGGTCGCCGCGACCGCCGTCAACCGCGCCGACCTGCTCCAACGTCAAGGCTTCTACCCGCCGCCGCCAGGCGCGAGTGACATTCTCGGCCTCGAATGCTCGGGTGTGATCACCGAACTCGGCGAAGACGTCACCGGTTGGTCCGTCGGCGACGAAGTCTGCGCATTGCTGGCCGGCGGTGGCTATGCCGAGAAGGTTGCGGTCCCGGCAACACAACTTCTCCCGGTTCCCGCTGGCGTCGATCTCCGTGTTGCAGCGTCTCTGCCGGAAGTTGCGTGCACGGTGTGGTCCAACGTCGTGATGCGCGGCGGCTTACGACGCGGACAGGTCCTCCTCGTCCATGGCGGTGGCGGCGGAATCGGCACCCACGCCATTCAGGTCGGCAAAGCCCTCGGTGCCCGCGTCGCAGTTACCGCGGGTTCGGAGGACAAATTGAACCGCTGCCGCGAATTGGGCGCGGATATTCTCATCAACTATCGCGACAGCGACTTCGTAGCATCACTCGGCGAAGCCACCGACAACCACGGCGCCGACGTGGTTCTGGACAACATGGGAGCGTCGTACCTCGGGCGCAACGTCGACGCACTCGCCATGGACGGCCACGTCGTGATCATCGGAATGCAGGGTGGTCGCAAGGGCGAGGTCGACATCGCCAAGCTGATGGGAAAGCGCGGAAACATCACGTCGACGGGCCTGCGCGGGCGTCCGCTCACCGGCCCAGGCGGTAAAGCGGACATCGTCGCCGACGTCCGTGCGAAGTTGTGGCCGTTGATCGCCGATGGATCGGTTCAACCGATCGTGTCGACCGAACTTCCGATCACCGAGGCGCCATTAGCCCATCAGTTGCTGGATTCGCCGGAAACCGTAGGCAAGGTCATCCTCACCGTGAAGTGAGCCGAGCGGGATCGATCAGCCCAGGGCGCCGAGTTCGGCGACCAGCTGATTGATCTCGTACCGCGTCGTGTACGGCGCAAGGCCGACGGTGACCGCGCCGCCTTCGTCGTTGACACCGAGGGCGTCGAGCAGCCTGGAACCACCATGCGTACCGCTGACCGTTGCGATGCGCTTGTCGGCCAGGTGCGCGGCGACCTTGTCTGCCGCCATCCCCTCGAGTGTGAAGCTGAGCGTCGGCACCCGCGTGGGTGCGCCGCCGATCACCATCACGTTGGGCAGGGCTGCGAGAGAACGCATGAGGTGATCGAACAGACCGTCCTGATAGTCCTGCAGCGAGCTGATCGAGGTTTCGAGGCGCTCACGCCTGGTTCCCGTTGCCGATTCGTCCAAGCCCGCCAGGAAATCGATCGACGACGTGAGACCGGACAGCAGCGCGAACTGGTGACCGCCCACCTCGAGACGCTCGGCGCCACGGGCATACGGATTGAGAGACACGGCAGGAATTCGGTCGAGCAATCCGGGATCTCGGAAGACGAGCGCACCGACCTGTGGACCGCCCCACGACGGTGCACTGACGGCGACGATGTCCGCTCCGAGATCAGCCATGTTCACATGCGCATATGGCGCTGCGCCGACGGCGTCGACCACCATCAGTCCACCGAATTCGTGCAGACGATCAGCTGCGGCACGGACATTCGGAGCCGAACCGACGATCGGCGACGCGGCCGTCAAGGCCACCAACCGTGTGGTCGAGGTGATGAGATCGTTGAACTGCCAACTCGGGAGCTCACACGTTTCGATTTCGACCTCTGCCCATCGCACCTGAGCGCCGTAGCGACTGGCCACGCGGAGCCAGGGCGCGACGTTCGCCTCTTCGTCGAGGCGCGAGAGTACGAGACCAGTTCCGAGGCCGAGCCGCGAACTGAGCGACTCGGCGAGCCAAGCCAACAACACCGCTCGGTCGGCTCCGAGAACGACTCCCGCAGGATCTCCGCCGACCAGATCGGCGACCGCGGTGCGCGCACTCTCGAGGATGGCAGCACTACGACGGTTCGAGACGTGGCGACCGGAGGAAGAAGACGCAGAGGCACGGAACGCGGTGGAGACCGTCCGCGAAACGGCGTCCGGGATCTGCATTCCGGCCTGCGGATCGAGGTGGATCCAGCCGTCACCGAGTGAGGGAATCAACCCCCGTACGCGGGCAACGTCGTAAGCCATGCTCGACACTCTAGGTGCAGACGCCCGCTTAGTCGAAGGCAGTCACCCAATTACCCGCCGGTACAGTTATTCGATAGCTAACTTTTTGGGGGTTAAGCGGCGTTTGTCGCCCACACACGACAAGATGGAAGCATGACGAACCCCGACAAAGAGCAGGTACTCGTTATCGGACCCGACGGTCGACCCGTCGCGATGCCGGCGGCCGAGGCAGAGGCCGCCGCCTCCGGCGCGGCCGAAGGCGCGGAAACAGAAGCCGAGTCCGTCGCCGAGATGGTCGAGCAGCCGGCCAAGGTCATGCGAATCGGCACGATGATCAAACAACTCTTGGAGGAAGTGCGCGCCGCGCCGCTCGACGACGCCAGCCGTAAGCGCCTCAAGGACATCCACACGTCGTCCATCCGAGAACTGGAACAGGGTCTGGCACCCGAACTCCGTGAGGAACTCGAGCGACTGAGCCTCCCGTTCACCGACGACTCCATTCCCTCGGACGCCGAACTGCGCATCGCACAGGCGCAACTCGTCGGCTGGCTCGAAGGACTGTTCCACGGAATTCAGACCGCACTGTTCGCCCAGCAGATGGCAGCGCGCGCTCAGCTCGAACAAATGCGGCAGGGCGCACTGCCTCCCGGCATGAGCATCGGGGCTCCGCATTCACCTGCACATCCGGACCAACAGAGCCCAGGAACCGGCCAGTATCTGTAACCCGGACCACCACGAAGTCCGCGGGAAATCCGGCGCCGACGCCAGGCCGGTAGGCTCGACCTCCGTGTCAGCATCCGCAATCGAATCCGAGACGCCGGGCGCACCTGCGCCCGTGTCCGACTCCCAGACGTTCCGTCGTGCGTTCAAAGACCTTCGCGACGGTCTGAATCAGCGTGAGTTGTGGCTCAGCCTCGGCTGGCAGGACATCAAACAGCGCTACCGCCGGTCGGTGATCGGTCCGTTCTGGATCACGATCGCCACCGGCGTCCAGGCCGCCGCGATGGGTCTTCTGTACTCCGCGTTGCTGAACATTCCGCTCAAGGAGTTCCTGCCGTACGTCACGGTCGGGCTGATCGTGTGGAACCTGATCAGTGCAAGCATCCTCGAAGGTTCCGAGGTCTTCATCGCCAACGAGGGCCTGATCAAGCAGTTGCCGTCGGCGTTGAGTGTGCATGTGTATCGCCTGGTCTGGCGACAGGTGCTGTTCTTCGCGCACAACTTCGCGATCTACATAGTTCTTCTGTTCGCGTTCAGTATCTGGCAGAACATGAGCTGGACGGCGCTCGCGGCAATACCGGCATTCGTGCTGATCGTCGCGAACACGCTGTGGGTCTCGATCGTCTTCGGTATCTTCTCCACCCGGTACCGCGACATCGCCCCCATCCTGGGCAGCCTCACCCTGCTGCTGTTCGTGCTGACGCCGATCATGTGGACGACGCAGGCTCTCAAGGATCAAAGTCCAGAAGCCGCAGGGCGCGTGCGACTCGCCGAGCTCAACCCGCTGTACCACTACCTCGAGATCATCCGAGCACCACTCATCGGGGCCGACCAGCAGGCATACCACTGGTACATCGTCATCGCCTTCACCGTCGTCGGCTGGGCCGTCGCGATTCTGGCACTCCGCAAGTACCGGGCACGCGTGCCCTACTGGGTCTAGAGGAAACACATGAGTCAGCCAGTCAGCATCCACACGCAGAACGCGTGCGTCGACTTCCCGATCTTCGACGCGAAATCCCGCTCGCTCAAGAAGGCCTTCCTCGGCAAAGCAGGAGGGTCCATCGGCCGCAACGACTCCGATGTCGTCGTCGTCGAAGCGCTCCGCGACATCACGATGACGCTCAAGGAAGGCGACCGCATCGGGCTCGTCGGCCACAACGGCGCCGGCAAATCCACCCTGCTGCGCCTGCTCTCAGGAATCTACGAACCCACCCGGGGGTCCGCCAGCATTCGCGGGCGCGTCGCACCAGTCTTCGATCTCGGCGTCGGCATGGACCCGGAAATCTCCGGGTACGAGAACATCATCATCCGCGGCCTGTTCCTTGGTCAGACCCGCAAGCAGATGCTCGCGAAGATGGATGAGATCGCCGAATTCACCGAGCTCGGTGAATACCTCTCGATGCCGTTGCGCACCTACTCCACCGGCATGCGCGTGCGTGTTGCCATGGGCGTCGTCACCAGCATCGATCCCGAGATCCTGCTTCTCGACGAGGGCATCGGTGCCGTAGACGCGGAATTCATGAAGAAGGCTCGCATCCGGCTGCAGAAGCTGGTGGAACGCTCCGGCATCCTGGTGTTCGCCAGCCACTCCAACGAATTCCTCGCCCAGCTCTGCAACAGCGCCATGTGGATCGACCACGGACAGATCCGCATGCAAGGCGACATCGAAGACGTCGTGCGCGCCTACGAAGGCGACGACGCCGCCGAACACGTGCGCCACGTCATCAAGGAGATGGAACGGGAGAACACCCCGTGAGCGCACCCGAGAAAATTATCGGGGTTGTCGTCACGCACAAGCGTCGTGAACTGCTGGCCGAATCCTTGAAGGTCCTCAGCACTCAGTCGCGGCCGCTCGATCATCTTGTCATCGTCGACAATGCCGACGAATCCGATGTGAAAGAGCTCGTCGAAAACGCTCCACTGCCGACCAGTTACATCGGTTCTCAGCACAACCTCGGCGGTGCCGGAGGATTTGCCCTGGGCATTCTCTACGCACTTTCGCTCGGCGCCGACCGCGTCTGGCTCGCCGACGACGACGGCCGCCCGGAGGGCCCCGAGGTCCTGGAAACACTGCTCGACTGTGCAATTCGGAACGAGCTGGCCGAGGTCTCTCCCGTTGTCTGCGACATCGACAACCCCGACCGCCTTGCTTTCCCACTGCGCCGAGGCACATCGTGGCGCCGGTTGCGTTCCGAGCTCGGCGACGAGGATCTCCTGCCCGGCATCGCGTCTCTCTTCAACGGCGCACTGTTCACCGCCGACGCGATCGATGCCGTCGGAGTTCCGGATCTACGCCTCTTCGTCCGCGGCGACGAGGTCGAGGTACACCGTCGCCTCGTGCGCTCCGGCCTGAAGTTCGGTACCTGCCTGCAAACTGCTTACGTCCACCCCAACGGCGCGGATGAGTTCAAGCCGATCCTCGGCGGACGCATGCACACGCAGTACCCCGACAACGACACGAAGCGCTACTTCACGTACCGCAACCGTGGATACATCCTCGCCCAACCGGGAATGCGGAAACTGCTTCCGCAGGAATGGGTTCGGTTCGGCTGGTACTTCCTGATCACGCGCCGCGATCCGGCAGGACTGCGCGAGTGGATGCGACTACGCAAACTCGGCCGGGAAGAGAAGTTCGAACGCCCGAGTTAAATCAGTTGCACAGTCACGTCTGCGGCTGAGACGATTCTGATCCGACGCATGGTGCGTCCTGAGATTTTCGAGGAGTGAGTATTGATGACTGTCGTGTTCCGCAGTTTCAGCACCGTCAACATTCACACTTCTTCGTACTCGAGGACACAATCACCATGCCGGAAAACAACACGCCCCTGACCGAATACGGTTGGAACGCAACACTCTCGAACACATTCACTACCCTGGCCCCACCGGACTCCGCACCCGGGCGCGTTCTTCGCGTCGACCGCGGCCGGTGCGACGTGGCCGTCGCCGAAGGCACAGTTCGCGCACTCACCGGCAGCGATCCGCTCTGCACGGGTGACTGGGTGACCGTTGCCGAGATACGGGACTCACGCGAACCCGAGATGCACACGGTCACTTCGATACTCCCCCGATCGAGCAGCATCGTTCGGTCCTCGGCGTCCGGAAAATCGGAAGGCCAGACCCTGGCCGCGAATGTCGATACCGTCGTCATTGCCACGGCTTCGGACGGCGATGTCGATCTCGGGCGCATCGAGCGTCTACTCGCACTCACCTGGGAGAGCGGCGCAACACCTGTCGTCGCACTCACCAAATCCGATGCAGCTCAATATATCTCCGACACTCTCGCCGAAGTCTCCGCCATTGCGCCCGGCGCAACAGTGCTGGCTGTCAGTGCCGAGACCAACGAAGGAATGGATGTACTCGATGCAGTTCTGGACGGCACCGTGGCGATACTCGGTCCATCCGGCGCCGGCAAGTCGACGCTTGCGAACGCCCTCCTCGCAGAGACCACCGGCAACAACCGACTCGAGACCGGTCGCGTTCGGGCCGGCGACGGAAAGGGACGCCACACCACCGTCACGAGAGAACTGATTCCCTTCTCCGGCGGCCGGACGCTGATCGACACACCCGGTCTGCGAGGGGTCGGCATGTGGAACGCGGCGGAGGGGATCGACAAGGCGTTCCCCGAGATCGAGGAGCTGATTGCAGAATGCCGGTTCTCCGATTGCGCACACAACTCCGAGCCGGGATGCGCAGTCCTGAGCGCACTCGGGCGCGGTGATATCGACGAACGGAGACTTGCGAGCTACCGGAAACTACAGCGAGAGAACGCATGGAACGCCGCGCGAAGCGATGCTCGTCTGCAGGCAGAGAGGACGCGGGAGATCAAGGTGATCTCCAGACAGCTCAAGAGTCACTACCGCGGTCGGGACCTGTAGCGTAGAAAGCCTGGCAGCATGGGAGTGATCCCGACGAGAGGTTGCCATGTTCGAGCAGTTCCGTTCCAGCGCCAGAACCAAGCTTCAGCGTGCGGTATCCGAGGTGGTCGAGGCCGCCGACCGGCGCAACGCAGATCGCACGCAACAGATCCTCGACGCGCTGGCACTCTCACGTGACGAACTGGCCGAGGCCCGCGGTGACATCGCGGGCCTCCGGTCCAGGATCGACGAGCTGGAATTTCGCCAGCGTCGGGATTTGGCCTACGCCGTAGACCTGGAAGCGACAGCGTCGACTGCCGAGTTCATCCTCGAACACCTTCGAGTCGCGGAGACATTCGGCCACCCGCACGACACGCTGCGCCACGCATTGGGCTTGATCGAAATACCCGGCATGGCACTCGAATTCGGCGTCGCCAGCGGAACCACACTCAGGATCGTCGCGGAGGCATTCACCGAACGTGAGGGGACCGTCGCAGGTTTCGACGTGTTCTCCGGTCTTCCGGAGACCTGGCGTACCGGGTTCCCGGCCGGCGAGTTCGCTCAGGAATCTATCCCCGAAGTCCCAGGGGCGCAACTTGTTCCGGGCCTCTTCGAGCACACATTGCCCTCGTTTCTGAACGACGAACCCGGCCCTGTTGCGTTCCTGCACCTCGACGCCGACCTCTACTCGTCCACCAAGACGGTACTCGATCTCCTCGGCGACCGACTGGTACCCGGGTCGATCGTCGTCTTCGACGAGTTCTTCAACTATCCCGGGTGGCAGCAGCACGAGTACCGGGCGTGGACGGAGTTCGTCACACGCACCGGCATCTCGTTCGAATACCTCGGGTACACCGTCGACAACGAGCAGGTCATCGCCAAGATAGTGCGCTAACGCTCACTTCTCGTACAGGCGGGCCCAGTTCTCGCGGCTGGTGAGCTGCGGGAACTCTCGAGCAAATGCCTCAGCAACACTTGGCGCTTCGGCGAGGAACCTCTTCATCACGCCGGCGAGGCGGCCGCTCATCTCGGCGGCCTTCTCGCTGTCGAAGCGGCGTTCACGCACGCCTCCCTGCGAAGCATCGGTGACGAAGACGTGATCGAAACGTCCGACGTGCCACCACTGCGCATCCTCGTACGAGATCGCCACCGGACCCCGCTCGAGATGATTGCGTGCCTGCATCACAGCACGTTTCGCGAGAACCAGGTCTGTCCACAAACCGGGTTTCGGGCTGGGCGCAACGCGACGGATCGGCAGCCTTCCCGGCAACTCCGACGCCGGGCGAGTTACCGTCTCGGGGAAGCGCTTACGTTCCTGGTTTATCGCGGCAAGCGCCTCCTGTCCACCGTCCGCCAAACCTTCCGGCCCCTCGAGGAATCCCTCGATCGCCCGGAGTTGCGTGTGTGCAAGGCCGTACTGCAAACCGACGATCGAATGCGAAATGTCGCGGGAGAGTTGCTTCGCGAGAGTTTTGGGTGCAAACCCTGGGTCGAGCGAAGCGGTGATCAGTCCGTTGCGCGTACTGAAGTAGTGCGCAAAACCATCGACGTCCTTCCAATAGAAGTCCGCATGCCACACAGCCGCCGACGGCAACGTGATGGTGGGAATCCCGGCCCGCCCGGCCCGCAAGCTGTACTCGACGTCGTCCCACTGGAAGAAGACCGGCAGTGGCAAGCCGATCCGCTCGATGGCTTCAGCAGGGATCAGGCAAGACCACCAGCCGTTGTATTCGGCGTCCACGCGACGTTCCGGCAGCTTCTCGAGCACACTCCGGTTGCGAACACCGTGCTCATCGGTCGGTACACCACGCTGAAGCGTGCCCAGATCGACGCGTTCACCTGAAGCCAACAGGTAGTCGGGGTTGAACAGGAACAGCATCTGGGCACCGATCAACGCCGGTTCAGTCGTCATGTTCGCAAACGCGCTCAGTCGAAGAACCGATTCGGGTTCGCACAGAATGTCGTCGTCCATCAAGATCACGTCGGCGTGCGGTCCGGCCGCCGAAGCCTCGTACAGGCCCCGGGTGAATCCGCCGGCACCACCCAGATTCGCCTGCCGCAGATATTGCAACCGCGAACCGAACTTCTTCGACACTTCCTGGAACAGCTCACGGCTCTCTACCGGATCCGTTCCCTGATCGACGACGTACAGAGCGTCGAGCAACGCGAGTACACGCTCGTCGGACGCGAGGGCCTCGACCGTGCGTGCACAGTCGTCCGCGCGATTGAACGTGCAGATCGCCACGGCTACCGGGCGAATCGACTCCGGCGAGACGACGGTCCATTCCACATCGTCGACCACTGCGTCGCCGCCCTGCGCTTCGAACTGCAGCCACAGCGCACCACCGTCGACGAAAGTATCGAGCGGGGCGGTCATGGACACTCGCTCTTCGCCGGTCACGACGACGTTCGTCACGATACGACGGTGGCCACCGATGTCCGAGGCCTGGATCTGGATGCGGCAAGCGGTATCGGCCACGACATGTGCAGTGACGGTGACCTCGGTGACATTGGTCCAGCGCTGCCAGTAGCTGGCCGGAAAACGACCGAAGAAGGTATTGGTGTGCGCGACCGCGCCCGGCTGAAGCCGCAACTCGAACCGCGATCGCGTCGACATACCGACCTTGGTCACCGCATACAGTTCGTCACTGGCGACGGGCGAAGTTCCGGTGAACAACGTCCGCTGCGCCAGCAGTCGATCTGACGTCGCGCTGCGTTCGATCAACTCGACTCCGGAATCGGACTGGTCATCGGTCGTGTTCACGGTATCCACGCCCCGCAGGGTATCGCGAATCCGCACCTCGGCGCCCCGGGCACCGAGTCACACCAGGTCTACCCGCGATTACCCGTGATTACTCACTGCAGCGGCGGAGCGCAGCTCGGTCTTTCGCCGACGAAGCGACAACAAACCCTTCGCCATCTGGATCACGTCCTTGGGCGAGATACGGCTCGCGTGCGCCAGATGATCGTCGCTGAGTCGGATCGGGACCTCGACCGGGCGCACCCCAGCCAATTCGAGCGCGTAGTCCAATTCGGTGGTGAAAAGGAATCCACGCTCGGTCAGCGAGGGTGCGATTCGACGCAGCAAAACGCCGTCGACGATGAATGTCCCCTGGGGGTCGCCCGTGCGGGTGCCCAGCACCACCCGTCGTAGCGTCGCGAATCCACCCGTCATCACCGAACGCAGCAGGCCACGTTCCACCTCTGATTCCGAATGGGCCTTCGAACCGATGACTACCGGCGGGACGGACCCTAGATCCGCCATCACGCGGTCGGCGCCTTCGATGTCACCGAAACCGAACGGAAGGTCGTCCGCGGTGAGCAACACGCGTCGTCCACGAGAAGCAAGCGTCCCGGCGCGAAGCGCTGCGCCCATCCCTTTGTCGCTGCTCATCGGCAGGAAGGTCACTCCAGGCCAAGACCAGGAAGCTGCCAGAGCAGCACACACATCAGCAGTGTTGTCCGTCGAACCGTTCTCCACGACGATGATCTCGACCTGACCGGCGCTCTCGGCGGGGCGGCTGGTGAAGTAGTCGGCGAATTGACGCACCGTCGACTCCAGCACCTCGCCTGAGTTGTATGCGGGGATGATCACCGAGAGTTCCGGCGTAGCTAGTTCCCCACGAACGGGTTCCGTTCGCGATGTCGCCACGTCCCGATCTCCTTACTTCCCCGACTGCAGTTCGAACTCGTCGGAATACTACGCTCCGAGAAACAAGGCGCAGCCCAGGCTCCGAGAAAAAGAGCACGACCCAGGCTCCGAACAACAGCCATCGACTCGAAGACGAAAGCACATCGTGAAATCTGACTTACCGCTCGCACAACGCGTGGTGCCGCCGATTCTTCTCGCCGCTCTGGTGTCGATCGTCGCCGCCATCCCACTGATCTCCAACCGGTGGTTCTACTACTGGGACGACAGCGCAGCAGCTTTCACGCCTGTTTGGCACACGATCGGCGAGCGAATCCTGTCCGGTTCGTGGCCGACGCTCATTCCCGAATTGTGGGCCGGCGGCAACGTCACAGCCGAAGCCCTTTACGGGACATACAATCCCGTAATCCTGCTGGATTCGGTTGCCATTGCACTCATTCCGAACCTGGGAATCGGAATCACCCTGGTCAAGATGCAATTCATGGCGATTCTCGCGGTCGGCGTTTACCTGGTGGCCCGCCAGTACGGCGCCAATCGGTCGATGGCTTTCATCGCCGGATTTGCCATGCCGTTCGCCGGATACACGCTCTATTTCGACGCCTCCAGTTGGGCGTCCGGGCTGATCGCCTTCGCCTGGATCCCCCACGTCTGGTGGTCAACCCGCGCAAGCGCCCTCGGCCGGGTGAACCCTCTGGTACCGATCGTTTTCGGCTACCTCGCCATGACCACCGGCAATCCGTACGGCGCTGTCGGTGTCGCGGTCGTCTACCTCGCTGTCATCGCGGAATGCATCGCTGTCAAACGTGCAGGCAGCATAAAGTCACTGATGATCAGCGCGGCAGCGATCATCATGATGTCGCTGATCGTGTACCTACCGTTGCTGTTCACCACCGGCGTGTCGGTGCGAACCCAGTCCGGAATCGCGAACGACGGTTCGCTTCGCCCCGATCTCGGTGATCTGCTCAACCTCTCCGGTCCGTCGAACCAGCCGTATGTCACCGCTTTCGCTTTGCCCGCCATGACGATTCCGCTGGTCTACCTGGCCTGGTTCCTCATACCGCTCGCACCGTGGATTCAGTGGAAGTCACTGAAGAAGTTGGGCCGCCACAGCGTCTCGCTGTTCGTCTTCGGCGGAATCTACGTCGTACTACTTCTGGGACCGTCGAATCTGTGGCTGTTCCGTTGGCCCGCGCGATTGCTCGAGTACGGTCAACTGCCTGCCATCGTGGTCACGGCGGTCGCACTCTCTGCAGGACTGCATCGTGATCGAATGCAGGCAAGAGCAATCATCACTGCGGGATTGTTGGCACTTCAGTTCTATCTTGCCTGGTCGAATGTCCCGGAAGACATCGGCATTCACTCGGCATCACTGATCATCACCGTGGTTCTCACCGTTTTCGCGTTGGTCGTGGCCTACCGAAGGCCGCGTTACCTCGCCGGCGCCCTCGCTGTCGGCATCGTCGTCGTGCTCAGTGCTCAGACCAACTTCTGGTTCACCGGAAACTACAATGTGACACCGTGGAAGTTCCCCCGGCAGGTGGCATTCCTGGAGTCCAAGTTCGAGGACCGTTACCAGGGAACCACTTTCGCGATCGCCGACCCCGTCAACATCCCGCCGGACAACGAAACCGGACAGTGGGGTGACCTCCTGTTCGGCAACGCCTGGCAGCCCGCCGGAGTCAACGCCGTCAACAGCTACGCCGGAATCAGCTACAACGATTTCGTCCAAGCGCTGTGCTTGAACTACTACGGCGGCGTCCAGTGTCCGGACGGCGTCGACCGACTGCTCGCCGAATCGCCGGGAACGGGTGTGTCCTGGCTCGACGCGATGCGAATCGATACGGTTGTCGTTCAGAATTCCGGACCGTACGGCGGAAAACGCGCGCTCGACGCCCTACCCGAGGGCGAGTGGACCGTATCGCCGGATCGGGTGGTCACGGTCGGCCATCGCACCACCGAGCATCAATGGCCCGACGGTCGCGTATCCGCAACGACACCGGGTCTCGACGTGCGTGGCGATTCTGCCGCTACGGACACCCGGGAAACCGTCGAGTACACCGGGTCCGGCACGGTCACATTCGCCCTGCTGGCCTGGCCGGGCTGGACGGCGACTGTGGATGGTCAGACCGTCGAAACGAAGGCGAGCCCCGGCGGGTTGTTGCAGGTCGATCTACCGCCGAGTGCCACGTCCGGGTCTGCCCTCACCATCGAATTCAGTCCGCCCGGAAACACTTTCGGATGGACTGTCGCCGGCGTCGGACTACTCCTGGCGCTGTCGCAAGGAGCCTGGACCTTCCGACGCCGACGCAGCGGTCAGGACGACAACGCTGCAGCCAAAGCAGATTCCGTCACCTCGTGAACCGCGCGGTGAGCGGGCAGAATCGACGCCCGCTCACCGTCTGCGTCACCGGTGCCCTGCACCAACCCGAGGAAATGCGTCAGCTGCGCGGCAAGCGGTTCCTCGCTGTAACGGATCGTCGGAATTTCGATGACCGTCTGCTGCTGGTAGCCGTCCCGATCGGTAGGCATGTTGTCGTCGATGTGCCGGTAGATCGTGATGTCGCGACGCAAGAGATCGATCTCGATGAGTCGATCGGCCTCGAGCAACGACAGCTGGCGAATCTTGCGCTGACTGATTCGACTCGCGGAAATCGTTGCAACAGCACCTGATCCGAAGCGCAATACGGCGTCGGCGCAATCTTCCGACCGGTTCTGCACGGACGTCGGGTGGAAGTAGCCGAACTCCCCTTTTGCCAAACTGGGTTCCGAGCCGGCAAATCCGATGGCAAGGTCGATATCGTGAATCAGCAGGTCCGTCGCGACACCCGTCGGAATGCGGGAAACGAACGGAGAGTGACGGATACCGTTCACCTGCCACACATCGCCGGAGAACTCGCGGGCGGTGCGAACAGCAGGATTGAAGCGTTCGAGCAGTCCACACATCAGTGGAACACCGGACGCGCGTGAACGATCGACCAGATCGACGCTCTGCTCGTACGTCGCCGCCAACGGCTTCTCCACCAGGACGGGCTTCCCCAGATCGAGAACCCGGCCGGCCAACTCGTAGTGCGCAGGCGTAGCGGCGGCGATCACGACGGCATCGATCTCGTCGAGCGAGTCGAAATCTGCGGCCCAACGCGTATCGAACCGCGCAGCAACGGCTTTGCCCTGCTCCTCGCGCGGCTCGATCAGCAGATCCAACTCACACAGCGCCGACTGCGCGATGACCCGCGCATGCAGCGAACCCATCTGACCGGATCCGACAAGAGCGATACGTGGCTTGCTAGCAGTCATTTTCAGGCCTCCATGGCGCCGCGTACCGCGGCAACGATCTGATCGACGTCGCCGGCGGACAACGCAGCGTGGACAGGGATGCTCAGGCACCGCGACGCCACCGAAGTGGCCACCGGCGTCTCGTCGATGACTACCCGCGGATGTTCGCGATAGCACTCGTAGTCGTAGACGGCCTTCGGGTAGTAGATGCCGCTACCGATATCCTTCGCGGCCAGACGCTCACTCAACTGGTCGCGAGTGATCGGTGCGTCCTCGGCCAGCAGCAAGGTGAACTGATGCCAGACATGTCCACGACCGGACAGTTCGCTCGGCAAGATCAGTCCTTCGACGTCCTTCAGGCCGACACGCAAGGCCTCCGCATTCCGGCGGCGCGCCTCGACCTGCTGCATGTACGTCGCCATCTGGGGCAGCGCCAAGCTCGCCTGAAGGTCGGTCATCCGGTAGTTCTGGCCGACCATCTCGTACTGGTAGCGCGCCCGCATCCCCTGGTTGCGCAGGACCCGAAGACGATCGGCGATCGCGTCGTCGTCGGTCGTGATCATTCCGCCCTCGGCGGTCGTGAGGTTCTTCGTTGCATAGAACGAGAAGCAACCCACACCGAAACTGCCGGCGCCTCGCCCGTCGAACGTCGCTCCATGGGCCTGAGCGGCGTCCTCGACGACAGTCAGACCGTTCTTCGATGCCAGCGGCATCAAGGCACCCATGTCCGCCGACTGGCCGTACAGATGAACCGGCATCAGAACCTTCGTGCGCTCACCGATTCGCTCGGCAGCGACAGCGGGGTCGATATTGAAGTCGGACTCGGAGATATCGGCAAACCTCGCGGTCGCGCCTGCCTCGAGAATTGCATTGAGCGTGGCCACGAACGTGAACGGCGTGGTCAGAACCTCGTCACCCGGCTGAAGATCCTGGACCTGAAGCGCCGCGATCAATGCGGTCGTGCCGTTGTTCACCGCCACTGCCTGTCGCGTCCCGACCAGCGCCGCGAACTCGTCCTCGAGCCGCTTCACCTTCGGCCCCTGCGCGACGATCCCCGATCGCAGAGTGTCCAGCACCTCGCGCTCGACTTCTTCCCCGAACGAGATACTGGATATCGCGATCACTGAGTTACCTCCGATAGATTCATCCGACCGTCGTCGGAACGAAATACCCCGACAACCCAGGAAGCGTATCGAAACACGATTCGATACTTCGAGAGGATTCCGGAACCTGCATGTCTGAACGAGCCGACTGCCACATCCATCCGACCGCCGTGATCGGCGCCGACGTACTGATCGGGGCGGGAGTCACGATCGGACCGAACGTGGTACTCACCGGCCCACTCGAGATCGGCGACGACTGCTGGATCGGCTCGGGAGCGGTCTTGGGAGCTCCCCCCGAGATCCTCGGCGCGCTACATCCGACGTCCTGGTCCGTCAGCGCCGGTCTGGGAATTCGAATCGGTGCTCGAACGACGATTCGCGAATTGAGCACAGTCCATCAGGGAAGCGAACGCCGCACCGAAATCGGCGAAGACTGCTTCGTGATGAACAGAGTGGGAATCGAGCACGACGTGCAGATCGGTGACCGCTGCGTCGTGTCCTCCGGTACGACGCTTGCCGGGCACGTCAGCGTCGGAGACGGCGTCAACCTGGGCATGCACACTGTCGCGCACCAACGACGCGTCATCGGCTCCGGATCCATGATCGGGATGGGAACCGTCGTGGTCAAGGACGTCCCGCCCTTCGCCAAGGCATTCGGCAATCCGGTGTCGTTGCACGGTGTCAACCGAATCGGAATGAGCCGATCAGGTATCGCGGACGCGGATATTTCCGCGATCGAAGATCTCTACACCGCCGGCAGCTTCGGCACGTCACCGGCCATTCCGGACTCGCTCTCGGAAGCCTTCACCTGGTGGCGGGAACGCGCCGACAAACCGCTCGTGGTTTAGCGAGACAAATCCTGGTTGGTATCGTCTGCGAAATGACGAACGGGCGGGATGCAGGCGCGTGAGTACCTCTCCCGAATCTGAACAACCGGTCGAAGACGTCGAACCGGCAGCAGAGCCGAACGCTCTACGCGGCCTTCTCGTCAACGGATTCAAGGTCCTCGTCACCCTCGCGATCGTCGTCGCGATCATCTTCGCGGTGAAGTCCCAGTGGTCCGAGGTCAAGAACACGATCACCGAGCTGAACTGGTGGACGCTTGCCGCCTCGTCGGTGTTCATCTTCCTCGGTATGGGTGCCGCAGTGCGGGCCTGGCAACACGCACTCGGCGCCCTCGAACAACCGATCCCGGCCTTCGACGCCGCTCGCGCTTATCTGGTCGGCCAACTCGGCAAGTACCTTCCCGGCAGTGTCTGGGCCTTCGTTCTGCAAACGGAACTCGTGAGGCGCGCCGGTGTGTCCCGCGCCGCAGGCTTTGTCGCAGTGCTGGTCACGGTGGGATTGAGCACAACTTCGGCGCTGGTCGTCGGCCTCTTCGGTCTACCTGCCCTGTTCGAGGTCAGCACGGCGGCAGCGGTCGGCGTGATCATCCTGGTACCGATCGCATTGGTCTGCGCCTACCCTCCGGTGCTCACTCGCCTGGTGAACCTCGCGCTGAAACTGCTCCGCCGCACGCCGCTGCACAAGCCGCTCACGATGCACAAGATTGCGCTCGCATTGGGCTGGTGCGCAGCAAGCTGGGTGCTCTACGGCATCCAGTTGTGGCTACTCGCGTCCAGTTCGGCCGGCTTCGAAATCCGTGGGCTCGTCCAGTGCATCGGCGCTCTCGCCCTCGGTATGTGCGCGGGCGTCCTCGTGTTCGTCGTCCCGTCCGGAATCGGTGTCCGCGAAGCCGTCATCGTCGCCGCGCTTTCACCGTTCATGGATGCCGGCGTCGCGCTAGGCCTCGCACTGGCGTCGAGGCTGCTGTTCACCCTCTGTGAAGTCTTTGCCGGCGTCGTGGCTGCACTGTCGGGATCACGAGGCCTGCGCAATGCACTCGTGCACGAACGTTCCCGAGTGCCGGACCCCACCAAAGCCTGACGTTCGGTCAGACCACTTTCTCGGACGCGGAATACTGCGTCTCGACGCCGGCCTTCTGCGGACGCCACCACTGTTCGTTGTCGCGATACCACTCGACGGTGGCTTCCAGTCCGCTTCGGAAATCTCGGTACTGCGGCTTCCACCCAAGTTCCTGCTGCAGTCGCGTCGAATCGATCGCATACCGCAAATCGTGACCAGGGCGGTCGGTGACGAAGTCGAAATCGTCCGGCTTGCGTCCGAAAATTTCGAGCAGAGTCGCAATCACCGTCCGGTTGTCGGTTTCACCGTCAGCGCCGATCAGATACGTCTCACCGGACTTTCCGCGGTCAAGGATGTCCCAGACGGCGCGGTTGTGGTCCTCGACGTGAATCCAATCGCGGACGTTGCGACCTTCCCCGTACAACCGAGGACGTACCCCGTCGATCAGATTGGTGATCTGGCGTGGAATGAACTTCTCCACATGCTGGTACGGGCCGTAATTGTTGGAGCAGTTCGAGATGGTTGCCGCGATCCCGAACGAGCGCACCCAGGCGCGCACGAACAGATCACTCGACGCTTTGGACGCCGAGTAGGGACTCGACGGGTTGTACGGTGTCGTCTCCGTGAACTTCGTCGGATCATCCAGTTCGAGGTCTCCGTACACCTCGTCGGTGGAAATGTGGTGATAGCGGACCCCGTGTGAACGCACTGCCTGCAGGAGCGAGAACGTACCCATGACGTTGGTGCGCAGAAACGGTTCGGGGTCGGCGAGGGAATTGTCGTTGTGGCTTTCGGCAGCAAAGTGCACAACTGCGTCGGAGCGCGAGACAAGATCGTCGACCAGTGGCTCGTCGGCCACGTCGCCGTGAACGAACGTGATCCGGTCCTCGACCGACGCCAGGGACTGGCGATTTCCGGCGTAGGTCAGAGCGTCGAGAACCGTGACTTCCACGTCGGGACGAGTCGACACCGTCTGATGAACGAAATTGGCACCGATGAAGCCGGCACCCCCGGTGACCAGTAGTCGCACTTCATCTCCTCAGGCTCATCGGACGAACCCCCACTTTAGCGGCCGGGCGTGTCATGTCCGTTTGCGTCGGCAGGCAGGAGTGCAGGACACTGCACGCATGCGCGGAATCATTCTGGCCGGTGGCACCGGGTCGCGGTTGCACCCGATCACCCTCGGAGTGAGCAAGCAACTCTTGCCTGTCTACGACAAGCCGATGATCTACTACCCGCTCTCCACTCTCATGCTCGCCGACATTCGCGACATCTTGATCATCACGACCCCACACGACGCCGAACAATTCCGCCGAGTTCTCGGCGACGGCTCACAATTCGGCGTCAACCTCACGTATGCAGTGCAACACGAACCGAACGGCCTCGCAACGGCATTCACCCTCGGCGCAGAGCACATCGGATCCGACTCCGTGGCGCTCGTCCTCGGCGACAACATCTTCTACGGCCCCGGCCTCGGAACCCAACTCAGGCGTTTCTCCGACATCGACGGCGGAGCCGTATTCGCTTACTGGGTCTCGAATCCGACCGCCTACGGCGTCGTCGAATTCGACGACTCGGGTCGCGCGGTGTCCATCGAGGAAAAGCCGACGTCACCGAAATCCAATTACGCAGTCCCCGGCCTCTACTTCTACGACAGCGACGTCGTGGACATCGCACGCACTCTGAAGCCCTCTGCGCGTGGCGAATACGAAATCAGCGATATCAACCAGCGCTATCTCGAAGCAGGCAAACTCTCTGTCGACGTCCTCCCCCGCGGAACCGCGTGGCTCGACACCGGCACACCCGATTCCTTGCTCGAGGCTGCAAACTACGTGAGGACCATCGAACACCGCCAGGGTCTCAAGATCGGTTCACCTGAAGAGGTCGCGTGGCGTCAAGGATTCATCACCTCCGACCAATTACGCACTCAGGCAGAAACATTGGGCAAATCCGGGTACGGCAACTACCTACTCGAGCTGCTCGAGCACGGCAAGGAATGGTGACGTGGAAATTCGTCCACTGAAGATCGCCGGAGCTTGGGAAATTACGCCGAAGCAGTTCGGCGACAACCGCGGTGTCTTTCTCGAATGGTTCAAAAGCTCCGCCTTCACCGCCGCGACCGGCCGCACTCTCGATCTCGCGCAGGCCAACTGCTCGGTTTCCGAAGCCGGTAGCCTCCGTGGGATCCACTTCACCGACAATCCGCCCGGACAGGCGAAATACATCACCTGCGTGAAAGGTGCCTTCCTCGACGTTGTCGTAGACCTGCGCGTCGGATCACCGACCTTCGGCGAGTGGGATGCGGTGGTGATCGACGACGTCGATCGGCGAGCGGTGTTCCTGGCGGAAGGCCTCGGCCACGCGATCCTTTCACTCGAAGACGGATCGACAGTCATGTACCTGTGCAGCATCGAATACGCCCCCCACCTGGACCGCGACCTCGATCCCTTCGATCCGGAACTCGCGATCGAATGGCCGAAGACAGACCGTAACGGCAACCCCCTGACCTACGAGCTCTCCGCAAAGGACGCCGCCGCACCGTCCCTGTCGACGCTCCGCGCAGACGGCCTGTTGCCCGGTTTTGTGGCCGAAGATTCGCCGAATCGGTAATCTTCACCTTTCACGACTCGATGGGATGACGACCGGCGGGACGGACGGCTGGATGACCAAACGTGCGAGCAGACGCGGCCTGTGGACGGCCGTCGTTCTCGCAGCCGGACTCGGCGCCCTCGCACTGGTCGCACCGCCTCTGACTCCAGGCACGATCGAGTCCGCCCCCGTCACGGTCATCACGACCACCCCACCCGCGCCGGTTGTTCCGCTCTCCCCGGAGGAACTCGCGGCCCGGGTGGTCCCCACCATCGTCACCATCACCGCGCCGGCCGGATTCACCACCACCGCAGGAACCGGGATCGTGCTCTCCCCTGACGGGGTGGTGCTCACGAATCACCACGTCATCAGCGGAGCCTCGGACGTCACCGCCGTCAGCATGTCCAACGGACTGATCTACGACGCTGAGATCCTCGGTTACGACAGTGTCAGCGACCTTGCCGTCCTGCGTCTCGCGGGCGCCACCGATCTGCCGGTGGCAGTGGTCGGCAAGTCCGTGGAAGCCGCTCGTGGGGACGCCGTCACCGCAATCGGAAATGCCGAAGGCGGCGGAGTACCCGTCCCGGCTCCCGGCGTCATCACCAACCTCGGTGTCACCGTCAACACCCGTAACGTGTCCGACGGATCGCGAAACCAGTTGAAGGGCCTCATCGAGGTGGACGCGGACATCCGGCCTGGCGATTCCGGTGGCCCCCTGGTCAACGCCGTTGGAGAGCTGATCGGCGTCAGCAGCGCGGGCAACGCCGTCACCGAACGCACCGAAACCTCACCGGCCCCTCAGTCCTACGCGATACCGATCGACACGGCACTACCGATCGTCGAGCAGGTGCTCGATGGCCGCTCCTCCGAGGCCGTGCGCGTGGGACCGACGCCCGTACTCGGCGTCGCGGTGAAGGACCACGCAGAAATGCCGCCCGGCGCCGAAGTTGTTGCCGTGAGCTTCGATTCGCCGGCCGAAGGGGTGGGGCTCACCAAAGGCGCGGTCATCACGGAGTTCGGGGGCAGCCGGATCGCGTCGTCCGCGGACCTCAATGCGGCGATGAGCTCACGCCGCCCCGGCGACACCGTCGCGCTGACGTGGGTAGACGCGACGGGGCAGCCCGGGGCCGGGTCCTTGGTTCTCGACGAGGGACCACCTCGCTAGCCTCGAAAAGCTCTAGCCGTGAAAGCATCGTCGCATGACCACGGTTCTTCTCCTCACCTGTGACGGCGCCGCCCGCGAGGCGGATGTCGAAAGCAAACTCGTCATGGAAGCTCTCACCACCTACGGCATTGCGTCGACAATGGCGCCGTGGTCGAGTCCGTCCCTCCGCGACATCGACGCCGACCTGGTTCTGATCCGGTCTACATGGGACTACACGCAGCGTCTCGAGGAGTTTCTCACCGTTCTCGATCAGCTGACCGTTCCGATCGCCAATCCCCTCGCGATCGTCAAGTGGAACGCCCACAAGGGATACCTGACCGAACTTGCAGTAGCAGGGGTACCCATCGTCCCCACCGCTGTGCTCACCGCCGGAAAGAGCGAAACACTCACCCTCCCTTCGTTCGAGAGTGTCGACGTCATCGTCAAGCCTGCGGTGTCCGCCGGCGCTGTCGGAGTCGGAAAATTTGCCTCCGGGTCCGCGCAGGCCCACGCTCACCTCAGCTCCATCCTCGAGAGTGGCAACGACGCATTGGTCCAGCCATTCATCTCGGACGTCGTCGACGGCGAGCGCTCGATCATCCACATCGGCGGACGCTACTCGCACGCTGTCCGGAAGATCCCGGCCGCCAACGACTTCCGTGTGCAGGAATACCACGGCGGAACCAACCACCTCCACGAACCGTCCGCCGCCGAACTCGCGGTGGCGGACGCGGCACTGGCCGCAGCTCCGTGCGGCCCCGGCGAATTGCTTTATGCGCGTGTAGACGTCGTGGGACCGGTGGATCAGCCACTGCTCATGGAAGTGGAACTGATCGAGCCCGAACTCTTTCTGCCATTCGCCCCTGGATCTGCCGACGCCCTCGCACGGGCAGTTGTCGCGTCACTAGGTCTGTGACGCGCCTCGGAGTGCCTTCTTGTCGATCTTCCCCAAAGCAGTGAGCGGCAGCGCTTCCAGAATCGAAATCTCCTTGGGCGCCCAGATCGGGCCCTTGTGCGATCTCACGTGTGCGATGAGCTGCTCGGGTGTGACCGACCATCCCGTCTTCAGCACGACTGCGGCGGTAACCGCTTCTCCCCATTGAGGGTCGGGGACACCGAATACTGCACATGCGGCCACCGCGGGATGATGTCCGAGTGAGTCCTCGACTTCGCGCGGATAGACGTTGAATCCACCACTGATGATCGTGTCCTTGATGCGGTCGACGATCGAGATGAGCCCACTTTCGTCGGTCCGAGCAACGTCGCCGGTGTGCAACCACCCATTCGCGAGCGCTGCAGCGGTTTGTTCGGGTTTGTTCCAATAGCCGTCCATCACGAGCGGACCTCGCACACAAAGCTCCCCGGGTACCCCCGTCGCCGTCTCGTTTCCCTGCTCGTCAAGCAACACCACTTCGACACCTGGCATCGCGCGCCCACAACTCCCCAGAACTACGGGATCGTCCCCGTGCTCACGTGTATCGAGTACCGTCAACGCATTCGGTGCTTCGGCTTGACCGTAGTGCTGACTCAGGATCGGCCCGAACACCGCCCCTGCCTGCGCGAGCCTGGTGGGGTCGATGGGTGCAGCACCGTAAAGCATCCAGTTCAGCCCGGACAGATTCGCATCCGACAGGCGTGGATGATCGAGCAAGGCGTATAGCATCGTAGGAACTACGAATGTAGCTGTGACTCCGTCATTTTCAATTGCGTCGACAACCCTGTCCGGGTCGAACGACCTGTGCAGCTCGAAGCTTGCACCTCGCATCAGCCCAGGCGCGACGAGCAGACCGGCAGCATGAGACATCGGCGTAGTAAGCAGCATGTTGGTATTCGAGGGCCACTCCCACGTGGTGCAGGCCCAGGCATTGGCGACCAAGGACCGGTCTCTCAGCATGACGCCTTTCGGCTCACCGGTAGTTCCACCGGTGTAGAAGAGATACAAAGCTCGACCGTGACCGCAGAAGACCGAACCTGTTCCTGTCGCAGCCAATTCACATGCCGATTCGAGAGCTGACAGTGACATCACTCGAGTCTGCGCCGCTTCGGCGCGCGCCTGGAACTGTCCGTCGGCAACCAACAGGAGATCGGTACCACTGTCTTTCAGCACCATTCTGTCGTTCTCTTCGGTCGCGAGCGGATGGAGTGCCGTGTAGCGCACGCCTGCCAGACACGCTGCCGCCATGACCGTGAATGCTTCAGGACACGGACCCGCAAGCAGGGCGACCCCGCCTCCGTCCGGCATAGCGAGGCTACTGAAGACACCTGCAATCCGCTCGATCTGTTCCGCGGTCTGCCGATACGTCAGCTCGGCCCGATCACCGTTCCGATCCGTGAATCGAAACGCGATGTGGTCTGGTCGGCGCCGCAGCGCCGACAGAATCAGATCCGCATATACCGCTTGCGCGTGCAAGCCTGGCGTCGTCGGTTCCTCGTTCATCGTTTCCGGCGTCATCATGTTCGCGTTCATCGTGGTCCTCCCAAGATCGTGACCGCGGCGACGGCTTCCTCGATGCCGTAGAGACCTCCGCCGTTCTCTGCGACCGCGATTCGAGCACCCGGAACTTGTCGCCGCCCTGCTTGTCCACGCAACTGCGTGACAAGTTCGAAGACCTGTGCCAGTCCCGTTGCCGAGACCGGATGACCACGGGATTCGAGCCCACCTGACGGATTCACCGGACGGACGCCTCCCAATGAACTCGCACCGGACGCAGACCACGCGCCGCCCTCACCGATCGGGCAGAACCCCAAATTCTCGACCTGCTGTACTTCACCGAAGGCCGTGGCGTCGTGGACCTCTGCCACATCCACATCGCCTGGCCCGAGTCCGGCTTCCTCGTATGCGCTCATTGCTGCGCGGCGGCCGATGTGACTCTCCACATCATCTGCGGCCCGATCCGTGCCTGACACCAAGCTGCAACCGAGTACCTGCGCCGCCCGCCGAGAGGAATCGTGCCTTCGAGCAAAGTCCGCACTGGTCACAATGACCGCCGCTGCACCGTCACTGACGGGCGAGCACATCAGAACGGTCAGAGGCCACGCGACTCGCCTTGCGGCAAGCACCTCTTCGACGCTGAAGGGTTTGCGAAAGTGCGACCGCGGATTGTGCACGGAATGCGCATGATTTTTGGCTGCTACGGACGCGAGCTCGAACTCGGTGGTTCCGAATCTCTCCATGTGCGCCCGGGCAAGAGAAGCGTAGATCTCCATGAACACCGACCGCTCACCCTGCGATCCGAGTGCATCCGGCAGCGGAGCGGACAGGGAGGCAAGGCCCGCGAGCGTCTCGTCGCGATGCGCAACGTCGAGTGCACCGTCGAACACCTCCAGACTTCGAGCCGGATCCGAACACACCAGCTTGTCCACCCCGACCGCCAACGCGACCTCGGACAGACCGGCGCGAACGTGGGCGATCGCCAGCCAGAGTGCAGTTGCGCCGCCGGCGCAGGCATTTTCGACATTGACGACCGGGACTCCCCCGAAACCGTATGGCCTCAAGGCAATCTGGCCTGGGATCATGTGCTGCCGGTCGATCGCCTTCTGGCTGACTGTCGCGTAGAAGACCGCACCGACGTCACCGCGGGTCAGGCCCGCGTCTTCGACGGCATCGATCGCCGCACGCCCCGCCAATTCCGAGGCCGAGGTATCCGCGTGCCGCCCAAAGGGGGTCGCGCCGACACCGAGAACCATGACTTCGCCGCTCACGCCACTACTCGATTCCTCAATACACCGAGGCCTGTGACCTCGAGTTCGACTACGTCTCCCGGCTCGAGGAACCGCCCGTGCTCCAAGCCACATCCACTCGGCACGGTGCCGGAACAGAAGACCTCACCCGGGTACAACCGCGTGGAGGTCGAGGCAAACGAAATCACGTCCTCGAAACGATGGTCCATGTCGGCGCTGGTTCCTCGGCTCACCTCTTCGCCGTTGATTCTCGCGGTCATCTCGAGCTGATAGGGGTCACCGACTTCGTCGGCGGTCACGATCCAGGGCCCGAGGACATTTGCGTTCGAAAAGTCCTTGCTCTTACTGAGACCGAGTCCGGTGGAGATCTCCTCGAGCTGAGTATCGCGGGCGCTGAAATCGTTGAAGATGGTGTAGCCGAAAATGTGCGCGGGTGCGTCCGCGCGTGAGATGTCGGTACCACCGCGCCCCAGTACACAGGCGAATTCGAGTTCGTAGTCGCGCAAGCTCGAGTACTCTGGCCACACGACGTCAGATTCGTGCCCGGTCACGGCCAATCGGTTCGCTATGTAATACAGCGGGCGCTCCAACTGGATCTTCGGCAGCTCGACGTCCTCGAGCTCGACCCCTTGAATTCGGGCGCGAGCGTTGCGGAAGTGATCCATGAAGCAGCCGAAGTCTCGGATCTGGACCGGCTGAGGAAGCGGCGACATCCAGCGCACATCACCCGAGTCGACGATCGCACTTGCCGGCAACTCGTCTGCGAGCCGATCCAGGATCTCCCGTGCCGCCGGACCACCTTCGATGATGGTTTGCATGGTTTCCAGTTCGGGAGCCAGTCTTCCCGTCACACTTTGATGAGCTCGCTCGAGTAACAACAGCTGCTCGCCGGTGCCAGTCACCAGAGCCGTTTGCTGGGTCTTTTCGTATTCGACGGTCGCAAGTTTCACTGTGAATCAATACCTTTCACTGAATTGTTCGGTGCGTGAGGTGGGAATTCGGCTCAGACGAACGCGACCACACGAGCCGGGGCAGCGCTGGCACGCGCAAGCTTGATCGGAAAGAACGCCACGTGAAATCCCGATGGCGGAAGCGCCGCGAGGTTCGCCAGCTGCTGAACGATGAATACTTCACGTTCGCGTCCGGCCCGGTGTCCGTCCCAGAGAACCGAGTTGTCCCCGGTCTCACGAAACTTCTGCGCCATGACTGCAAAGCTCAAGTCCCAGCCGGCAGCGTCGGTGCCCAACACCTTTGCGCCTTGCTCGGCGAGAAACAGCGTGCCTTCGCGACTCATCCCTGGATACTGAAAGAACCCTGGATCGGCCAAGGTGAAGCTCTCTTGTCCGGTCCGAAGCAACACTGCACCGCCTTGGGGGACGGGCGCACCATTGTCCGCCAGGGCAGCCTTCAAAGCGTCCACCGAGATCGGCTGGTTTGCCTTGCATCGGCCGCGCAGATCGAGTACCACTGCCTCGCAGAACAATTCATCCAACGCGATGTCTGTGATCGTGCGAGCCGGCTTGCCCTCGGAGGTCGATCCGTAGTGCAACGGTGCGTCGACGTGGGTTCCCAGATGACTGTTGAACTCACTCAACATCTCCGATCCCCACCCTTCACCGTCCGGAAGATCATGAACTCCGCACTGCATTGCTGCCGCGAACTCGTCGCGCCCGGCACCTGTGGGGTGTGAGTAGGCCACGGAGGGGGCAACGACGGAGGCCAACGCCTGCAGGCCCTCGGGGAGTAGTTCCCGATCGGCTGGATCGAGAGTTCTAGTCAAATCGATGAGTTCCATGTCCGCCCATTCGCTAAGTTATTGGACGCTCAGCATAGAACCGGACGATCAACATAGGCAAGAGGTTCTTGCGAAGGGAAACGACCGTGCGATGGACGGCCTCGTAGCATGAGTGCCGGTACGCAGGTCTCGGCCCCGACGGGCACGTCGACGTCACCGCGTACCGGAATTGGCTGCACTCGAGAACGAAAGAAGGCAGGAACACCGAATGGCGTCGACACGCAAGCAGGAGATCTCCGAGGAAACCCGACGGCGACTGGTGAAGGCTGCGGCCGAACTGGCTGCGGAAGGCGGGTCGGCCGCCATGTCCGTACAAGCCGTGGCGGAAAGATCCGGCATCAGCCGAGGGTCCGTGGCCTGGCACTTCGGATCGAAAGACGGGCTTCTACGAGCCGTCGTCGAGGACGCATTCCGGTGGGGCATGGAGAAGTTGCGCGCAGAGTTGGCATCATCCTCGGCGACCGGAATCGAAGCATTGATCGAAGCCAATTTCGTGTTGATGTCGTACCCCGAGGCACGAATTTTCTCGACCATCCTGATCGAAGCCGTGATCCCCGGGTCCACCATCCGCGAGACCTACGCAGAGCAGTACGTCGCAATGCGCACGCTGTACGCGGACTACCTGCGTTCGATCGACACCCCGGTCGCCAATCCGGAGTTGGTTGCCATCACCCTTCTGGCCGGCACTCTCGGGATCAACCTCCAACATCGCCTCGATCCCGACAACGTCGATCGACGTTCAGCGATAACCGAACTCGAATCGATCTATGCCCGAGCGCACGAGAGTCCATAGCCGGAACGGAAGTTCAACTTCCCGAACAACTTTCGCCCGCAGCCTGGGGCGGGACCGCATCTAGCCTGGTGCGAATGAACCCGGCAACGTCACGTAGCGCCGCCCGGCTCTCCGGCAAGCCAGGCCAGACGGCAGGAAACGCGTGAACCTGGCCGTTCCATATCTGCAGCGAGCATGCCACCCCCGCGGCGGCGAGCCGCTGCGCCATCACCTCCGAATCAACTCTGAGCACCTCGGATTCGGCGGCGATCAGCAACGACGGCGGCATCCCGGCCAGATCGCCGTCGACGGGTGAGTTCGTCTGTCCACCAAGCTTTCCGATCGCCATCAAGGCCGACACCGGGGCGATCACGTCACGTCGAGCGTTGGCGTGAACCGTTTTGGTGGTGCAGTCGAGATCGAGGAGCGGTGAGAGTCCGACAAGGCCGGCCGGAACGTCGAGTCCGGCGGACACAGCAGCAAGCGCCGTCGCGAAAACCAGGAAACCTCCGGCCGAATCACCAACGAAGACAATCTTTTCCGGCAAGGCTCCCTGTTCCAGGAGCCACCGGTACGCACCCAGGCAGTCGTCGACGGACCCGCTGATACTCGTGCTCGGCAACTGCCGATACGCGACGTGCAGGACCGGAAGGCCGGTTCGCTTGGCGATGCTGGCAACCACCGGCCGATGCGTGTTGAGCCCGCAGCACATGAACCCGCCGCCGTGCAGGTAGAGAACGACACCGTCGCGGAGATCAGCCGTCGAGCCTGCCGTGCGCACGAGTTCACCGTTGAATCCCGGAAAACGAATCGCCTCCCGATCGATCCCGGACGGAATGCGTACACCTGCGGCCGAGTCCAGAACTGCGGCGCGGCGCATGGCGCCAGGCGTCAGCGGGGCGATCCCGACTACGGGCCGAAGCATCCATCGGCACGCGTTGTAGAGGACCTGTGATTCGATACTCGGCCTGCCGTATCGAGTTCCGGTCCTACGACTGACAGTCGGCAACAGAGACATCTGTCCAGATTAGAAGCGATCAGGCACCGAAGAGGTCGACTTCGTCGAGATCGTCGACGATCGTGACCTTTCGTTTCCGCCCGCCGATGACCTTGCCCAGACCGCGCAGTCCACCGGACTGAGCTTTCGGGGCGGGTTCGATGCGCTGAGGCGCAACTCTCGTCCGCGCTGCGCGCTGAACGGGCTTGGGTGCGGGAGCTACTGCCGGTGCCGCGGGTTCGGGAACCTCTGCGGGAGCCACGGGTTCGGGAACCTCTGCTGGAACCACCGCTTCCGGCTCCACAAAACCCTGAACAACCTGGGCCTCGGAGGTCGGCTCAGCGACTTCCTCCACATGCACCGGTCCGTCGATCACCGGGATGTCCGACGCCCAGCGGACCCGATACTCAAGGCCGCGCGACGCCAGTTCACGTGCGAGATCCGCATGCCAGACCCCGTCTTCGCCGTCGCCGTATGCCCGTGCGTCGGAACTGACCCAGATGACGTCGACCTCCGGGTTGCGGTCGGCGAGATCGAGCACGGTCAGCCAGTTCAGCGTCGCCGGGTAGCCGTCACGTTTCTTCTTGTCGGTATAGGGCCGACGCAGCGAGATAGCCCTCTCGGCCACCTCGAGATGCGAAACGTCAACTGGATCGACCACTTCGACACCGATCGCCACGAGGTCTTCGATCACGTCGTCGACGTAGCCGTCGGCCTTGTCGTGAGCCGCGTCGACGAACCTCGTGAGGTCGCGCCGCAGCCCCAGTCGGTCGTACATGCGCGCCTGGACGCTCAGGGCCGCGATCATCTCCGCCGATTCCTCGCGGTAGCGACTCGCAACCTCGAGTACGACCAATCGCGGCACGACGACGCGGTGTCCGAGTGCGCGAGCGTCGGCGATGGCAGTGTCGAACCGTGCACCCCTGGTCAGGGCCGAAGAATCGAGAACGATGATCATGCGCTCGATTCTCTCTCGAGAAACCGGACGAATGCGCTAATCCACCCCGAACCGTTACTTGATCTTGAAGATCACTGCCCGCTGAACGATGAAGTTGATGACCGTCGCGGTGCCCTGCGCGATGACGAAGGCCAGCGGTGTCCGCCACCAATGTTCATCGAAGACATGGACCATCACTTCGTTGAGTCCGACCTGAACCGCAAAAGTGATCGCATACAGCGCAACAACCGCGATGAAGCGGGCGCGCGAAGGCTCGGCCTTGAACGTCCACCGACGATTGATGAGATACGCCGTCGTGGTGCCCGCGACGAAGCTCAGCGATTTTGCGGCGACGCGCGGCAATCCCAACGCAAAGAGCAGCACGTACAGCCCGTAGTCCACGACCGCCGACAGCCCACCCGTCGCGACGAACCGGACGATCTGCGTTTTCAGGTCCATCGCGTCGTCGGCGATGTCCGTCGTGACAGGAATCTCGACGGGCAGCGGGACGTGGGGTTCGTGCTGGTGACTTGCAGGTGTTTCGGGCACGACGACGAGAGTAACCACTCGAGTCGGAGCCGTCGGCACTACTCCCAGGTAACCTCTACCCTGATGTCCACGACAGCAGAAGAGACGCCGCAGCCGGCTCTCCACACCCAAGCCCGCACCCTCACCGGTTGGGGACGCACCGCCGCCACCACCGCACAGGTGCTGTCCACCCCCGACGTGGAAGTGATCGCGAACGCGGTCGCCCAGGTTGCGGAACAGAACGATTCCAAGCCATCGCATCTGCGACGCGGCGTCATCGCGCGCGGCCTCGGCCGCTCGTACGGGGACCCGGCGCAGAACGCCGGCGGGCTGGTCATCGACATGAATGCACTCGACCGCATTCATCGCATCGATCGCGACACCGCTCTGGTGGACGTCGACGCCGGCGTGAATCTGGATCAGCTGATGAAGGCTGCTCTGCCGTTCGGCCTGTGGGTTCCGGTCCTGCCGGGTACTCGCCAGGTCACCATCGGCGGCGCCATCGGCTCGGACATCCACGGCAAGAACCACCACAGCGCAGGCAGCTTCGGCAACCACGTTGTGTCATTGGATCTGCTGACGGCCGACGGCAAGGTTCGCACGCTAACCCCCAAGGGCGGGCGCAACGACCCGAAGGCCGCGCTGTTCTGGGCCACGATCGGCGGCATGGGCCTGACGGGCATCATCCTGCGCGCCACCATCAAGATGACACCGACCGAGACGGCGTACTTCATCGCCGACGGCGACGTCACCAACAGCCTCGACGAGACCATCGCGCTGCACAGCGACGGCAGCGAGGCCAACTACGAGTACTCGAGCGCCTGGTTCGACGCGATTTCCGCGCCCCCGAAGCTCGGTCGTGCGGCAGTCTCGCGCGGATCGTTGGCGAAGCTCGATCAGCTTCCGGCCAAGCTGCAGAAGAACCCGCTCGCGTTCGATGCACCGCAGCTCCTGACGTTCCCCGACGTCTTCCCGAACGGGCTGGCCAACAAGTTCAACTTCACCGCGATCGGTGAGGTCTGGTTCCGCAAGTCCGGCAAGTACCGCGGCAAGGTCCAGAATCTGACGCAGTTCTACCACCCCCTCGACATGTTCGGTGAGTGGAACCGCGCGTACGGATCCAACGGATTCCTGCAGTACCAGTTCGTGGTTCCGCCGGAGGCCGTCGACGAGTTCAAGAAGATCATCGTCGACATCCAGCGCAGCGGGCATTACTCGTTCCTCAACGTGTTCAAGCTCTTCGGCGAGGGCAACCAGGCGCCGCTGAGCTTCCCGATCCCGGGCTGGAACATCTGCGTCGACTTCCGTATCAAGCCTGGCCTGAACGAGTTCGTCACCGAACTCGACAAGCGTGTCCTCGAATTCGGTGGACGCCTCTACACGGCCAAGGATTCGCGAACGTCCGCGGAAACCTTCCACGCCATGTACCCGCGCATCGACGAGTGGATCGCGACGCGCCGCAAGTACGACCCCACAGGCGTTTTCGCCTCCGATATGTCCAGAAGGCTGGAACTGTGATCAACGCTGTAGGTAACCCGCAAACCGTTTTGCTTCTCGGTGGAACCTCCGAGATCGGCCTCGCCATCTGTGAGGAATACCTGAAGAAGGCGCCGCTCCGCGTCATTTTGGCGGCTCTTCCCGGCGACCCGGGACGCGAAGCTGCGGTCAAGCAGCTCGAAGCGAAGGGCGCCACCTCGGTGGAGCTCATCGACTTCGACGCCGTTGATTTCGAATCGCACCCGAAGGTGATCGACCAGGCGTTCTCGAACGGTGACGTCGACGTCGCCATCGTCGCTTTTGCGTTGGACGGTGACTCCGAAGAGCTGTGGCAGAACCAGCGCAAGGCTGTTCTGGTGGCAAACGTCAACTACACCGCTTCCGTCTCGGTCGGCGTTCTCCTCGGCGAGAAGATGAAGGCTCAGGGCTTCGGCAAGATCATCGCGATGTCGTCCGTAGCCGGCGAACGCGTCAAGCGTGCCAACTTCGTCTACGGCTCCACCAAGGCGGGCCTCGACGGCTTCTACCTCGGGCTCGGCGAGGCTCTCGCGGAATTCGGACCGCAGGTGACCGTCGTTCGCCCCGGCATGGTGCGCACCCAGTTCAGTGCCCACGTCAAGGAAGCCCCGCTGACGGTCAACAAGGACATCGTCGCGAAGCTCGCCGTTGCCGCCTCGGACAAGGGCAAGGAAATCGTCTGGACTCCCGGCCCCTGGCGCTTCGTCATGATGGGTCTGCGCCACGTGCCGCGCCCGATCTTCCGGAAGTTGCCGGTTTAAGCTCCTCCCGTGCCAGAAACAACAACTGCTCCGAGTACAGACCTTTCGACCCCGTCGCCGTGGCGTAATGCCGCGGCGACGGCGGTGGAAATGGCGCTCGGAGCGCTGGTCGCCGCTGTTGTAGCCGCTGTCGGGCTCTTTGCTTTCGGCCGAGTCCAGTGGCCGGCGTTCACCTCTTCCAACGTCACGCAGGCAGTCACGACGGTGCTGCAGGTGCTCTGCATCGCAGTGGTCGGTGTTGCGGTTCTGATGTTCCGTGCCCACAAGGCCGAGCGGGTCGCAAAACTCCTCTCGTGGGCCGGGCTCTCCGGCTTCGTCACCACGACGCTCGGACTTCCCCTGGCCGCGACGAGCCTGTATCTGCACGGCGTCTCGGTCGATCAGCAGTTCCGTACCGAGTACCTGACCCGGTTGACGGATTCGGCTGCGCTGCAGGACATGACGTACGTGGATCTGCCGCCGTTCTACCCGGCCGGTTGGTTCTGGGTCGGTGGACGCGTCGCGAACCTACTGGGCATGGACGGTTGGGAAGCCTTCAAGCCCTACGCGATCGGCTCCCTGGCGGTTGTCGCCGTCGTTGCACTCGTGTTGTGGACCAAGCTGATTCGACGCGATTGGGCCGTCGTCGCAGCATTGGCCGTCACTGCCGTCGTGTTGGCGTACAACTCCCCCGAGGCATACGGCGCCGTCATCAACCTCCTGATTCCGCCGGTGATGATCCTGGCGTGGGGTGCGCTCGATCGTCCGGGTGCTTCTCGATTTGCCGGAGCCGGCGCGATTCTCGGGACGGGCCTGTTCCTCGGTTTCGCCGCAACCGTCTACACGTTGTATCTCGGATTCGCCGCGTTCGCAGTGACTCTGATGGCAGTCGTTGCCGCAGTACTTGCCGCCCGCGCTCAGAACACGTGGAAAGCCGCACTGGGACCCCTCATTCGACTTGCAGCAATTGCAATCATCTCGGGTCTGGTCGCTCTGACCGTCTGGACCCCGTACCTGCTGAAGGCACTCTCCGGTGCCACCGCAGAGTCCGGCACCGCAATGCACTATCTCCCCGACTCCGGCGCGGTGCTGCCCTTCCCGATGCTGAGTTTCTCGCTCGTCGGCGGCTTGTGCCTGCTCGGCACGGTCTGGCTGATTTCGCGGTTCCTGTTCTCCCGCCGCGCCCGAGCACTCGGTATCGGCGTCATCGCCGTGTACCTGTGGGCACTGCTGTCCATGACGTTCACCGTTGCCGGCAGTACGCTCCTCGGTTTCCGACTGGAGCCGGTTCTGATCGGACTCCTTGCCGCCGCCGGTGTGTTCGGTTTCTTCGAGTTCGCGGGCTGGATCGTGCTGGCCACCAGCGAGAATCCCCGAGTCAAAGCGGTACTAGTTGCACTCGGCGTCATCGGAGCCATCGCTTTTGCGCAGAACATCCCGCAGGTGCTGGCGCCGGATATCGCTGTGGCATACAGCGATACCGACGGCAACGGTGAGCGCGGTGACAAGCGACCCCCGGGTGCCGAAGCCAATTACGCCGACATCGACCGGATCATCCGCGAGCAGTTGGGACGCGAACCCCATGACACGGTGGTGCTCACCGCCGACATCGGCTTCCTGAGTTTCTACCCGTACTTCGGTTTCCAAGGGCTGACGTCGCACTACGCAAACCCCCTCGCCGATTTCCGTGCGCGCGCCGCGCTGATCGAGCAGTGGTCGGAACTGAAGACCGCTGACGAACTGATAGCTGCGCTGGACTCGGCGCCGTGGCGCAGCCCCGACGCCTTCGTCTTCCGCCAGGGCGCCGACGGGTACACACTGCGGTTGGCCGAGGACGTCTATCCCAACGACCCGAACGTCCGCCGCTACACGGTCACGTTCCCCAAGGAACTGTTCGACGATCCTCGTTTCACCGTCACAGAGCAGGGTCCGTTTGTGGTCGCTACCCGCTCTGACGCGAACTAACCAGGAGATACGTCACAAAAGGCTTACCGTCGGGGTCGTTGACGCGACCCCGACGCACCCCTAACTTCATACCGTGACCCGAACCGATGCCCGAGCGGCAATGATCGATGCGGCCGAGCGTCTGGTTGCCGAACGTGGCCTGGCCGCTCTGACGCTTCGTGACGTTCAGACCGAAGCCGGGCAGGCCAACAAGTCGGCCGCGCAGTATCACTTCGGTTCACGTGAGGGTTTGCTGGCGGCAGTTGTCGAGTCCAGAATGCGCCCTGCCGCTGAGCGTCGGCGTGAGTTTCTCGACATGATCGATCTCGATCCGAATCCGCCGACGATGCGTGTCCTCGTCGAGGCTCTTGTCCTGCCGTTGGCAGAACAGACCATCTACCGCGAGGGCACGTTGTACGCACGGTTCCTGGTGCAGTCGATCTTCGACCCGGCCATGTCGTCGACCATCCGCGATCACATGCAGGCCGAGAGCTTCCGCGAAGTTCAGCGGCGGATCATCGCCGCTTCGCCATTGCCGAAAGACATCGCCGAACTTCGAGCGGGAACTCTGACCGTGCTCACCGTCGTCACGTTTGCCACGTGGGAGGGTCGCGTCGACAGCCGAGATCGGGCTCACGTGATCGCCGCCGACCTGATCGAAAGTTGCCTCGGAGCACTCTCGGCCCCGGCTGCGCAAATCTGACACGCCACTCGGCGAGTTTGTTTCCGAAACTGCCGGGGTACTCAGCCCCTCCAAGCGCAGTCGAGCAAACGGCCGCATCAACCACCGGCGGGGTAGGTGATGACAGTGAGCGAACTTGTTGCGCAAAGCCGCGAGCTAGTACCGCATCGTGCAGTTCTCGATTCCGCAGAGCATGTTCTGGTCATTGCACGCGGCAAACCGTTCGGGCGCGAGCGGGCCTTTCACGAAGTGCTGAGCGTCGCGATTCGCAACCGCATCGAAGTCCTCACTCTGGCAAGGGCTCTCATCGACGTTTCCGAGTCTCGCGACTACCGCACGATCCCGACCGACACCGCGCACACCGTTGCGGTACTCGAATGGGGTGAGCTACTCGAGATCCCGACCGAACACCACGAGAAGTCCAAGGCCGAATCATCCGAGGACGTCGATGAATCGAGCGAACCCGACGATCCGATCGAGCCTGAGTACCTGGTCGAGACCGATATGGGCGGACGCGTCGTCTTTGTCGCCCTCGCGTTCACGGTCGGCGGGATAGTCGGATTCTTCGCGCACGACTGGGCACTTCTGCTTCTGATCACCGCCGTGTACCTCGTGTGGATCGCGGCGCGACTGGTCGCGAAACTCGTCAGTGTTTCCCGCAGTGCCCATTGGGCAGACGCATCGCCTATTCGCAGCACCGAAGCGACCACACACAACGCGGAAAACCCCCACCGTCACGCTGTTGCAGCGTGACGGTGGGGGCACCCGCTTCCGCTAAAGCCTCTGAGGTACACCGTAAGTGACGACAGTATCGCCATTCGAAGTAACGGCCTTCGCGTACGGCCTGATAGTCACCGGACCGATTGCTCCCTGTACGTATCCGTGAACTCCGGAAAGTCGAACGGCCGCTTCGGGACCGTCGAATTCCTGATCCTCGAGCAGCGCGACGTCGGTGATACCACCCGGCGCCAGATCGACATCGAGTTCCTGGGACGGAATGATGTCACCGCCGATGGCGAACCCGTTCGAAATATCCAGTCCCAGTTCGAAGTCCGGAACCAAGCCGATACCGAGGTTGGTTCCACTCTCGACAGCCCAGTCGAGACCGGGACTGTTGAGAACGACCGTGGCGCCGGTCAACGCGATCGGGTAACCGATCTGATAGCCGATCGTCAGCTTCGTTCCGGTGAAACTTGCTGCATCCGGCCCGTCTATCTTCACGCCGGCAACCCCGTCGTGAAAGAACTCGACACTCAGCGGTGAGCTGTCGAGCGGGGGAAAGACATGGATAGCGGTGTCCGCTTGAAAGACTTCTATCCGATTTCCTTTGACGTCGGTTATCGAACTGGTGTTGTCGACGCCCGCCGACGCCGTCCCACCCCCCAAGACAACGGCTAACAAGGCCACTGCCCCCACTGCGCTACTACGAACTGCTGTCTTCGACATGCACAAGCACCATCCCATCCGGTATAGGCCCCGGACGTAGGTTCCAACTCTTCGTCGAGGATGGGATTCGTCGGGGCTGCCTGAACAAACGCGAGCAAGATCCTTGTTGCGATACCCCGGTCACGAACCTGTCAAACGGTGCAAGAAACATTACTTTCCGGACAAGTCGGGTGGACCGGTTTGTCCCGATGACTGCGCCCGCTCGCGGACGCGAACCGTTTTGTTCGTTACTCTGACAGTGGAAGTTATCGAATCGAGACCTAAAGAGGCCACCCCGAACTTCTGAGATCGCCACTTCAGGGATGGGCGCCAGAACCGAAAGGCACCGACTGCATGACCGAGACCTTGCCCGACGTCCAACTGCTCGAAGAAGCACGTCCGGGGCGAGTCCGTTCAGCAGTCAGGCGCTCGGTCGTCCAGCGCGGGCGTCTGGTCGATCTCGCGATCATGGCGACGTTCACCGTCGCGGCGATCTACGTGATGTCGAACCTGTGGAGCGATCTGCAGTCCGGCTATCTGTTCAATGCGGGCCGCGACCAGGCGATGTGGGAATGGTTCTTCGCCGATACCGCCCATGCCCTCGCCCAGTTCCGCAGCCCGCTGTTCAGTGACCTGCAGAATTACCCGCTCGGCGTGAACCTGATGGCCAATACCGCGATGTTCGGCATCAGCATTCCGCTGGCCCCGATCACGCTTATCTTCGGACCGACGGCCACGTATGCAATCGGGCTGACCGCCGGGCTCGGCGGCACCGCCATCGCTTGGTACTGGGCCTTGTCGAGGCACGTACTGACCGGCGTTTCGGTCCGCTCCAAGGTTGCCGCCGCCGTCGGCGCGGGGTTCTGCGGATTTGCCCCGGCCATGATCTCGCACGCCAACGGCCATCCGAACTTCGTCGCGTTCTTCGTCCTTCCGTTCATCTTCTTGCAGGTAGTGCGCATCTCGAACGGCAAGCGCCCAGTTCGCGATGGAATCGTCCTCGGCCTCCTCGTCGCGTGGCAGATCTTCCTCGGCGAAGAGCCGCTCCTCATCTTCACGATGTCGGCCATGGTGTTCGGCGCCGCATACGCCCTGCCCGACCTGGCCAAGTCACGCCAGGCGATCAAGCGCGCGATGCCCGGTCTCGTGATCGGCGGCGCAGTCACACTCCTGATCACCGCCGTGCCGCTGTGGTCGCAGTTCTTCGGCCCAGCGAGCTACGACGGCGTCTCACACGGTCAGGCCGGCAACGACACCGCTGCCCTCACCACGTTCCCGACCGAATCGGTTGCGGGCGACCCCGAGGGCGCCGAGTTCCGGATGAACCCGACCGAGGAGAACGCGTACTTCGGCTGGCCGCTGGTGATCCTGCTCCTCGGTGCCACGGTGTGGTTGTGGCGCATCCGCCTGACCCGCGCTGCCGCTGCCGTGATCGTGGTCATGGGTGTGCTCTCGCTCGGTTCCGAACTGATCATCGACGGCGACAGGACCGGCATCACGCTGCCGTGGAAACTTCTCGCCGACCTACCGTTGTTCGAATCGGTGCTCGAATCCCGATTCGCCATGGGCGCGATTCCCGCGATCGGACTGCTGCTCACCCTCGGCACCTACCGCGCTTTTGTCGAACTTCGTGGACCGCGCCGCACTGCTGCCGGTGTCTGGCTGGTGACACTCGCCGTCGCGATGATTCCTCTCATCCCGACGCCCATCGACGCCGATCAACGATCTGCGACGCCCGAATTCATCACCAGCGGCTCGTGGGAGAACTACGTCAGCGACGGCACCCTGGTGACGGTCCCCGTCGCGAGCGCGGAAGACGCCCGCGCACTGAGCTGGCAGGTCGACGCAGACTTCGGGTTCCCGATTGCCGGCGGATATTTCGTCGGTCCGGATTCGAAGACCCGCGCCGGAATCTACGGCGCCGAGTCCCGGCCCACCTCGACCCTGCTGGTCAATGCCAAACAAACCGGCAAGGTCCCGTTGATCGACGTGGGCACCAGAGCCAACGCACTGACCGACCTGCGGTACTGGCACGCCGACGTACTGGTGCTTCCCCGATTCTCCGGCGACGACGCCCTGCGCCACACGGTCGACGAACTGGTCGGCTTCGATGCCAAGCGCGTCGACGACGTGTGGGTATGGGACGTACGAGACCTCGTGAGCGGCAAAACCTCGAACCAGGGTTGAACGGGTTGATCAGCGGGTCATGATCACCGGACCGTCTTCGGTGATCGCGACCGTGTGCTCACTGTGCGCAGCCCTGGCGCCCGAAACGGTACGAAGGGTCCACCCGTCGGCGTCGTGCTGGTAGTCGTCGGTTCCGTCGGCGATGAGCATCGGTTCGATGGCGATGACCAGGCCGGGACGCAGCCGGAAGCCTTTGCCTGCTCGACCTTCGTTGGGCACGTCCGGCCCTTCGTGCATCTCACGGCCGATGCCGTGACCACCGTGATCGGCGAGCATGCCGTATCCGAGGCCGCGCGCGTACTGTCCGATCGCGGCACCGATGTCGCCCAATCGGTTTCCGGGCTGGGCGGCGGCGATGCCGCGGGCAAGTGCCTGATCGGTCGCGTCGATCAGTGCCTGATCCCCACTGCTCCCCTGCCCGACAGTGAAGCTGATGGCAGAGTCACCGCACCAGCCGTCGAGTCTCGCACCGCAGTCGATGCTGACCAGGTCACCGTCACGGAGTCGGTAACCATTCGGGATGCCGTGCACCACAGCATCGTTCACGCTGATGCAGGCGACACCGGGAAAGGGTATCGGCGCCGTCGCCGGCCGGTAATTCAAGAACAGCGCCGAGGCGCCGGCAGCCGAAATGACCTCCGCGGCAACGGCGTCCAATTCGAGCAACGTAACTCCGGCGCTCGCCGCCTCACGCGCCGCAGTCAGAGCCTGCGCCGTGATTCTCCCCGCCGCCGCCATCGCCTCGATTTCGCCTGCGGTCTTGATTTCGACCATCTCGAACACCTTCCTTGTCGAATAACTATACCGGTATTACTATAAGCACATGGTGCGCGTGCCGCTGACGGCGGAAGAACTCGAACGAGGACTACGACTGGGTGAACTCCTGCGGTCTGCGCGGGGGGACCGAAGCATGGTTCAAGTAGCGCTCGACGCCGGGATCTCCGTCGAAACTCTGCGCAAGATCGAAACCGGCCGCATCGCGACACCCGCCTTCTTCACCATCAGCGCGGTCGCGGAAGTGTTGGGTATTTCACTCGACACCATCGCCCGAACACTTGAAACACCACAATCCGAACAGGAAGTTGCATCCTGAGTAGTTCTCTCAGGATGTGCGGGCCCGCACTCGCCTAACATCGTTCCTTGTGCCGTCTGAAGTAGTAGTGCCCCCGAAACCCGTGCCCACTGGCCCCGACGCTCCCCGAGAATCGGATTCCCAGAGAGTCCGGACGGCACGACTCATCGCGATAGTCACCGGCCTTCTGGGCTTGCTACTTGCACTCGCGACGCCCTTCCTGCCCGTCAAGCAGGAAGCCGCGAGCATCGACTGGCCGCAGGGTGGGACCGTCAACAGCGTCTCGTCGCCGCTGATCTCCTACTCGCCCACATCGCTGGACATCAGCATCCCCTGTTCGACCCTGGACCAATTGGGCGAGCGCGGCGGCACACTGCTCTCGACCATGCCGAACGGTGCGCCGGACCGAAACGCCCGCGGCCTCACCGTCCGCACCACTGCCGACCGAATCGAAGCACTCACCCGCGATTCGGTGCTGATCTCGGCTCCGCTCGATCAACTGAGCGGGTGCACGGCGATCACCATCACGACCAACTCCGAGCAGACCGTCGCGGCGGTCACCGGAGTCGACGGCGTCGGCACCACACTGACCGGTGACTACCGCCCACAGGTTGTCGGCATCTTCACCGACCTGCAGGGCGCAGCGCCCGCCGGACTGTCCGCCCACATGGACGTCGACTCGCGGTTCTCGTCCAGCCCCACACCTCTCAAACTGTTCGCGATGATCGTCGCGGCACTCTCGACCATCGTCTCGCTGTACGCACTGCACCGGATCGACGGCGTCGACGGCCGTCGTGCCCGGCGGTTCCTTCCGGCACGGTGGTGGAAGTTCACCGGCATCGACGCCCTGGTGATCGGCACGCTGGCGCTCTGGCATGTGTTCGGCGCCAACACTTCCGACGACGGTTATCTGCTCGGCATGGCCCGAGTCTCGGAGCACTCCGGGTACATGGCCAATTACTTCCGCTGGTTCGGAGTCCCCGAAGCACCGTTCGGTTGGTACTACGACGTGCTGGCGCTGTTCGCGAAGGTCAGCACCGCGAGCATGTGGATGCGCCTGCCCGCGTTGATCGCCGGAATCCTGTGCTGGATGGTCATCAGCCGTGAGGTGATACCGCGACTCGGTGTTGCGGTGCGCCGCAACAAGGTTGCCATCTGGACGGGCGGGCTCGTGTTCCTTGCCTTCTGGTTGCCGTACAACAACGGCTTGCGTCCCGAGCCCATCATCGCCCTCGGCGCTCTGCTCACCTGGTGCTCCATCGAACGAGCCATCGCCACCGGACGTCTGTTGCCCGCCGCGATGGCCGTGCTGATCGCCGCATTCTCGTTGGCCGCCGGGCCTTCGGGTCTGATCGCGATCGGCGCGTTGATCGCCGGCGCCCGGCCGATCCTGCAGATCCTGATCGCCCGTGGCAAACGCGTCGGCTTCCTGTCTCAGGTCATGCCGATCCTCGCGGCCGGAACCGTGGTACTTGTAGCGGTCTTCGCAGATCAAACCCTCGCGACAGTTCTCGAATCGACCAGGGTGCGAACGGCCGTCGGGCCGAACGTTCCGTGGTTCGAGGAACGGTTACGTTGGGATGCACTGATGACCATCTCCCCCGACGGCTCACTCGCACGCCGCTTCGGCATGTTCGTCATGATCGTCGGACTCGTCTTCTGCGTCATGATGATCCTGCGCAAGGGCCGGATCCCCGGTACCGCGATCGGGCCCTCGCGCCGAATCCTTGGCATCGTGTTCGCGTCGCTGCTCCTGATGCAGTTCACCCCCACCAAGTGGACTCACCACTTCGGTGTGTACGCCGGTCTGGCCGCTACGGTGGCCGTGCTCGCCGCCGTCGGCGTGAGTGCGTCGAGCATGCGTTCCAAACGAAACCGCGCGCTGTTCGCCGCGGGCATCCTGTTCATCCTCGCCGTGGCGTTCACGAGCTCCAACGGCTGGTGGTATGTCTCGAGTTACGGCGTCCCGTGGTGGGACAAGCCGCCGTCAATCGCCGGCAAGGGATTCTCGACGGGTTTCCTCGGCCTCACGATCCTCGCGCTGCTGCTGGCAGCCTGGTACCACGTCATGGAGCCGCGCGAGCGAAACGGCACAGAAGACAGCGTCAAGAAGACCAGGCGCCTTCGCCTTCTCGCCCCGTCACCGTTGACCATCGCAGCGGGAGCCGTCGTGCTCTTCGAGGTGCTGTCCCTACTCAAGGGAGCGGTCGCGCAGTACCCCGCGTATTCGATCGGCAAGTCCAACATCGAATCGGTCTTCGGCGGAAGCTGCGGTCTCGCCGGCGAGGTACTCGTCGAGTCCGATCCGAACGCCGGCGTTCTGCAATTGACGGATCGGCCCACCGATCTCGCCGGCGCGGGTGCGTTCGGTGCGAGCGAATCAACCGGGTTCTCGCCGGACGGAGTCGCGGGCGACCTCACCGCAGACGCAGAAGATTCGACGGCGGGCAGTGCAAACAGCCTCGACACCACGACCTCTCAGTCCGGCACCACCACGCCGGGAACCGGATCCGGAACGGCTGGCGGCTCGCAGTCGACCTCAGGCGTCAACGGCAGCAATGTCGCGCTCCCGTTCGGGCTCGACCCCGCAAAAACGCCGGTGCTCGGCAGTTACGGAGCACCCCAGAACGCGTCGCTGACCACCGGTTGGTACTCACTTCCCGAGCGCAACGACGCCGCACCGCTCCTCACGGTCGCCGCGGCCGGACGAATCCGCTACGTCAACTCCGACGGCATCGTCACCCCCGGCGCGGTCTTGCAGGTCGAATACGGCAAGAAGCAGGCCGACGGAAGCGTCGACGCACTGGGACGTGTCGATCCGATCGACATCGGCCCGTCGCCGTCGTGGCGCAACCTGCGCGTTCCGATGGATCAACTGCCCGCCGACGCCGACACCGTGCGTCTGGTGGCCAGTGACACCGACATCAGTACAGATCAGTGGCTGGCGGTGACACCGCCGCGAGTGCCGACCATGCGCACGCTGCAGGACGTCGTCGGATCCACCGATCCGGTGCTGATGGACTGGGCCGTCGGTCTCGCCTTCCCGTGCCAACGCCCGGTCGATCATCTGTACGGCGTCGCCGAGATCCCCGAGTGGCGCATTCTGCCTGACCGCATCGGCGCGGAGTCCACCAACGCCTGGCAGGACCACTACGGCGGCGGACCGCTCGGTTGGACCAGCGAACTGCTCTCGGCCAGGGCATTGCCCACCTACCTGGACAACGACTGGGATCGAGACTGGGGTTCGCTCGAGCAGTACACACCGCTCGATCCGGACGCGATTCCCGCGCAAATGAACGTCACCACCGAGACCCGTTCGGGCACCTGGACACCGGGCCCGATTCGTTACCAGTCGTAACTGTTACGCGTGGACCTACCAACCACCCAGGCACGGTAGGTCCACGCTCAGCCCTGACATACCATCGGTAGCCGTGCCCGACGCCGTGACAGCTTCACCTCAGACTTCGAGTTCGCCGCCTCCTGCTGGTCAGGATGCCCGCGAGCGTTTCCATCGCACTCGATGGGTTGCGATCATCGCCGGCTTGCTCGGCTTCGTGCTCGCACTGGCAACTCCGCTGCTTCCCGTCGTGCAGACGACGGCGACGGTCAACTGGCCGCAGAACGGCGTGATCGGCGACGTCGAGGCACCTCTGATGGCGCAGGTTCCCATCGACGTCAACGCGTCGATCCCTTGCACCGCGGTCAGCTCACTGCCCGAGGGCGGCGGCATCTTGCTGTCGACGGCGCCTGCACAGGGCGACGGCGCGGCACTGTCATCGATGTTCGTCCGGGTGTCCACGACCAGCGTCGACGTGCTCGATCGCAACGTCGTCGTCGCTTCGGCGGCGCGCGAGGACGTCGAGTCGAGTCGCTGCGGCGCCATCGCTTTCAGCTCTGACGTCAACCGGACCACGGCAGAGTTCGTCGGACTGACCTATCCCGACGGCAACCCGATTCGTGGTCAACTCGACGGTGACTTCCGCCCTCAGGTGGTCGGTGTCTTCAGCGACCTGCCCGACGGCGCTGCCCCCGAGGGCCTCGGCTTCTCGATGACGATCGACTCACGTTTCTCGTCGAGCCCCAGCGTATTGAAGCTGGTCGCGATGATCGTGGCCGTCCTCTCGACCATCGTCGCTCTGGTCGCCTTGGCCCGCCTCGACGGCACCGACGGCCGCAAGCACCGACGCTTCCTTCCCGAACGCTGGTGGAAGTTCTCCGGTATCGACGGGGTTGTGGTCGGAACGCTGGTCGTCTGGCACTTCATCGGCGCGAACACCGCCGACGACGGGTATCTCCTCACCATGGCCCGAGTCTCGCCGGACGCGGGATACATGGCCAACTACTTCCGTTGGTTCGGCGTTCCCGAGGCCCCGTTCGGTTGGTACTACGAAGTGCTGGCAGTGATGGCGAAGATCTCGACCGCGAGTCCGTTCATGCGTCTGCCCGCTCTGCTCGCCGGAATCCTGTGCTGGATGGTCATCAGCCGCGAGGTCGTCCCGCGTCTCGGCCGGGCGGTTCGCCGGAGCAACGTCGCCCTCTGGACCGGCGGGCTGGTGTTCCTGTCCTTCTGGCTGGCGTACAACAACGGTCTTCGCCCCGAGCCCATCGTGGCTCTCGGCGCACTGCTCACCTGGTGCTCCATCGAGCGCGCCATCGCCACCGGACGCCTTTTCCCTGCGGCGACCGCGATCTTGATCGGCGCCTTCACTCTTGCCGCCGCGCCCACCGGATTGATGTGTATCGCTGCCCTTCTCGCCGGTGTCCGCCCGCTGGTGCGCATTGTCGTCAAGCGTCACCGGCTGGTCGGCACACTGCCGCTTCTCGCTCCGATCGCCGCCGCCGGAACCATCGTGCTGGTGGTCATCTTCGCCGATCAGACCTTCGCCGGCGTCATGGAAGCCACCCGCGTCCGAACGATCATCGGCCCCAATCTCGATTGGTACCAGGACTTCCTGCGCTACTACTACCTCTTCGTCCAGACGGTCGACGGCTCGGTTGCCCGACGCTTCGCGTTCTTGACGATGATCCTGTGCCTCTTCACGACGCTCTTCGTGTTGCTGCGCCGCGGCCGCGTCCCCGGCGCCGCAACCGGTCCGTCGTGGCGCCTTGTCGGCGTCGTCTTCGGCACGATGTTCCTGATGATGTTCAACCCAACCAAGTGGACTCACCACTTCGGTGCGTACGCGGGCATCGCCGGTTCTCTCGCCGCGCTGACCGCCGTCGCTGTGTCCGCGTCGGCCCTGCGCTCGCGGCGTAACCGATCGGTGTTCGTGGCCGGACTGCTCCTGATGCTGGCGTTGACGTTCGCCGGCATCAACGGCTACTGGTACGTCTCGAGTTACGGCGTGCCGTGGTTCGACAAGACCATCTCCTACAACGGCCGTGAATCCAACACCCTGTTCCTCGCACTCTTTGCTCTCGCCTTGGCTTTTGCCGCGTGGCAGTACCTGCGTGAGGGATTTGCAGCCCCGCCCGAGAAGCCGAACACGGCCAAGGGCAGACGAATTCGCAAGTTCGCAGCTGCTCCACTCACCGTGATTGCCGGTCTGATGGTCCTCTTCGAGGTGCTCTCCCTACTCAAGGGCGCAGTGTCGCAGTACCCGGCGTACTCGCTGGGTCGAAGCAACATCGAGGCACTCGCGGGCAAGACCTGCGGCATGGCCGAGGACGTACTGGTGGAGACCGACGTCAATTCCGGGAATCTGCCGCCACTGACCGCACCCGGGTTCAACGCCGAGGATCCGCTGTCCGGAGTTGATTCGAAGGGCTTCTCCCCCAATGGGGTTCCCAGTGATCTGACTGCGGATTACATCGAGGTCAAGCAGGGCATGGGTAACACCGACAACCAGAGTGTCGGCCCCAGTTTCGCCACCGGCTCCGGCGCCGGAACCAGCGGTGGCACCGGCAACGTCGGCGTCAACGGCAGCACGGCCAAGCTCCCCTTCGGTCTCGATCCTTCGAAGACACCGGTCATGGGCAGCTACCAGCCCGGCGTGCAGGAACCCGCTTCCCTCATCTCGAGTTGGTACGGATTGCCCACTCGCAGTGAGGAATCACCGTTGATGGTCATGTCTGTCGCCGGGCGCGTGTGGTCCGTCGACAACACGGGTGCCATCACGTACGGCCAGTCGCTGCTGGTCGAGTACGGCAAGACTCAGCCCGACGGAACCGTACAGGTTCAGGGTTCGTACATGCCGCGAGACATCGGACCCGCACCGTCGTGGCGCAACGTCCGCATCCCCATCGACGAACTCGCGCCAGACGCCGACGCCGTTCGGGTGGTCGCGTTCGATCCCAACCTCACGGGCGATCAGTGGATGGCATTCACGCCGCCGCGCGTGCCCAAGCTCGAGACCTTGAACTCGTACATCGGCAACGAACAGCCGGTTCTCCTGGACTGGGCTGTCGGCCTTCAGTTCCCGTGCCAACGTCCGTTCACACATCAGAACGGTGTGGCCGAGATGCCGAACTTCCGTATCCTCCCGGACCGTCCCCTGGCCGTCAGCTCCACCGACACCTGGCAGTCCGCGGACAACGGTGGCCCGCTCGGATTCACCGAGGTCATCGCCGGTGCGACGACGGTTCCGACGTACCTGAAGAACGACTGGGCACGAGACTGGGGCTCACTCGAGCGCTACGACCGGTACTTCCCGAATGCTGTTCCGGCAGAAGTGGAGACGGGGACCGCAACCCGCTCGGGCATGTGGATGCCCGGCGAGATGCGGGTGCACTAGCCTGCACTGCCAACCCGGGGAACTACTCGGGTGCGACGTACGGAGACGGCCGAGACCGCTCCGACAACGACGACGCACCCGAGTAGCTGCCCGATACCGGGCCGTTCGCCGAGCAGCACAACCGCAAGCAGTACGGCGAGTACCGGTTGCATGAGCAGGAGCGTCGCGCCCACCTCCGCGGGAAGCCGAGGGAGCGAGTGCCCCATCAGCATCCAGCCGAACACCTGGCCGATCAGCGCCAGTGCCGCGAGCCAGCCGAACGCTTCCCAACCCGGGACGAAATCGATCCGGCCCCAGAGTGATCCGATGACGGACCCGGCGATGCCCGCGGACGTCGTCGAGATCAACACCTGGCTCGCTGCCCGATCCGCCTCGCCCGTACGGCCGACCACGAAGATGTAGCCGCCGTAAGCGATTCCGGAGACGAGCGAGAGCGCCGTTCCCCACAGCAGCTCGTCGCCGGTTCCCCCACCCCCGAACACGCCGCCCGCCAAGGCAATTCCCGTGAACATGAACGGTAGGGCGAACACGAAGCGCATCGGAACCCGATTGCCGAACACCAACCAGGACAGCGCGGGCACCACAACCACCTGCACGTTCACGACGACGCTCGCCATACCCGCGCCGATCATGAGAATCGACTGCGACCACAACGCAAAATCCAGCCCGAGCAGCAGACCGCCGAGCACCTGCAGAACTACCGCCCGCCGGCTCGGCTTGCCCACCCGGCGACACTCCCGCCACGCCAACCACGCGAGGGGCGGCAAGGCCAGGAAGCAACGGAAGAAGACGGCCGTCGAGGGTCCCACATCTGCCAATTTGATCAGGATCGAACTGATCGAGATCGCGGCCGCGCCTCCGACGACCAGCAATCGAGGGTCGATGCGCCCCTGAGAAGTTCGGGTACGGGTCGGTGTGTGCGTGGTCGCGGAGGTCAGAGTGGTCACCTGACAATGTTCCTGCCGCTAACTATTCAGCACAAGCAAATGTTCAGACCGTGTACTCAGTAGTGTTACTACTGTGTTGAACCTCGAGAGACTCCGCGCCCTGCACGCTGTCGCCGAGAACGGATCAGTGGCGGCAGCCGCCCGCACCTTGCATGTCACACCCTCCGGAATTTCGCAGCAGTTGAACAAACTCGAGCGCGAGGTCGGTGTTCCACTCCTCGAACCGCAGGGACGCGGTGTACGACTCACCGAAGCCGGCCGGATCCTCGCGCGCCGAACCGCTGAGGTTCTCTCGACGCTCGCTCAGGCCGAGGCGGAAATCGCGTCGCTGCAGAGCGAGGTGACGGGCCGCGTGCGTATCGGCGCCCTGGTCTCCCCCAGCAGGACGGTGCTGCCGCGAGCCATCGCCGAGATCAAGCACGCGCACCCCCAGCTCGAAATCACCTTCAACGAAGGCGAATCCGAAGAACTGCTCCCCGCACTGATCCGCCGCGACCTCGACGTCGTGGTGGTCGACAGCTGGAGCACCCTGCCCGTCGAGCTTCCCGACGGACTCTCCTTCACTCCCGTGTACGACGACGTGGCGCTGCTCGCTCTCCCCGCGTCACATCCGCTGGCGGAGAACAAGGTCGTCGCGCTCAGCGAACTGTCCGACCATGCCTGGGCGACGTGGACACGAGGAACGGATTTTCACACCTTCACCGTCAGGACCCTACGCGCGCAGGGGTTCGACCCACGAATCGAATACGAGGTCGCCGAGTTTCCCACCCAGGTCGAATTCGTCGCCCAGGGCCTCGCCGTCGCATTGATCCCACGCCTGGCGAGAGTTGTACCACCGGAAGGTGTTCGGATGCTCGACACGGTCCCGCCGCTGGGCCGAGACATTTACCTCGCCTGGCGGACCGACAGCGAAAGGCCCGCCGTCCTGGCGGCGATAGAAGCGCTACGCCGCCAGTTCGACGCCCTCGGTGACAAATAGAATTAGAGCGGCAGCAAGTTGTGCTTGCGCGGGTTCTTGTAGATCGTCTTGTCCTTGAGCAACTTCAGAGCCTTGCGGATTTCGAGACGCGTCTGCGAAGGCTCGATCACCGCGTCGATGTATCCGCGCTCAGCCGCGATGTACGGCGTTGCGACGAACTCGTTGTAGAAGTTGATCAGCTGGGCACGCACCGCGGGTGCGTTCTCGCCGGCCTCGGCGAGCTGACGCCGACCCATGATGTTGACGGCGCCCTCGGCACCCATCACGGCAATACGTGCCGTCGGCCACGCAAGGTTGATGTCGGCACCGAGCTGCTTGCAGCCCATGACGGCATAACCGCCGCCGTACGCCTTACGAACCACCACAGTCACCTTCGGCACAGTGGCCTCGATGTACGAGAACAGGAAACGCCCGCCGCGCTTGATGACGCCGACCTTTTCCTGATCGACGCCGGGAAGGAAACCGGGTGTGTCGACGACGAAGACGAGCGGGATGTTGAAAGCGTCGCACAGGCGCACGAAGTGGGCGGCCTTGTCGGAGCTGTCCGCGTCGAGGGCGCCACTGAGGTACGTGGGCTGGTTGGCCACTACACCGACGGGCAGGCCGTCGACGCGGGAGAATCCGGTGATCACATTGTGCGCGACCTGGGCTCCGATTTCGTGGAAAGTGCCGTCGTCGAAGATCCGCAGAATGATGTCGTGCATGTCGTAGCCGGCATTGTCGGCATCCGGCATGAAGGCGTTGAGTTCGAGATCCGACTCGGTGATCTCGGGTTCGAGACCCGGGTTGATCAGCGGAGCCTTCTCCTGGCACGAGGACGGCATGAAGCTCAGGTACTCACGCACCCAGTCGAAAGCCGCCTTCTCGTCGGGAGCGACGTGATGGATGTTTCCGTACTCCGCCTGCTTGCGTGCCCCGCCCAGATCCTCGAGGCTGACCTCTTCGCCGGTGACCGACTTGATGACGTCGGGCCCGGTGACGAACATGTACGACTCTTCGGTCGCGACCACGACGTCGGTGTTGATCGGTGCGTACACGGCACCGCCGGCGCACTTACCGAGGATGACCGAGATCTGCGGGCACAGGCCCGACAAGGGCTCCTGACGTGAACCCATGTTGGCGTACCAGGCCAGCGAGGAAACAGCGTCCTGGATGCGAGCTCCACCGGAATCGTTGATACCGACGACCGGGCAACCAACCTTCAGCGCGAAATCGTTGACAGCTGCGACCTTACGGCCGAACATCTCTCCGGCGGCACCGCCGAACACAGTCTGATCGTGCGCGAACACGGCAACCGGACGCCCGTCGACGGTTCCGTGACCGGTCATGACGCCGTCGCTGTACGGGTTGTCCTCGCCCGCCATCTTCACCAGGGCGCCGATCTCGATGAAGCTACCGGGATCGAGCAACATGTCGATGCGCTGGCGCGGCGTACTGTGCCCTGCTGCATCGCGCTTGGCAATGGCCCGAGCCGAGCCGGGTTCCTTTGCCTTCTCCAACTTTTCGCGGAGTTCAGCGAGCTTCTCCGCGGTGGTTGTCGTCACTTCTGAACTCCGGTTTCCGATACTTTGGTCTGGGCTGTCTCGATCTGGGCCAGCTTTGTGGTGAGGTCTGCCGCGACCTTCGCGATGTACGGCTCGTCGACGATCTGCAGGTGATCCCCGCCGATGTAGACGACCTCGAGGTTCTTCACGTAGTCACCCCAACCACCATCTGCCTTGCGGGTCTTGAATGCAGGCTCGAGCGTCATCAGCTCGTCGTGGTACTTGTCAGCCATGTAGAGCACGACGTCTCCGTCGTAACTGCTGAACGCGGCAGTCTGGATGGCGCGGTTGTCCAACCAGGACGTCCGCTGATGCTCGATGATGCCGCCGGGAATCTTGGCGCCGCTCATCTTGATCATGTCCATCAAGATTTGGATCTGATCCTCGTCGGCCTCGGTGGAAGCCAGAACGTCAAGCGGCAGCGGAACATCCAAGTTGTAGGTGCGCTTGGCAAACTTGCCGTAGCGCTCCCAACGCTTGCGACGTTCCTCCTCGGTGTCCGGCACGACCTCGCCGGCCATCACGGTGTCGAGAAGTCCGACCACGCGCACGTCGGCGCCCTGCTCACGCAGCAACTTCGCGACCGCATATGACATCACGCCGCCGAACGACCAGCCACACAGCACGTACGGCCCGTCACCCTGGATCTCACGAAGCAGCGGAACGTAAGCAGCAGCGCGGGTTTCGATCGATCCCTCGACCCGCTCGAACCCGTACATCGGCGTGCCGGCAGGCAGGCGCTTGAGCAAAGGCTCGTACGTCACCGTCGAACCACCGGCAGCGTGGAAGACGAATACCGGTACGGCCGTGGAGCCTTCGGGACGGGCACGCAGAGTACGTACGAGCCCGTCGATCTTGCCGTCATCCTCGAGGTACTGGCGAACGACGTCCGCAAGCTCTTCGATGGTGGTGGAATCGAGAACGTCGTCGAGAGTGATCTCGCCGCCCGCACGCTCGGAAAGCCGAGCAGCAAGCTTCTCGGCGACCTCGTCACCGACGATCGGCAGATCGTTGAAGATGCCCTTGGCCGACTTACCGGTGACGACGGCCCACGTCGCGAACGTCAAGCGCTCGGCCGCATCTCGCGGCGGAACGTCGGAGCCGGCGTCGTCCGCAGTTCCGACACGCGAAGGATTGGCGGGCGCGGCAGCCGGTACAACGGGAGCAGTGGCAGGTAGTTCCACCGCCACCTCGGCGGGAGCAACGTCCTCGTCGTCAGCAGCATCGGCCGCCAACTTCTCCGCGGCCTGCTTGTCGGCCATCGCCTGAACCTCTTCGCGATTGTCGATCGCGTAACGCAGGTACTTGTTGACCTCGTTGAGACTCGCGTCCTTGACTGCCTGGAGCTGGAGCTGCGGAATGTCGAACTCGTACTCGACGCGGTTCTTGATGCGCACCGCCATGAGCGAGTCGAGACCCAGTTCGATGAGCGGAACCTCGGCCGGAAGATCTTCCGGCGAGTACCCCATCGACTCGGCCACAACGATCTTGAGGCGGTCGTCGAGGCTCTGCGAACCGTTCGGATCCCACTTGTCTCCGGCGTCTTCGACGACCTCGGCCAGGGTTTCCATCGGCGCACTGGTCTTGACCGGCGCGCTGACGACCAGCTCGGGCAGCGGCTCACCGGACGTGACGACGGAGTCGAAGAGCAGACGGAACGTAGCGCCTTCACGAGCGTGCACCTGCACCGACGCTCCACCTGGATGCGGGTTGAGAGTTGTCGTCAACGTCGCAGCACCGGCCAGCTCACCGTGCGGAACCGCAGCGGTGAGAGCGACATCCGAGAGCACCTGTCCGGCAGCAGCGCTCACGAGCACTGCCAGGTCGGTGACCGCGGATGCGTCGACCTCCCACACGTGGCGGCCGTCGGGCAGGGCAACGTGCGAACCGGGAACGCGAGCCGAACCACCGGCACTGACACGAATGTCGAGCCAGTACGGCTTACGCAGGAACGCAGTACGCGGAACCGAAGCGAAATCGCCTGCGGGAAGTAAGGACTCGAGGTTCACGGCATGACCGTGCACGTACAGCTGCGCGAGAGCAGCAATCACACCCGCGGACTCGTCTTCCTTACGCTTTAGCGTCTGGATGAGTTCCATGTCGTGCAGACCCGAATCGAAAGCGGTGGCCGCCACCGACATCAGCGTCACCGGGTTGGGTGCAAGCTCGACAAAAGTGGTGTGGCCGTGGGCAACTGCACCGCGCACCGCATTGGTGAAGTACACACTGTGGCGAAGACCCTTGACCCAGTACGCCTCTTGGTGGATCGGCTCGTGACCGGGACGGTAGAAGGTGTCCTTGTCGACGGACGAGTAGACGCCGAGCTTCAACGTGGTCGGCTCGATACCGGCCAACTCCGCGGCAAGCTCGCCGAGCAACGGATCTACCTGCGAAGTATGGCTGGCGCCCTTGGTCTGCAGGACACGCGCCATCTTGCCGTCGGCCTCGGCGGCAGCGACGATCGCCTCGATGTCCGGCTGCGGTCCACCGATCACCGTATGCGTCGGAGCTGCGTAAACGCAGACCTCGAGCTTGGGGTAGGTGGGCAGCAGCGCCTCGATCTCGGATGCGCTGTACTCGAGCAGTGCCATCAGACGGATGTCGTCACCGACAAGTGCGCCCTCGGCCTCACCCATCAGCCGTGAACGTGAACAGATCACGCGGACAGCGTCTTCCAGGTTCAGACCGCCGGAAACGTACGCGGCAGCGGCTTCACCCATCGAGTGCGGAACCACGGCTTCGGCCTCGGCCCCGTGGTGGCGCAGCAACGCAGCCAAACCGACCTGGATGGCGAAAATTCCCACCTGTGCGGTCTCGACGTTGTACTCGATCGAATCGTCGAGGAACATCTCGACCATCGAGTAGCCTGACTCGTCCTGGATCAGCGCGTCGACCTCGTCGACGGCTGCCTTGAAGGCCGAGTTCTCCGTGTAAAGCTGCTTGGCCATCTTGCGGTGCTGCGAGCCGAAGCCCGAGAACACCCACACCGCGCCCTTGGGCGACGGTGAGTCGGCCGAGAAGACGCCCTGGGCCGGCTTGCCCGCGGCGACAGCGCGCAACGAGCTGATGGCCTCGGACCGCGTCTTCGCCACAACAGCGGCGCGCGAGCGTCCGTGGTTGCGACGCGCGAGTGTGCGGGCGACGTCAGCGAGGGGCGTCTTGCTTCCCTCTTCGGTCTCGAGCCAGTCGGCCAGATCGGCGGCTGCGCGGCGACGACGCGAAGGCAGCGCGCCGGAGACGGCCAGCACAACCGTGATCTCGTCCTCTGCTGCCGGTTCATCCACGACCGGGGCATCCACAACTGGTTCCTCGACTACAGCGTCGGCAGGCACGTATTCCTTGACCACGACGTGCGCGTTGGTTCCGCCGAAACCGAAACCGGAAACACCGGCGACGGCCTTGCCGGTGTAACGCGGCCAGTCGGTGGCCTCGGGCGTCACCTGCAGGTGCGCCTTCTCGAAGTCGATGTGCGGGTTGGGGCCCAGGTAGTTGATCGTCGCGGGAATCTTGTTTTCCTGCATCGCCAGAACGACCTTGATCAGGCCGGCGGCGCCAGCAGCTGCTTCCAGGTGCCCGAAGTTGGTCTTCGCGCTGCCGAGCAGTGCCGGCTTGTCGTCGTCACGGCCACGACCGACGACCCGGCTGAGCGCGTCGGCCTCGATGGGATCACCGAGATCGGTACCCGTCCCGTGTGCCTCGATGTAGTCCACGGTGGTCGGCACGATGCCGGCGTCGCGGTACGCGAAACGCAACACGTCGGCCTGGGCATCGGGGTTGGGTGCGAGTAGACCGTTGGAACGGCCGTCCTGATTGATCGCGGATCCGGCGATCACCGCGAGGATGGAATCGCCGTCACGCTCGGCGTCTTCGAGACGCTTGAGCACAACGAGTCCACCACCCTCACTGCGAACGATGCCCTGAGCCTGTGCGGAGAAGGCACGCAGTTTGCCGTCGGGAGCGAGCATCCCGATCTGATCGAAACCGAGGGTTCCGGGAGGGGCCAGCAGCATGTTGACGCCACCGGCCAGTGCGATGTTGGAATCACCGCTGCGCAGCGAGCGCACAGCCTCGTGAACGGCAACCAGCGAAGACGAGCACGCGGTGTCCAGAGCGATGGACGGTCCACGGAAGTCGAAGAAGTACGAGACCCGGTTCGCGACGATGGCCGTCGACGTTCCGGTCAGTGCGTACGGATGCGCCGTCGTCGGATCATTGACAGCGAGCAACTGGTAATCGTTGGCGGAACTGCCGATGAAAACACCGACCTGCTTGCCCTTGAGCCCACTTGCCGGAATGCGCGCGTGTTCGAGGGCTTCCCACGCGAGTTCGAGTGCGAGGCGCTGCTGCGGATCGACGTTGACGACCTCGAGCGGAGACATCGCGAAGAACTCGGCGTCGAAGCCCTTGACGTCGTCGAGGTACCCGCCCTTGGTGTTGGCGTTCTCTACCGCGGCCTTGATGGCGGGGTCGGACATGAACTCGGCCCAGCGGTCCTCGGGGAGGTCGCTGATGCCGTCGCGTCCGGCCGCCAGCATTTCCCACATGTCCGAAGGCGTGTGCCCGGCACCGGGGAATCGTGTGGACAGACCGACGATGGCGATGTCGTGAGCGTCCGTCGCGGCGCCTGAGACGTAGTACGACGCGTCGATGGTCTCCTCCGGCGCCTCGGGCTCACCTTCGATGATCCGAGTCGCCAGCGAAGCGATGGTGGGGTGTTGATAGGCAACCGTGGCGGTCAGCGTGACGCCGAGCAGATCCTCGATGTCGCCGCTCAGCGCAACTGCGTCGCGCGAGGCGAGTCCGAACTCGTCCATCGGGCGGTCGTCCGTGATCGTCGACACCGGCTGACCGGTCGCGTCGGCGATCCAGTTGCGAAGCCACTCACGCAACTGCGCGACGCTCATCTCGCTCACAACGTCTTTGCTCTGCGCACCATCTTGTTCAACCATCAACTCACCAAGCCACCGATCATGAAGGGACTGCTCCTCAAACGCTATCGGGGAATGCGGTCTGCTGATAGCCGCCTCGCAACGTTCCCTCGATATAGCTCGCTTTACACGCGCGGCGAGCGATCTTGCCGCTGGACGTACGCGGAATCGAACCGGCAGGAACGAGCAGGATGTCTCGGGCCGTAACGCCGTGACGGGAAGAAATCGCCGCGCGCACGGTGTCCGCGATCGGCTGCGGATCCGCCTTGCCTGCACCGGGAGCGCGCTCGGCCACGATGACCAACTGCTCCGAGGAATCGTCGTCGTCGAACTTCAGACCCGAATGCGTGTTGGAGAACACGACAGAAGGCAACTGATTGGCCGGCACGGCAAACGCAGCGATGAATCCGGGACGCAAGGCGGGGCTGGCTTCCTGAGCCGAAGACTCGAGGTCCTGCGGGTAATGATTGCGGCCGTCGACGATCACGAGGTCCTTGACGCGCCCGGTGATGTAAAGCTCACCGTCGACGTAAACACCGAAGTCGCCGGTGCGCATCCAGTTGGCGTCCGCCGGTGTGCCCTCGGTGTGGCTGTCTTCGCTCAACCGATTGTCAAGCTTGTTGTGGAAGGTCTCGGCCGTCTCGTCGGGGCGTCCCCAGTAGCCGATGCCGATGTTCTCGCCGTGCAACCAGATCTCGCCGACGTGATTGTCGGGGACCTCGGTCAGCGTCTCGGGATCGACGATCGCCGCCCACTGACTGCGCGAGACGTACCCACAGGAGACCTGTGCGATGGCGTTCTCGGAGTACTGATCGACGATGACCATGCGGCCCTTGTTGAGTTCCGTGCGGTCGACGTAGATGACCTTGGCCTCGTCGGAATGCTTGGTCGAGGAGACGAAGAGCGTCGCTTCGGCCATGCCGTACGACGGCTTGATCGCAGTCTTTGGCAGACCGTACTGAGCAAATGCCTCGTTGAACTTGCGCATCGACGACGTCGTGACCGGCTCACTGCCGTTGATCAGTCCGATGACGTTGCTCAGGTCGAGGGTCTCGCCGTCCTTCGGCAAACCGCGCGCGGCAGCATGCTCGAACGCGAAGTTGGGAGCAGCAGCAAAGGTGCCGGCGCCGTCGGAAACCGCAGCCAGTTCCTTGATCCACCGGTACGGACGCTGTACGAACGCACGCGGGCTCATGATGGTGATGTACTTGCCGCCGAGGGCAGGCAGGATGACCGTCAGCAGGCCCATGTCGTGGAACAGCGGCAGCCACGTGACGCCGCGTGAGTCCTCGTTGAGCTCGATGGAGTCGACCATCTGGAGCGCGTTCGTTCCCACAGCGCGGTGGGTGATCTCCACACCGGCGGGAACTCGGGTCGAACCGGAGGTGTACTGCAGGTAAGCGATGTCGTCGAGCTCGATGTCGGGGCGAACCCACGTTTCACCGACAGTGTCGGGAATCGCGTCGACGGCAATGATGCGCGGACGCTCGGCAGCGGGAAGCGAGCGGAACAACTGACGAACGCCGGCTGCCGACGATGCGGCAGTCAGAATCGCGGTCGGCTTGCAGTCACCGAGAACAGCGTGGAGACGATCGGTGTGACCGGGCTCGTCCGGATCGAAGAGCGGCACCGCGATGGAACCGGCCTGAATGGCCGCGAAGAACGAGATGACGTAGTCGAGCCCCTGCGGAGCAAGAATCGCAACGCGGTCGCCACGCTTGGTGACCTGCTGCAGACGGGCTGCAACAGCCCGCAGACGCACGCCGAACTGCTCCCAGGTCAGCTCCAGGGCTTCACCGTCACGCTCGCGTGAGTAATCGATGTACCGATACGCGAGCTCGTCCGCGTTGACACGCGAGTGTTGCTCGACGTAGTCGACCAGCGTGAAGCCTGGTTGCAGGCGGATCTGGCCCTTCTCGTCGAGAAAGCCATCGAACAGCGCGTTCATTCCATCTCCTCCGAAGCGATCACACAAGCACTGTCTTTCATGCTTGCGCCCCAGACTTCCTTCGCTCTCTCGGGTCCATCTTCGATCAATCGAATCGCACTTTGTGCGCAACTCACCTGAATCACTTCATCGATCCCAAACCATCGATATGTTACAGATTCGCATCGTCCGTATTCTCCGGCCTACTCGCCCGCCAGTAACGGGATGATCGGGGCGAACGCTTCCATCTGCGTCGGGAAGACCCCGACGTACGACATCGACGTCTTCTCACGGACCAGTCGAATCTGGTCTGCGATTTCCTCGAAAGTGCCCACAGCCAGGTAGGGAGAGTTCAACAGCTCCTCCACGCTCAGCTTACGATCCACTTCGATGTTCGGCGGAAAACCTTGGTCCAGAGCGGCGATTGCCATCTCGGCAGCCTGCTCTCGATCGTCGGTGATCATGATCATGGTGATGGTCCAGTTGAGTTCGATCTCATCGAAACGCTCGCCGGCAGCTTCGCGGATCCGCTCGACACGTTCGATGGTCTTTTCCATCGTGATTCCGGAGAGCAGAAGTCGCCCGTCACGGTTGGTCGGTGTAGCGACCGAGATGATGTCCGCGTACTTCGCCGCGAGAGCGAGCATCTTCGGTCCGCCGCCGCCCACGATGATCGGCGGCCGCGGGCCCTGCCGTGGTCGTGGGCTGCCCTTGAGCCCGCGCACCTGATAGTGCTTGCCTTCGAAAGTGCATTCCTGTCCGCGCAGCAGAACGTCGAGAATCTGCAGGGACTCCTCGAGCTTCTCGATGCGAACGCCCGGGCTTTCGTAGGCGATGCCGCCCTTGTCGAACTCTTCCTTCATCCAGCCTGCGCCGATTCCGAGTTCGAGTCGACCGCCGGACAGTACGTCGATGGTCGCCGCGTCCTTCGCCAGCACAGCAGGATGTCGGAAGCCGTTGGCCAACACGGCGGTGCCGAACCGAATCTTGTCCGTGGCCACCGCGAGCGCTCCGAGAGCGGCGATCGGGCCGACCTGATTACCCAGGTGGTCCGGAATCATGAACGAGTCGTAACCGAGTTCCTCGGCCTTTTGCGCAAGCTTGACGAAGCGTCGCGCACCACCCTCTTCGGCGTTGCCCTCGCCACCGGCCGCAAACCGAAATTTGCGTCGGGCATCGCTGCCGTGGGTGGAACTCATATATCGATCTCCTGTGATGGACACGTACGTCGTACTCGGACTACAAACTCGGACAAACCGAACCTACTCGCCAGTCACTTACGTGACAGCACTGTAGAGGAAGCCCCCGGACCGTGCAGCACTCTACCGGGACCAAACGAGCAGATTACCCGCGAGCGAACTCCCGAGACGCCCGATTGTGACGAATCAACAGTGCGGCGGCGTCTCAACTGTGGGGCGGCGTCGGCGCGGCGTCGATCTTCTCCGCAGCCCACTGTGCCATCCACTGGGTGGCCGTCGTGCCGTTCGGATCGACCTGGAAGGAGTTGTACATCGCGTGCACAGGGTTGTTGTAGTACTCGAGCAGTCGCGGCGCCGAACTCAGCCAGTTGGTCGGGTTGAGAGCGGCGGCCGGAGCGTCACAGATACCGTCGCTGGGCGCGCAGATCTGATAGGTCCGGTCGTTGAGGTCACCGAAACCGCCAGGCCTCGGGCCGGTCATCGTGAGACCGGGAAGCTTCAGCCCGTTCAGCGACAGCTCGGCGCCGACACCGGCAACGCTTGGGCCAACGGTGTTCCCGAACGCCGGATCGCGCCGACCGTCGGCGATCAGGCCGACGCCCAGAACCAGATCGGCTGGCACCGCGCCGCTGCCGTCGCCGATACTCGCTGCGACGTCACCCGCGATCACCGCCCCCTGGGAGAATCCGGTCAGGACGTAGCTCGTGAGCGGGCACTCGGCGTGCCGCTTCATCAGAAAGTCGTTAGTGGCAGCAGTTCCCGCGGCCCGACTGTTGTTGTAGGACTGCTGTCCGTCCGGCGGGATCGCAACCGGATTCGAAAACTGTGCGACGTACGGAACGGTGTAGACGTCGGCCCGTGAAGTATCGAACTTCTCCTGCAGAGGGCGGGTCACGTTCAGCATCAACGACGCCGGATTGGCCGTCGGGTTGTACGGGTCGTCGGTAGCGCTCGACTCCCACGTACCCGGTATGGCTACTACCTGGACATCGGGGCAACTGGCCGGCTGAGTCACCGGCGGCTCCGGGCTCGGCGGGATCGGAGTCGGCGAGGGCACCCGCCCGGCCAGGATGTACCAACCGCCGATCACGACCGCTGCGACCACAAGAATGATCAGCAGCGGGATCAGGCACCCACGACGCTTTCCAGACCTCGCCATTTCCCGCTCCTACTTGCAGTAGGTGGCGTTGGCGACGTCGATGTAGATCTGAGCGTTCGCACCTGCCTGATCGGGAGTGATCTGCTTGCCTTCCGCCGACGCTTCCTGGCCGACGAAGGCGGTCACGAAGGTCAGGACCTCGTCGTCGGTCTGAGGACCGGCAGCGCAGATGTAATTGGCCGTGTTGACGGCGATGCTCCCGTCACCGGCCGGGGTGATGCCCTTCGCCTTCAGCCCGTCCAGGAACTTCTGCGCCTCGGGGCTGACCTCGACGACTGTGGGCCCCGGGAAGCCTTCGATGCTCTGCGGCTGCTCCGGCGGCGCGGTGGCCGCGGCTCCTGGACTGGTGGGCGCAGCCGAAGCCGTCGTGGTCGCCGAGGCGGACGCGGACGCCGGTCCGCTCGAGGACGAAGCCGCAGCGGACGTCGTGGTGACCGGATTGGAGGTTGCAGTGGAGTCGTCACTACCGCACGCGACAAGTGCGCCACCGGTGGCGAGCGCCAGGGCGCCGACCGCGATCGCGCGTGCACAAGTGTTTCGGTTACCCGAGAAAAGCGACATCAATGTCCGTCCTTGCCTTCAGTCGAAAGTCCATCAACAGGTTACGCAACGCACGCGGGCGGGCACCGATCCGTGATCGGGCCCGCCCGTCGTGCACCACTGTGAGTTAGTGAACTTCTGTCTTGTCACCGATCACCGTGATGTAGCCGAACTGGAAGTTCTGCTGGACACCACCGGGAATGTCGAATTTGTCACTGATCGGGAATCCGAGTCGTCCACCTTCGTAACCGACACTCTTCCAACCGTCGAAGAGCGGGCCGTTCTCGACGGACCAAGCACCGCTGCCGGGGCTCCAGTAGATGTTGCCGCCCTCGAACTCGGTGAAGCGTCCGTTGTCCTTGATCGGAACCTCGTTCGACTTCGGGAATCCGAGCCAGCCGTTTTCCCAGCCGAGTTCGCCGTACTTGCCCATGATCATTCCGAGAACCGCGTGAGTTCCGTTGGCGCTGCTGTACATCGCGCCGATCTCGAATCCCTGGACCTTGCCTGGCTTGCCGGGGGTCGCGATCTCGTCTGCGGTCGGGTAGCCGAGCGGGCCACCTTCCCATCCCTGTGCGGACCACTCGGCGAGGATGTCGCCGCTGACGGGGTGAGCGCCGGTCTGCGGGGTCCAGTAGACGGAGCCGTTCTGGAAGTGGTTGAAGCGTCCGCGTCCGTCGGGCGTACCGAGTTCGGGAGTACGCGGGAAGCCGAGCGGGCCCGCCGCTGCTCCGGTGTTCATGTACGCGCCGGCGATACGGCCGGCGACAGGCTGAGCACCCGTTCCACTGGTGAAGTAGATGCGACCGTTGCGGAAGTCCTGAGCCAGGCCACCCGCGACGCTGTACTCGGGCGTGATGCAGTCGCCGATCCAACCGTTGGCTGCAGCCGTCGCACCGATCTCACCCGACGTGCCGCAAGCCGGCTTCTCGACCTCGACGCCGATAGCGTTGGCCAACTGCGGCCACAGCTGATGGAGCTCGAACTGCCAGTACGGCCACGAGTGGGTACCGGACGGGCGGTAGTTGACCTGCGCGGGGATTCCCAGCTGGTTCAGCTTGGTCGCGAAGGTCTGCGAGGTCAGGCGAGCGAGGATCTCGAGGCCCATGCCTGCGTAGTTTGTGCTCACGCCGGGAATTCCCGACGGCTGGTCGTACGGGCCTGTCGTACCGCTACCACTCGAGACGTACAGGCTGACGCCCTTGAGCTTCTCGGCGAGCGCATACGGATCGTGTGCAGCCCACTGCGCGTTGGTCGGCGGTCCCCACATCGCGGCGGAGTTGTATCCACCGGCGTCGGTCATCGCGAACTGGATTGCCTGAGGCATGCCGAGCGAAGTGGTGGTGAGGATGCCGGACAGCGAAGCCGCGAACTTGAAGAAGCCTGGGTTACGCGCCGTGAGGAACATCGCGGACGTTCCGCCCATCGACAGTCCGACGACTCCGCGCGTCTGCGTGGTGCGCCAGTCCTTTTCGAGGATGGAGGGCAGTTCCTTGGTCAGGAACGTCTCCCACTGGTAGTTCTTGCCGTTGTCGGGCTGGAGCCAGTCGGAGTAGAAGCTGGATTGACCGCCGACGGGAAGAATGACGTTGACGTTCTTGTCGGCGTAGAAGGACTCTGCGTCGGTTTCGTAGGTCCAGGCGTTCTCGTTGTCGGTCGCGCGAAGACCGTCGAGCATCCAGACCGAGGGGAAGCTGGCCGAAGGATTGACGTTCCAATCGCGGGCCAAGAGGATCTGCACCTGAATCGGGGTGCCCATCGCGGGAGAGTTCACCCACAGTGCGACGCGACGCTCACTGAGCCAGTCGACCTTCGTGACCGCTGCTCCGGTGGGGTTCTGGGTCACGGCCGGTGCGGCCTGAGCAGGTGCCGGCGCGGCTGCCGCGGTTCCGGCAGTCGTCAAGCCCGCGGCGATCGGCAAAACCAGCATCGCTGCCAGTGCGCCGACGACCTTTGTCCGGAAGGTTGCCCGGGACCGGCGACGGTCCTCCCTGGCAAGGCCTACTCGCATGAGCTCACTCTCTTTCCTTACGTTCGGTCCGCGCGTCGATCGTGGAGCCGCCTGAGCAGCCAGACCCCCGTTGAAACTATTTCTACACGCAAACGATCCCTGCTTGGGGTAGCCGCGCTGTTACTGGTGGTGCAATTGTTACTGACATCTGGCGCTCGTGCAGCACCTGAATACACCAGTGCCGTCCCGGTTCTCCTTCGAGGAGTCCGGAACGGCACTGGTGAAGTGACTAGGTCACGGGATCGCGCACGATCACCAAGCGTTCATGGTGTCGAGGATCTGGCCGCGAGCCTTCCACAGCTCTGCCGACCAGTACGGCCACGAGTGCGTGCCGTTGGACGGGAAGCTGTAGGTGGCCGGGATACCCAGCGAGTTCATGCGGATCTGGAATGCACGGGTGTTGACCAGGGCGAGAGCTTCGAGGCCCATGCCATTAGCCGTGTTGTAGTAGTCGATCGGTGCGCGCGGGTGGTCGTATTCACCGGGCAGGCCGCTTGCCGACGAGATGTACATCGACAGGCCCTGCAGACGCGGGGCGAAGACGAACGGGTCGTTTCGCAGCCAGGACGGGCTCCACGGCGGTCCCCACATGGAGTCGACGTTGAAGCGACCGGCATCGAGCATTGCGACGCGGATTGCCTCGCGCATACCGGGAGCCGAGATGTTCAGGTAGCCCGACAGCGAGCCGGCGAACTTGAACTGGTCACGGTGGTAAGCAGCCAGCGTCAGAGCAGCGCTGCCACCCATCGAGAGGCCGAGGACCGCGTTGTTGGTGGGCGAAACGCCGTAGTTCGCGAGGAAGTTGGGGAGTTCCTGCGTGAGGAACGTTTCCCACTTGTACGTGATCTGCTGGCCGTTGAAGTTCGACGGTGCATACCAGTCGCTGTAGAAGCTGGACTCGCCACCGACGGGCATCACGAGGGTGATGTTGTCGTTGCGGTACTGGTCCATCGCATTGGTCTCGAAGCTCCACGCGTTGGCGTCGTTACGCGCACGCAGACCGTCGAGGAGGTAGAGGGCAGCGTTTCCGCCGCGAGCGGCCCACTGGACCTGGACCTTGATGTTGCCCATCGAGGAGGGCACCCACAGCTCGTCGTATCCGCCCGACTGGACGGTGCGGCTGGGAGCAGTGTGCGCGGGCGCAGCAGAGGCGACAGCACTACCGGCAACACCTGCAGCAAGGGGAAGCACAAGTGCTGCGGCACCGATGGCCAACGCTCGGTGCTTGAGGCGCTGGGTCAGCCTCTTTCTGGCAAAACGCATGGATACTGCTCTCTCTCTTCGTCTGCGGCACCCACTCGGTGAGTGGTTCCGGCGGATTCCGTCGGGGAACAGGCTTTTCTGCCAGCCCGAACAAGTTCAGGTCGGCAGCGGACCTCTTCCAAGTCACACTGCGCTCGCTGGACTTTATGTCACAGGTTCAGCTGTGACAAATAGACAGATCGTTACGTCCCAGTCCGCGAGCGACACCGTCGTCACCCCTGGGGGCGATTCAGGTTAGGTGAATCGTCTTCGAGTACATCGTGGCCAATCGATTCGGTGTTACTGAATCGAAATATTCAAACCCTCAACCGTCGGTGATGCTGATCACATCACCTGGGTGGCTCTGGCGACACGAGCCCGCAGCGTTCCAATTCGTAGGCCGGAACCCGGTCGAATCGGTACTTCGCGAAGTCGAATGCCTGCTGGAAGTTCTGTTTGAATCTGGCCCAGGTCAGCTCGGAGCGGTACGACGTCAGCAGCTCCTGCGTTTCCGGGCAGGTGATGGCCAGCTTCGCGTCCGCAACCCAGTCCTCGTCGAGGAAGAACGGCAGCCACGGGCGAACGTCGATCATTCCCGTGTCCGCGACCACCCAGTCCGGATAGAGATTCTTGTCGTGCCCGATCCGGCCGTCCTCGAGTCGCTCGGTGTGAGCTGCCAGCGGGTACGCCAGGCCCATCTGATCGAGCACCCGGACGTCGAGGCCGACGTTCATGCTCGTCATTCCGAGGTTGAGGAAGAAGACGACGTGCTCGGCCGGCTCTGCGAGCGGTCCGGGCGGCGGGACGACGAACCAGGAGTCGTAGCTCGCCGACGGCAGCAGCAGCCCACCCTCCGGGGTCCGCGCAATGGTCTCGACCATGGCACGCATCCGCGGATAGTCGAGGTAGTCCTCAGCGAGGATCGGGTGCTTGTGACCGGTGTTGAGTGCGTAGAACGCGCGCTCGTCGACGATTCCCGAGCGTCCCACCACGGAGCCTTCCGGCATCCCCGTCGTGTTGGCGGCGAAGAAAGCCCAGATGATCGTGCCGATCCACAGCACCGCTGAGACACCGAAGATTGCGGTGTCTCGGTTGCTGCCGAACGCTGACCTGGCAGGTACCCGCAACGGAATGACCGCGACCGGGATGAGCAGGCAGAATAGCACCGGCAACAGGACGCGGCCGTGCATGAAGTCGCCGCCGACGCGCAGCGAGTAGATCCCGAGGATCAGCCCACTGCCGAGAATGAAGGTGACAACCGCCCGCGGGGTGCGCAGGAACTGCTGAAAGCGCTGCCACAGCGGGCGTGCCGGTTGATCGGTGGCGGTGACTGGTGCGTCCGCTCGGCTTCGCCACACGAGCAGCAGCGCACCGATGAGCAGGAACAGCAACGGCAACCAGAGCAGGTAGGGCCCGACGAGGTTCCACAGGTACGCAAAACCCTGCGCCCACTTCGCGCCACCTGCGTCCTTCGACACCGCGGTGTTCGGGTACGGCAAGGCGTAATAGCCCATTCGCCAGATCTGATAGCCCACCGGGACAAGTCCCGCGACGACCACGATCAGTGTGCGAATCTTCCAGGTCAGGCCGGCGGAGAGAACGATCATCATCAACGCGGCAGCACCGGGAATCGCCATCTCGGGTCGAACCAGTGGTCCGAGGCCGGCCACGAACGAGAGAGTCAGGATTGACGCTGTGGACGGCGTCGACGCCTGCGCCCACCGAACGAGCAATAGCCACAGGAGCGCGATCCAGAAGATCACCAGGCACGTTTCGAGCCCGGACGTGGCGAAATCTCTCGCAGGCGGAACAGCGATGTAGACGAGAACACCTGCCGGAACCAGCAGGATCGTTCCGCCCGCCGACCGCCGCACGCCGCGGTACAAACGACCGGTGCCGAGCATCGCCAACACGACAGCAGCAGTCGAGAGTACGAGCGCGATCGTCAGGACGACGTATTCGAGGCGGATCTGCGTGAGCCAGCTGAATGCGTAGACGATGTACGTCCACGCGGTACTCGTGTTCGCCTCGACACGTTCACCCGCATTGAAGACCGGGCCGTTCCCCGCCAGCAGATTGCGGACGGTTCGCAAGACGATGAGTCCGTCGTCGGCGATCCAGCGACGCTCCCACGCGCCCCAGAACATGAGGGCAGCAGCAAGCACCACCCCGCCGAGAAAAACTCCTCGACTGAGGGTGGTGCGGTTCGCCGCAGTGTCGACGTGCGGGTCGGCCTCGGTGCGTGGCTCAGACGAGGTAGACAGCGACACCCACTACTCCGATCCACGCAATCGCGAGGAGTTGCAACACCCGGTCACCGAGCGCGATCTCCTCAGGCTCTCCGGCTTCGCCGCCGTCGACGTCCACCGCGTATCGCAGCACCGCGATGGTGAACGGCACCATCGAGATGGCGTACCAGTTGGTGCCCTTGATGGCGTCCTGTTGGAACGCCCACAGTCCGTAGCAGAGGACCAGCGTCGTCGCTGCCATCGTCCACACGAAACGCAGGTACGTCATCGTGTAGCTCTCGAGGGACTTACGGATCTTCGCGCCGGTCTTCTCGGCCAACTGCAGTTCGGCGTAACGCTTGCCTGCGGCCATGAAGAGCGAACCGAAAGCCATCATCAGCAGGAACCACTGCGAGAGATCGATCTCGGCGGCAACGCCACCGGCGATCGCCCGAAGCAGGAAGCCGGACGAGACGATGCAAATGTCGATGACGGCCTGATGCTTGAGGCCGAAGCAGTACGCGAGCTGGATGACGATGTACACGCCCATGACCACGGCGAGTTGCCAGTTGGCCAGGAAGGACAGGCCGATCGCAGCGGACAGCAGTACGACTGCCATGCCGTAGGCGATGTTGACGGGCAGAACTCCGGCCGCGATGGGACGGAATCGCTTCGTGGGGTGAGCACGGTCGGCTTCGACGTCCATCGCGTCATTGACGAGGTAGATGCCCGATGCCGCCATGCAGAACACGACGAACGCCAGCGCGACGGGCAGGAGCACGTCGCCTTCGGTGGCGGTTCCGGCCGCGATGGGCGCTGCCAGCACAAGGACGTTCTTGACCCACTGACGTGGGCGAAGCGCCTTGACGATGCCGGCGGGCAGGGACTTCGGGGGTCCGCTGACCGTAGCCGGTTCCTCGCTCATTTATCTCCACATTTCTGTTCGGCTCTGGCTTCTTCGACCCGGCGAACTACCGCCGCGGATGCGGCTCCCAGTGCCGCTCCGGCGAGTACGTCGGTCGGGTAGTGAACTCCCAGGACCAGACGCGAGAGCATCATCGGGGGCACCAGCAACGCCGGTAAGGGTAGCCCGGTGAGTCGACCGATCAGCACAGCCGCCGCCGTCGTCGACGTCGCGTGTGACGACGGGAAGCTGAGCTTGCTCGGCGTCGAGACGTTGACCTGCACCGACGGATCCGAAGGTCGCTTGCGCCTGACAACTCGTTTGATCACCACGGAGGCGGCGTGTGCACCGAACGCTCCGACGGCCGCTCCGGCCCATTCGCGTCGACGCGGCTTGTCCACGGCGGCTCCGACGGCTGCGATCGCGATCCACCCGAGGGAGTGCTCACCGAAGTGCGACATGCCGCGGGCGACCTTCACGGCTCCCGGCAACTGCCCGACGGTCGATTGAATTCCGGCCAGAATCCGTACTTCAGGAGATGCCGAAGACACGTTCCCACCTTTCCGTGCTGGTCAGTGAAGGAACGGCGTCCTGGTACTGCTTCTTGAGCTCAGGGAAACGCGCGGCGAGTTCGCGGCGCAACCGTGTGGCTTCCTTGAGGAGTTCGAGTGCAAGCTTCGGGTTTCGCTTGCGGTAGACGACGCCGCGACCGTCAGCCGTGGTGACGGTGACACCGTCGACCTGTGAGAGCAGGAACCAACGCGCGTCGATGGTCGGCACGTTGAGCTGAGGCCGCTCGAGGTGTTCGGGCTTGGCCGGCTTCACGTTGTGCACTCCGGCCCTGAGGACCCGGGTGATCTTCGCGACGGTCGACAACGGCAGGCTCACGTCCCCGACATCCGCACCCGAGGGCAGCGGAAGCGCAGTCGACGACGGCAGTACGACGGCGTCGGAGAATTCCTTGCGCTGGGCGTGGACCTCACCGAGTGCTGTCGGCAGCATGTTCGCGACGTGCTCGGGTCCGGCGAGGAAGTCCGCGATGGCCTTGTTCTGGATCGCGACGGTGGAGTACTCGAGGCACAGCAGGTGCTTGAGCGTTGCCTTCACCGTGTTGACCACGAGGCCACGGCCGTTGCCCGGCATGTGGAGCGCTGCCACCACCAAGCGGTTACGGAGGTGGAAGTACGCCTGCCAGTCGATGGCGTCGTCCTTGTCGCTCCACGCCATGTGCCAGATCGCGGCACCGGGCAGCGTGACGGTCGGGTATCCGGCTTCCTTTGCGCGCAAACCGTATTCGACGTCGTCCCACTTGATGAAGAGCGGCAGAGGCTGCTTGAGTTCTTCGGCGACGTGGCGCGGGATCATGCACATCCACCAGCCATTGAAGTCGACGTCGATGCGGCGGTGCAGGAGCTTCGACTCGCGCAGCGGTTTCTTCGAGAAGTCGTGGTCGTATTCGACGTTCGGCGCCGCGGACCACATGAAGGTGCCGCGGTTGACCACTTCACCCATCACGTGGAGGTGGCTGCGTTCCTGCAGGTTGAGCATCTGCCCACCCACCAGCATCGGCGACTTCGCGAAACGTGAGAACGAAAGCGCACGCAGAATCGAGTCGGGTTCGATCTCGATGTCGTCGTCCATGAACAGAATGTGCTGACACTGCGTGGTCTTGAGTGCCTCGTACATGATTCGGCTGTATCCGCCCGAACCGCCGAGGTTGCCCTGATCGTGAATGGCGAGCCGATCACCGAGCGCTGCAGCAGCTTCGGCGAATCCGGGTTCGTCACGCACCTTGCGGGTACCCTGATCCGGCATGATGACGGCCTTGATCACGTCCGACACCAGCGGATCCGAAGCCAGTGCAGCAAGCGCCTTGACCGCGTCCGTAGGACGGTTGAACGTCGGAATGCCAACGGCGACAGTCGCTTCGCCGGGTGCTTCGAGGGGCGCGTACCAGCCACCGCTCTCGACGACCACGGCCGTATCGGTGGTGATGTCGAACCAGATCCAGCCACCGTCCTCGAACGGCGCCAGTTCCACCTCGAACTCGAGCGCGGCATCGCCGTCGGCAAATTCCTTGCCTTCCACGTGAATTCGCGAGGAATCCGCCTTGGAACGGTAGATGTCGACGCGGCCGTGTCCGGACAGTTCCAGACGCAGGACCACAGATTTCAGAATGGACCAGCGCCGCCAGTAGCTGGCGGGGAACGCGTTGAAGTAGGTGGCGAACGAGACCTCGGTCTCGGCGCCTAGCGCTACCGACGTGCGCGAGGTGGAGTGCGCCCGCCGACTGTTGGACCAGGACTCTTCCAAGTACAACGTGCGGACGTCGAGCGGCTCACCGGCGCGGGGCAGGATGATCCGCTGGAGCAGGGACTTACCGAGGTAAGTCACTTCGTCGCCGCTGACGGCATCTTCGCCTTCGAGTAGATGACGTGCGTTCATTCGCTCTCCCCTGCCAATTCCGCACCCGATTCGAGATGCGGGCGCAGGGTGTTCTCGAACATGGTCAGCGCGCTGGCGATTGCCATGTGCATGTCCAGGTACTGGTAGGTGCCGAGGCGCCCACCGAAGAGGACCTTGTTCTCCGCGGTCTCCTTCTTGGCGCGTGAGCGGTACGCGGAGAGCTTCTCGCGATCCTCGGGAGTGTTGATCGGGTAGTACGGCTCGTCCGTCGACTCGGCGGCACGTGAGAACTCACGCATGATGACGGTCTTGTCGGTCGGGTACTCGCGCTCCGGATGGAAGTGACGGAACTCGTGGATGCGGGTGAACGGGACGTCCGCGTCGTTGTAGTTCATGACGGGGGTGCCCTGGAAGTCTCCGGTGGGCAGAACCTCGGTCTCGAAGTCGAGGGTGCGCCATCCGAGCGAACCTTCGGAGTAGTCGAAGTAGCGGTCGAGGGGGCCCGTGTAGATGACAGGTGCGTCAGGGCTGGCGGTGCGCAGTTCGTCGCGGACGTCGAAGTAATCGGTGTCGAGGCGGACCTCGATCTTCGGATCCTTAGCCATGTTCTCGAGCCACGCCGTGTAGCCGTCGACGGGTAGGCCCTCGTAGGTGTCGTTGAAGTAGCGGTTGTCGAAGTTGTAGCGGACGGGCAGGCGGCTGATGTTCGCCGCGGGCAGCTCGGTGGGGTCGGTCTGCCACTGCTTTGCGGTGTAGTCACGCACAAATGCTTCGTAGAGTGGGCGCCCGATCAGGGAGATCGCCTTCTCTTCGAGGTTGGAGGCATCCTTAGAGTCGATCTCGCTGGACTGCTCGGCGATGAGGGCGCGAGCTTCTTCGGGCGTGAAGTACCGACCGAAGAACTGCGACACGAGGCCGAGTCCCATCGGGAACTGGTACGCCTGCCCCTTGTGCAGCGCGAACACGCGGTGCTGGTAGCTCGTGAACTCCGTGAACTGGGTGACGTAGTCCCAGACCTTCTTGTTGGAGGTGTGGAACAGGTGGGCACCGTACTTGTGGACCTCGATGCCGGTCTCCGGCTCTGCCTCCGAGTATGCGTTTCCCCCCAGGTGGTGACGGCGATCCAGCACCAGCACGCGCTTACCCAGTTGGGTAGCGGCACGCTCGGCGATGGTCAGCCCGAAGAATCCCGAACCGACGACGATCAGGTCGTACTGGGCACGGGCGGTCTCTGAATTTGCAGCGGTCACGATGAACCAGGGTATCGGACCTGTTCGGAAGCCGAGGGTTGGATGCGTCACCAGGGCCGATGCAGCAAGTCAGGACGCTGCGGGACCAATCAGACCCGCCGCACTCGGCACACCCGCCGTATCGAAACCGATGGTGATCGGTTCGTCGACCGGAAAGTGCGCGGGAAGTAGAAGGAGTCCCTCCGACGCGCAGCGTTCGAGAAGTTCGCGGCGAGTGACCCTGGCGATGTCGGGGTCAGCGTCACCGCCCTGGCTGAGGTCCGGGTACAGAAACTGAATCGGATGGTGGATCACGTCGCCGGAGATGACGGCGCCACCGTCCGCAGTGCGAATCTCGATCACGATGTGGCCCGGTGTGTGACCGGGCGCGCTGCGCACGACGACGCTTGTGCCTGCCGATGCGGCCAGGACGTGACCGTCGCCGACCGCCGCCCACTTCGCCCCGTCCAGAACGGGACGGATGCTGTCCTCGAAGGTCTGCGCGAGATCCGAGACCACTCCTTCGTGTGGGCCGTCGGCGGCGAGTTGTTCGAGCGCAGTCAGTTCGGTGCGGTCGAAAATGTAGGTCGCGAGGGGAAAGGTGGGCCGCCAGGTTTCGGCGTCGAGGTTGGTGTTCCAACCACAGTGATCGGGGTGCAGATGTGTGCTGACCACCATATCGACGTCGTCCACGGCGACGCCGGTGGCCGTGAAGCGTGAGAGGTAGTCGGTACCGAACATGTGGTGCGGCAAGAGGTTCGGTCGGTGCTTGCTGTTGCCGTTGCCGGTGTCGACGACGATGGCCTTACCGCCGATCTCCACCAGGTAGGTGTGGATGGCAAGTACGAGGTCGCCGCTTTCCGCCTCGAAGAACTCCGGTGTCAGCCGTGCCGACGCTTCCTCGATCTCCGTCTCACCCGCGTGCGGAAAAAGCTCTCGCGGTGGAAACGGCCAATGGGCCAGTTCGGTCAGTTGTGTGACGCGCGCCGATCCGACGTCGATGGTGAAGCTCATCAGTGTTTGCCTTCCGAACAGCTCGATACCACTTGTAGGCACACCAAGGGCACCCACCGAAATGCTCGGTGGGTGCCCGGTCGGTGTCAATGGTTTTCGACACCGGTGATCAAAGACTCTTCGCGATGATGCCCTTCATCACTTCGTTGGCACCGGCGTAGATCTTCTGCACGCGGGAGTCCTCGTACATGCGCGCAATCGGGTATTCACGCATGTAGCCGTACCCGCCGTAAAGCTGCACGCACCGGTCGACGACGGCGCATTGCTGCTCGGTGAGCCAGTACTTGACCATGGCGGCGTCGGCGCCGTCCAGCTCGCCGTTGAGGTGATCCTCGATGCAATTGTCGAGGAACACGCGACAGGTGCGTGCGATCGTCTGGCACTCGGCGAGCTCGAAGGCGGTGTTCTGGAACTCGAAGAGGCTGTGCCCGAACGCTTGACGCGCCTTGGTGTACGCGACGGTCTCCTCGACTGCACGCTCGATGGTGCCGATGGCCTGCGCGCCGATGATGAGGCGTTCCTGCACCAACTGCGCCATCAGCTGACCGAAGCCGAGCCCCTCGGACTCGCCGAGGAGGTTCGAGACGGGAACGCGAACGTCGGTGAAGGACAGCTCCGACGTATCGGCGCCGTGCTGACCGACCTTGTCGAGCACGCGGCCGACAGCAAAGCCTTCGCAGTCACGAAGATCCACGATCAAGAGCGAGACTCCCTTGGCTCCGGCCTTGGGATCGGTCTTGACGGCGAGCACGATCATGTCGGCGCTGCCACCGTTGGTGATGAAGGTCTTCGACCCGTTCACGACGTAGTGGTCACCGTCGCGGATCGCGGAGGTGGTGATGGCCTTGAGGTCGGAACCTGTTCCCGGCTCGGTCATTCCGATGGCGCCGAGGATTTCACCCGTCGCCATGCCGGGCAGCCAGGCCTTCTTCTGCTCTTCGTTGCCGTACTCGAGGACGTAGTGGGCGACGATGCCACTGTGCACCGAGTTGCCGAGTGCATAGTCACCGCAGTAGCCCTGCGCCTCGAAGACAGCGAGATCGTGCGCGAAAGTTCCACCGCCCCCGCCGTATTCCTCGGGAATCGAGCAGCACAGCAGGCCGAGCTTGCCGGCTTCGAGCCACACGGATCGGTCGACGCGATGCTGAGCGTCCCACTGCTCACGCTTGGCGATCAGTTCACGATCGAAGAAACCACGGGCCAGTTCGGCTACTGCGGTGATCTCTTCGTCGTGCCACGACGGCTTGCGCTTGGTCGCCATGATCAGACTCGCTTCAGCAGGGCAGCGAGTGCCTGACCGCCGCCGATGCACATGGTGACGATGCCGAATTCGAGGTCGCGACGGACCATGTCGCGTGCCGCGCGCAGCGTGAGGATGGCTCCGGTGGCGCCGACCGGGTGTCCGAGGGCGATTGCTCCGCCGTACGGGTTGGTCTTTTCCGGATCCAGGCCACTGTCACGGATGACGGCGATGGCCTGCGAAGCAAAGGCCTCGTTGACCTCGGCGGTGCCGATGTCGGACGGCTTCAATCCTGTTTGCGCAAAAAGCTTTTCGAGAGCGAGCACGGGAGCGTAGCCCATCAGGCCGGGCTCCATGGCTGCCGTCGTGACGGTTTCGAGCGTGACGAGTCCGGTGAGGCCGCGCTTGGCTGCCTCGGTGCCTGTCGCGAGGACGAGTGCGCCGGCGCCGTCGTTGATGCCCGACGCGTTACCGGCGGTGACGGATCCGCCTTCTTCGAATGCGGGGCGCAGCTTGGCGAGGGTTTCGACAGTGGTTCCGGGCTTGGGATGCTCGTCCTCGGTGATGGTGACCGAGCGTCGACCACCGGTCTCGACGGGAGTGATTTCCTCGGCGAATGCCGCCTTCGCTGTGTCGGTTGCCGCGCGGCGCTGCGATTCGACGGCGAACTCGTCCTGCTGCTCGCGGCTGACGCCGTACTTGCGGGCGACGGCTTCGGCGGTGCGGCCCATGTGAGCCTTGCTGAACGGGTCGGTGAGCATGGCGACGGTGCCGTCGACGAGGCTGCGATCGCCGAGCTTGTAGCCCGAGCGGGCTGCGAAGTCGTAGAACGGCATGCGGGACATGCTCTCGTCGCCGCCGGCGAGGGTGATGGCAGCTGCGCCCCAACGCATCTGCATCGCCGCCGACCACACGGCCTGCAGGCCGCTGCCACAGAGGCGGTTGACGGTGTAGGCGGGGACGTTCTCGGGCAGTCCGGCGGCAATGCCGACGCGGCGTGCGTTGTAGGCGTCAGGGCCGACCTGGCCGATGCAGCCCATGACGACCTCGTCGATGTCTTCGGGTGCAACGCCGGCGCGGCTCAGCGCGGCCTTGGCTGCTGCGGCACCCAGCTCGTGTGCGGGTACGTCCTTGAAGACGCCGCCGAAGCTACCGACTGGGGTCCTGGCCCCGTCGACGATGACGATCGGTTCGGGTGTGGTCATGATTGTCCCCATCTGCTGTGCTCACGTCGATTTCTCTGTCCGTGGCCGATACTAGGACATCGAAGTATCTCGCAGATGGGGACGTTGGTGTCAGGGTGTGGGAGCGCTCTCGGCTACCGGCACGACCTCGGCGTCGGCGGCTTCGGTGTCTTTGTAATTCCGGTAGCGGTAGAGCCCGATGCCCACGAGGATCGCTGCGAGTCCCAGGGACACGAACATCTGACTGCGAGTCGAGTCCAGGGTGAGCATGCCGATGCAGAGCGCGATGATGGCAGCGATCGTCGCGTAGGTGAGGTACGGGAAGAACCACATCTTGAGTTCCAGCTCCTGGCCCGAAGCTTCGAGCTTGCGGCGGGTACGCAGCTGGGACACCGAGATGACGAGCCAGACGAACAGTGCGATCGCTCCGGAGGAGTTGACCAGGAACAGGAAAACCTTGTCCGGGGAGAGGTAGTTCATGCCGACGGTCAGGAAGCCGACGATCGTCGAGACGAGGACGGCACGCATCGGGACGCCGGTCTTCTCGATACGTGAGAGCGACTTGGGGGCGTCGCCGCGACCGGCGAGGGAGAAGATCATGCGGCTCGCGGTGTAGAGACCGGAGTTGAGGCAAGACAGCACCGACGTGAGAACGACGACGTCCATGATGTTGCCTGCGGCCGGAATGCCGTAGGAGTCCATGACGGCGACGTACGGGCTGAGCGCGACCGATGCGCTGTCCCAGGGAAGCAGCGTGACGACCACCGCGATCGAGCCGATGTAGAAGATGAGGATTCGCCAGACGACGGACTTGACGGCTGCACGAACAGCTTCGAGCGGGTTGGCCGATTCACCGGCGGCGATGGTGGCGATTTCGGCGCCGAAGAACGAGAACACGACCACAAGGACTGCGGCGAGCATGGCTCCTGTTCCGTTCGGCAGGAAACCGCCGTGACCGGTCAGGTTGGTCATTCCGGGTGCTTCGACGCCCGGCATCCATCCGCAGATCGCCACGACACCCATGCCGAGGAACGCGATGATGGCGACGACCTTGATGGACGCGAACCAGAACTCGAACTCACCGAAGGATTTGACCGAGATGATGTTGGTCAGCGTCAGCACGATCATCAGAATCAATGCCCAGGTCCACTGGGGAACGCCGGGAACCCAGCGATTCATGATGAGGGCACCGGCAGTGGCCTCGATGCCGAGCACGATGATCCAGAACCACGCGTACAGCCAGCCGATCGAGAAGCCCGCCCAGCGGCCGATGGCCTTGTCGGCGTACGACGAGAACGAGCCGGTTTCCGGCGACGCTGCCGACATCTCACCGAGCATGCGCATCACGAGGATGACGACGACACCGGCAAGTGCGTAGGAGACCAGGACGCCTGGGCCCGTCTCCTGAATTGCCACACCGGAGCCGACGAACAGTCCGGCGCCGATGACGCCCGCGATCGCAATCATCGACAGATGCCGCTTCTTCAGCGTGTGCTGAAGTGCCGGCTGGTCTGTACTGGACATCAGTACTCCTTGTGGGCTGTTCGGGACGTGGATCTCGGTGACGCTCTGCTGGAGCGCATTTTCGATAGCGCCAGTGTCGGACCTTCGGCAAGCTCGCGTCAGGCTCCACTTTGTACAAACGTGACCGCAGGCACTACAAAGTGGCGAGTCCAGGGTGTCAGACTGGACCCATGCCCATCACGCTCCGCCAACTCTGTGCGACCGACCAGTTCGGCCTTCGCGTCCTGGCGGGGCACGATCAGCTCGATCGCACCCTGACCTGGGCACATGTCTCCGAACTTCCTGATCCGACGCCCTTCCTCGACGGCGGCGAACTACTGCTCATCACCGGGGTGTCACTACCGACGACGGCCGCGGAAACGACCCGATTCGTACGGACCCTGGTGGCGGCCGGAATTGCCGGAATCGGTTTCGGAACCGGCCTCGGATACGAGCAGGCACCGCAGACTCTGGTGGATGCGGCCACCCGTTTCAGTGTGCCCCTTCTCGACGTCCCGTTGCGAACTCCCTTCATCGCGCTGACCAAAGCCGTGTCGAAGGCGCAATCCGACGACGACATGAAAGCGCTGCGCAGCAACTACCAGAGCCTGCGCCGACTGCTCCAAGCTGCGGTGACGGTCAACGGCACCCGGGCGGTCGTACGACGGGTCGCGGAATTGATCGGCGGATGGGCAGCGCTGCTGGACTCGGCCGGACACACCGTCGAGATCTCGCACACCGCTGCGGCCGCAGGAATCGAGCGAACGGCCCCCGAGCGCGACGCTCGCCCGATGGAGGTCAGCTTCGTCACGAGCGAGAACGAGGACGTCATCTCGCACCCTCTGACTACGTCGAGGGGAAAGCTGATGGGATACCTCGTCGCCGGTTGCCCTGGCGCTGTCGGTTCACTGAATCAGGGCATCGTCATCGCGGCCGCCTCCCTGCTCACGTTGATGACGGCTCGAACCCGAGATGCACAGCTGACGATGAACCACTTGCGTACCGTGGCGATGCATCAGCTGTTCGAAGGACAGAATGCGCTCGCCCGCAACATCTCCGGGGAACTGTGGGGAGGATTTCCGGTCGAGCCTTTCCAGGTCTTCCATGTAGCGGGCCCGAGCGGACTACTCGAAAGCGTGTCCGTCTCACTGCTCGACGGTCTCAGCCGCGATCTGGCGTTCGGCATCACCGACGGAGCGTTGATCGCCGTCGTCTCGGCTACGGACAGTGGTCGAATCCTCGCCCGCGTCAACGAAATCGACGTAACCGTCGGCGTGTCGGACATGCTGTGGTGGGACGATCTCTCACGCGCCAGACGCCAAGCCGCGCAGGCAGCAGCCGAGGCCGGCGCCCGCAACCTGCCTTCGATGCGGTTCGCCGAACTCTCGGAGAGCGGATTGTCCGCATTTCTCGACCAGGATCGCTCGACGGCATTCGCGGCGGCACACTTGCGCCCACTCCTGGAAGCGAAGGGCGGTAGCGATCTCTACCGAACCTTGGCCATGTGGTTGGCACACAACGGTGTGGGCGACGCCGCAGCCACAGCGCTGAATATTCATCGGCATACGTTGCGCAGCAGACTCGCTCGGATCGAGAGCCTTCTCCAGCTGGACCTCGGCTCCCCCACGGAACGTGCGGAGTTGTGGCTCGAGTACCGCTTGCTCGGCGACGCTCCGACCATCTGACCGACAACCAATGAGCCCTGAACGACCTGAAGGGCCTCCGCCGGGTTACGGCAGAGACCCTTCAGAGTCGATACGTGCGAGTCGCTACCGACCGACCTTCCCCTAGCTTCCGCCCGTCGGTATCCACTCGCGGAGCACGTCGGCATCAACTACCTGCGCACCCAAAACCTTTGTCCAGATGATGGTTCCGTTTTCGTAGACACGGAAAGTGCCTGCTTCGGAGGGCAACTGCATCTCCGGGCCGGCAGGAGCACCGAGAGAGCCGCTTTCACCGCCGAGCTCCCGATACTTCTTCTCGATCTGCGTCTCCGTAACCGTACCCGATAGATCGTCGGATGGCGAATTGGATTCCGGCACTGTCGATTCCGAATCCGGTGCCACTACCACACCAGCGCCGTCGCCGATGGTGAACCAGTCCGATTTCAGGCCGAGTTTCTGGCGGAACTGAATTCCGGTGGCGCCAACAGTTGCATCTGTTCCGACTACCTCGACTGCCGTCACTCGCCCGCCGTCGGTACCGAATCCGTTGCGCGAGAGAATCTTGAGCGATTGCAGCTCGCCCACATCGAAGGCGTCCGCAATCTCACCCGCGGTCAGATTCACTGTCCAGTCATGATTGGGCGAAAGGGCGTCACCGAGATCCTCGACAGCCGGGAATTCACCGCCGGAACTGTAACCCCCTGTGGACGAAGAGAATTCGGTGGCAACGATCTTGCCGTCACGCGACAGAACGGCGCCGGCGGTGGAGCGAACCGCCTCGGTGGTGCGGGGATCTTCCTTGCCCGCCCCGCCGTACACCTGGCAGTCCTGCGTGTCGCAGGTGTCGGCGTACGAGGACCGATGTTCGGTTGCAGCGTACGAGCGCGCTGCGACGGCTTGAGCCCGGAGCGCTTCGGCCCCACCGGAATCGGCCCATTCTGCCTTTGCCTCCACCGGCACTACGCCGAGCAGGTAATCCTCCATGTCGAGGAGATTGACCGTCCGAGCCGAGCCGTTGTCGAGCACTACGCCGAGGGCACCGCGGTAGGGCGCGTCGTTGTCGCACAGCTTCAGGAACTGGTCGGCAGGTCGATCAGGACCGAGATCCACCGGATCCACCCACGGATGCTCGGTGACCGCTTCCCAGACGACCCCGCCACCGCACCCGCTGGTGACAATCACCTGTGCACCGCCACCGGGCAGTGCAGTGAGATGGGCTGCTTCACCGGGCGCGGTGCGCTGACCGTTGACCACGAGGCCGGCGTCGGAGTAGACGTCGAGTGTCGAGTTGTCCTGAGCGGTGAGCCGCACACTCATCTGCGCGGGCGGCATGGAGTCCAGGATAGTTCCACCGTAGTAGTGACTGAGGATTCGCTCGCCGGACCAGCCGTCGTTCTTGGCGTAGCCGTAAGCGCCCCACTGGCCCATTCCGCGGCCATGTCCGTTGCCGTGACCGGAGAGCGTGAATTGTGTGTCGGCGGCGACGGCGTGCAGGATCGACGGCTCGTCAGCGCGGATTTGCGTGAAACCTCCGATCGCGACGCCGAGTGCAAGAGCTGGAACGAGTCCGAGGACCGAGACCCGCGTCAGTGAGGTTCGCCTCCCGGGTCCGCCCACCAGAAAGCGACCTGCGCGACCGGACGCAGGCTTCTTACCTGCAGTTCCGCTTCTTCCGCTTCTCGCCATCAATGCTCTCCTCATCGCTACCGGCCTCACGAGTCCGCGAAGTCGGTACTCCGCGCGCAGGCCAGTCCACAACGATTTAACTAAAGTCTCACCCTAAGGTTGAGCGTTATGGACTTTTGTGACTAGTGTGGCAAGAGTGTTTGGAGTTAGCAACACCAGTCACACGAGTCACACCAGCATCACGAGTTGCAGACGTACGCGTCCGAAAACTGGAGTTCAACCCCAGAACATGGCATCCGACCTGCTCGGATCCGGTTTTGAAGGATTCCGTTCACGGCCGTCATCGGCCCTGAAGTTCGCTCGCAAGTAACTACAACCGAGGAGTAATCCCTTGCCACACCGTCGACCGAAGCCCTCGCTCGTACTCGGGGCTGTAGCCGCAGTGGCTGTCGCAAGTCCTTTTGCGGTCTACGGCTTCACGAGCACTACGTCCGATGTACGTTCCGCGAACGAAACGACGTCAGTAGCAGTGCCGACCCAGATCGCAGAGGTGCTCCTCGCGTCGGTGCCCGACATCATCATTCCGGTCAAGGAGCTGACCGGTCTCGATCTCCCCGACATCAACCTCGGTGATCTGAGAAACCTCAAGCTCCCGACCGAAATCCCGCTACCTCCCGGAATCACGCTGCCGACCGAGCTGTTCCCGGCACCCGCTGCTCCCGGCGGCCCGACCGAGACCGCTCCGGTTCCTTCCGAGGAAGAGCCAGGCGCTGTGGTCAAGGAAGTCGCCCGCGACACTCCGTTCAGCATGGTCGCGTTGACCTCGGACACGATCGCCTCGGCGCAGTCCAAGGTCCGCGCCCTCGCCGAAGACGGCACCTGGGGCCCGTGGTTCACCCCTGACGCCATCGACTCCGCCAGCTCGGATCAGGCCACCAACTCCGGTACCGCCACCGAACCGGTCTTCGTCGGCGCCACCAAGTCCATCCAGATCCTCACCCCGCAGGGTGCCGCTGCCCCCGCAGCCGAGACTGTGCCGGCTCCGGCTCCGGAAGCCGCACCCCTGCCGGAAGCTGTCCCCGCGCCCGCTCCGGAAGCCGCACCCGCTGAAGCGCCTGCGCCTGCTGAAGCACCCGCAGCCACCGGCGAACTCGGGTACACCCCCGCTTCGGTGTCCAAGCCGCTTCGCCAGGTGACGACCGCAGCAGACGCCGTCACCGCCGTGCTGATCGACCCGGGTGTCAGCGAGGCAGACAGCAATCTGCAGGCCGTCGCAGCGCCGCTCGGCGGCAGCGGACCGTCCGTCATCACCCGCGCACAGTGGGGAGCAGACGAGTCACTTCGATGCGACTCCCCCACGTACGACGACTTCACCGGTGGAGCAACTGTCCATCACACCGCGGGCAGCAACAACTACACCAAGGAAGAATCGGCCGGCATCGTCCGCTCGATCTACGCCTACCACGCACGGACTCTCGGTTGGTGCGACGTCGGATACAACGTCCTCGTCGACAAGTACGGTCAGACCTTCGAAGGCCGCGCAGGCGGACTCGACAAGGCAGTTCAGGGCGCGCACGCCGGCGGCTTCAACGAGAACACCACCGGTATCGCGATGATGGGTGACTACTCCACTGTCGAGCCTTCGCAGGCGACGCTCAACGCCGTCGGCAAGTTCCTCGGTTGGAAGCTCGGCCTGGCCGGCCTCGACCCGAAGGGCCGAACGACGATGTACTCCGAGGGCACAGAGTTCACTCCGTACCCGCAGGGCGCAGCAGTGGATCTGCCGATCATCTTCGCCCACCGCGACGTCGGAAACACGGCTTGCCCTGGTGATGCCGCGTACGCACACATGAACGACATCCGGAACATCGCCGCCGCGAACATCGGGGGATCCTTGAACCCGTCGAACCCCTCCAATCCGTCGACGCCTGCGCCCAAGCCGACCACTCCGGTCGACACGGTCACCGGTGGCACCGGATCGTCGATCCCGGATCTGGTCACTCAGATTCTGAAGATCACCGACAATTCACCGCTCGCGCAGAAGTGGATCGCCGAGGGTGGTGACCTCGGACGCCTCGGCCAGGCACTGTCCGGAATCCTGCAGGCGAAACTCGGCAACCAGGGTGCGTTGTTCCAGAACGGCGCTGTTTACACCTCCCCCAACGGCGGAGTGTTCACCGTGCTCGGCGAGATCTTCAAGTCGTGGCAGAGCTTCGGTTCCGACGCGGGTGAACTCGGATTGCCGATCTCGGACGAGTACTCGATCCCGGACGGCCTGCGCAGCGACTTCGAGAACGGTTCTCTGATCTTCAACCAGATCACCGGCATGGTCACAAAGGTCCTCAAGACCTACAACGAAACCTTTGCCCAGGAAATGGCCAACAGCGCGCCTGTCGGCTGACAGTCGAGCAGTACACGTCCTCGGGCGCTGGTGGGTTCTACGACCACCAGCGCTCGAGGACTTTTGCGACCCCGTTCTCCGAATTGGTGTCAGTGACCTCGTCGGCTGCGGCTTTGGCTTCGGGGTGAGCGTTCCCCATGGCCACGCCGAGGCGTGCCATCCCCAGCATCGGGATGTCGTTGGGCATGTCCCCGAAGGCAACCAGACCCGACAGGTCGAAACCGAACCGCTCCGCGGCGGCAACCAGCCCCGACGCCTTCGTGATTCCCGGCGCCGAAAGTTCGATCAGTCCGTTCTCGGTGGAGTACGTCATGTCGGCGAGCGCACCGACGTGCGGCGCGAGCGTGTCGTACATCGCCGTGCTGGTCATGCCCGGACGACGAATCAGGAGTTTGACGGCAGGCGCCGCAAGCACTTCGTCCTCGGACATCTCGGTGTTGTCCGGATTGAGCCAGGCGTGTTCGTAATCCGGCGAGCTGACGAACTGCGGGGTGGCGGCGTCGTGTGCGCTCTCCCCCACCCGTTCCGCGGCCAATCCCGACCCGGGGAGTGCAACCAGAGCCAGTTCGGAGAGTTCGGTGAGTGCGTCCACCGACAAGGTCGCGGCGCTGAGTACGCGGTCGGCGAAGCTGTCGTAGACAACGGCTCCGTTGGCGCAGACCGCGAGTGGCGCGTACCCCAAGCCTTCGACGACGGGCGAAATCCAACGCGGAGGGCGCCCGGTTGCCAGTAGGAACGGCGTGCCGGATTCGACGACGGCATGCACGACGGCGCGGGTGCGGGCGCTGACCAACTCGTCGTGATCGATGAGGGTGCCGTCGACATCGGAGGCGACCAAGGTCGGGCGGTCAGGGCTGATACGACGGTCTGGGCTCACACCGCCATTGTGCCTGTCCGGTGCGACGGTCTCGCTCAGCGCGCCCGCTTCGCGCGTCCGCCACCGCACCGGACATCGCGAAACCTCGAGAGATTCGCACAAATCGCATTTCAGTCCGACCGGTCTGGTATCTATTGCGGGAGAACAAGACTTTCACAAAGGGAGAAACACCCATGTCCGTGCCGCCCGATCTGCCCCCGCCGCCCTATGGGAACTCCCAGCCTTACGGGAACTCCCAGCCTCAATTCCAGGTGCCTCCGCCGCAACCGCAATCTGAGAAGAAGTCGAAGAAGTGGCCGTGGATTGCCGGTGGAGTCGTCGTATTGCTTGTCGTCGCAGGCATCCTCGGTGGACGAGACAAGGACGACTCGAAGTCCACCGCTGCACCGACCACCACCGCTGTACCGACCACCACCGCTGCACCGACTACCACTGCCGCTACGACGCCTGCAGCTGTCGCACCGATCGTCAGTGCGCCACCGGCTGCTCCCGCCCCGTCGTCCAGCAAGGTGGCGGCGCCGACGACGACCACTTACCAGGCGCCTGCACCTGTGGTCACTCCGACAGTTGCGCCTGCCCCGGCCAGGCCGCAGGTCAGTTCCGGTCAGCGGAACGCCGTCCGATCTGCCCAGCAGTACATCGACATGACTGCCTTCTCCCGCAGCGGACTGATCGAACAGCTCGAGTACGAAGGGTTCTCCACCGAAGATGCGACGTACGCGGTGGACAATTTGAATGCCGACTGGAACAAGCAGGCTGCTCTGAGCGCCGAGCAGTACCTCGAGATGACGTCGTTCTCCAGGTCCGGACTGATCGAGCAGCTCGAATACGAAGGCTTTACGAGTGCGCAGGCCGAGTACGGAGCTAACGCCGTGTACTGACGCATCAGCGCGCAGCGCCCTTCTCTCAACGCGCTCGCTTCGCGCGTTCCTGTGCGTCCATTGCCGTGGCTTCCTCCGGGGTCGGTGCGCCACCGCCGAGTCGGCGCGGCACCCAGTACGCCCCGGGCTCGTGCACGAACCCGTCCTGCACGTGGCGCAGGATCGCATCCATCTCGATGCGCAGGATCTCGCTCAATGCTTCGGCGGGCTCGACCGGATCGATCGGTGCGCCCACTTCCACCGAGATCGGGAAGCGATTGCGGCCCAGATTCTTCGGTCCGCCCTTGGTGACGATCCGCTGTGCGCCCCAGACGATCAGCGGAATGATCGGAACGCCGGCGTCGATGGCCATCCGAGCTGCTCCGGATTTCATTTCCTTGATCTCGAAGCTCCGGCTGATCGTCGCCTCCGGGTAGACGCCCACCAACTCGCCCCGCTTCAGGGCGTCGACTCCGGCTCGATACGCCTGCGCTCCGGCAGAGCGATCGACTTCGATGACGCCGCATCCACGCATGAGGAAGCCGAGTACCTTGTTGTCCGCCAACTCGGCCTTGGCCATCACCCTGAGCTTGCGTTTTGCGGTGCCGACCGCCAGAGCGGCCGGGATGAAATCGAGGTAGCTCGTGTGGTTGATCGCGATGACCGCTCCACCGGACACAGGGACGTTTTCAGTCCCGGTGCGGGTGACCTTCACACCCTGGAAACCGCTCAGACCACGCGCGACTACCTCGACGGCGGTGTAAACGGGTTCGAAGGACATCGGTCAGCCTTCGGACTTCCGCGCCTCGCGAGCCTTGGCCTTTGCCGCGGCCTCGTCGGCGTCCATCTTGTCCGCCTGCTCGAGCGTCGGGGCGCTGCCACCGAGGCGGGCAGGCACCCAGTACTCACCTGCCGGGTGGTCGTAGTTCTTCTGCAGATCGAGCAGCAACTCCTGCATTGTCGAATGCAGCTTCGCCGTCAGCTCACTCGCCGGCTCGAAAGGTGCGATCGGCTCGCCGACTGCGATGGAGATAGGAGTGTTGGTACGGCCCAAACGCTTCGGATAACCCTTCGTCCAGACGCGCTGAGCGCCCCAGATGACGACGGGAACGATCGGGACGCCGGCCTCGATCGCCATCCGCGCGGCGCCGGACTTGAATTCCTTGATCTCGAAGCTCCGACTGATCGTGGCTTCGGGGTACACGCCCACCAATTCGCCACGCTTCAGGAAATCGACGGCTGCCTTGTAGGAGTCGGCCCCGGCCCCGCGATCGACCGGGATGTGCTTGAGGGCCCGCATGATCGGTCCGGAGATCTTGTTGTCGAAGACTTCCTTCTTGGCCATGAACCGGATGTAGCGCTTCGGGGTCCGCGCCGGCAGTCCCGCATACGTGAAGTCCATGTATCCGGTGTGGTTGATCGCGATCACGGCGCCACCGGACGCCGGGATGTTCTGCTCTCCCTTGACGGAGAACTTCAGGCCCTCGAAAGCGAAGACGGTACGGGCGATGCCGATGACTGTTCTGTAAACGGGATCCACAGTTCGCTAGCGTAGACGGGAATCCGTGATCTGACCCGCAGCAGTTCTGGGGTGGATGTTGGTCAGAATGTCGCAAAAGGGGCGTACGAACGAATGAAGTCGGCAGGACGAGCGGCAGCGGGGGCAGTCGCACTCGCCATGACATTGGCGATAACCGCATGTGAGGACGATGGACGGACGGGAATCCTGACCGACGAACCGTCGCCTCCGACGACGGAAACCACTACGACAACCACTCTCGCGCCCACGACGACGACTGTGCCCACAGCAGCTGTCGTGGTGCCGCCGGTTGGTGACGTGCCCGGCAATCCGGCCGCTGCGCCGGCCTTGGCGGCCTGGGCGACGGACCTGGTGTCCTTGGACGTGAACGGGCTCACGAACGCGTGCTGGACGATGCCGCCGACCACGGTCGCCGACCGATATTCGGACGTGCCCGCCATCCTGACAGCCATCTCAGCACCAGGTATCGACGGGCAGTACGCGGTCGCGTGGAGTGGCGGCGGACTCTCCGTCGCCGCCAAGCGCTCGGAGATCGCCTCCGGATATGCGTGCCCGTTCGTCTTCCCTGCGGGGCAATCCAATTTCTACACCCCGGCTGACGCATCCCATGCAGTCGTCAGATTTCTCTCGCGCGCAACGGGACGGCCGGTCAACACCCGTGACGTCGAGACGTTCTATCCGCTGATCTGCCCAGGCAACAGCCCGTGGGATCCGGACGGCGCCGGCGCCACCGGCCAGCCGCCACTCAAGCTCGATCCGAATCAGCTGGCGGGTATCAAGTCATTTGATGCCGAAGCTGCAACAGTCACTCCGGTTCGCGGCGACTACGTCCGTGTCACCCTGCCCGTCAGCGACGGAACCGGTAACTCACGCTCGATGCAGTTCACCCTGTCGATCGGCCCCGAGGGATATTGCCTCGGGGCCGCGACCTGAACTGTTCCGATCAGGAACCGAACGGAAGGAAATCGCTCGAGCCAGCGCTGCCTGAACCGAGGCTGCCCGTGCCACCGCCGGTTGCAGCCTTGATCTGAATTGCGTGGGCCGTCGAGGTCGAGCCCGTGAATCCGGTTGCCCCGCTGTAAATTGCCGTGATCGAGTGCGTGCCGGTTGTCGTGAACGTGTGGTTGAGCGCCGCGATCCCGTTGACCACCGCAACAGCGTCGCCGATCGGGGTGCTCCCATCCATGAACTGCACGGTTCCACCGTTCTGCACCGAACTGACAGTCGCCGACAGGGTCACCGACTTGTTCACGACGGCATCGGCAGGCACCGTCACCGCAGTCTCCGTTGTGACATCCGAAGGCGCAGGGTCCGTTACATTCACCGTCCGCGCCTGGGCCGAGGATCCGACTACACCGACTCCTCCCGAGTAGACCGCCGTGATGCTGTGCGCACCCGCAGAGGTAAACGAATGTGTTAGGCCGGCAGCGCCGGCCGTCACCGCTTCAGGACCGCCGATCGCGACGCCACCGTCGTAGAACTGCACGGTTCCGACGCCGACAGCGTCATCCGACGACGTTCGGACGATTGCCCACAAGTCAGTCGCCACACCAGTTTTGGCGTCGGTGGGGATATTGAGTTCGACTACGGATTCCTGGTCGGCAACACTGACCTGAACTGACTTCGCACTCGCAACCGAGTTCTTGAATCCGGAGCCAGCGGTGAAGTCAGCGGTAACGCTCTGAGCACCAGCAACATCGAACGCGTGCGACAGCGTCGCAACACCCGACGTGACTGTCACCGGTGAACCAATGGCCGTGCCGTTCGACTTGAACTGCACCGTGCCCACCGCATTGTTCGGAGCAACCGTCGCGGTCAGATCAACTGCGCTGCCCGTGACCGCCGTAGCAGGAACCGAGAGCGACGTCGTCGTCTCCACATCCACCGGAGCCGGATCCGAAACCGTCACTGTCTGAGCCGACGCCGACGAACTGACAAACCCAGCACCAGCGGTGAAATCAGCCGTAATACTCTGAGCGCCAGCAGCATCGAAGGAATGTGACAGAGTCGCGGTCCCACCGGAAACTGTCACTGGTGAACCAATGGCCGTGCCGTTCGACTTGAACTGCACAGTGCCCACAGCGTCGTTCGGAGCCACGGTCGCGGTCAGATCAACTGCGCTGCCCGTGACCGCCGTCGCGGGAACCGAGAGTGACGTCGTGGTCTCGACATCCACCGGAGCCGGATCAGAAACGGTCACTGTCTGAGCCGACGCCGACGAACTCACAAACCCTGCACCAGCGTTGAAGTCCGCCGTAACACTCTGAGCACCAGCAGCATCGAAGAAATGCGACAGAGTCGCGGTCCCACCGGAAACCGTCACCGGGGAACCGATCGCCGCACCGTTCGACTTGAACTGCACCGTGCCCACCGCATTGTTCGGAGCAACCGTCGCAGTCAGATCAACCGCAGTACCCGTAATTGCCGTAGCAGGAACCGAGAGCGACGTCGTGGTCTCCACATCAACCGGAGCCGGATCAGAAACCGTCACCGTCTGAGCCGACGCCGACGAACTCACAAACCCCGCACCAGCGGCGAAGTCAGCCGTAATACTTTGAGCGCCAGCAGCATCGAAGGAATGCGACAGCGTCGCGGTCCCACCGGAAACCGTCACCGGCGAGCCGATCGCAGCACCGTTCGACTTGAACTGCACAGTGCCCACCGCAGTGTTCGGAGTAACCGTCGCCGTCAGATCAACCGTAGTACCCGTAATCGCCGTAGCCGGAACTTGAAGCGTTGTGGTCGTGCCCTGCGCTGAACTCGAGATCTCGATGGCCTGAGCTTGAGCGGTCGAACCACCGAAACCTGCAGTGCCTGAATAGATCGCAGTGATCGAGTGTGATCCCGTCGTGGTGAACGTGTGATCCAGTGTCGCCGCTCCGGCAGTCACCGCGATGGGTCCGCCGATGTCGATGCCACCGTCCTTGAACTGAACCGTTCCACCGTTAGCTGCCGGTGAGATGTTTGCGGTCAGCGCGACCGAGGTTTGCTCGACGGCACTACTCGGGACTGTCAACGACGCCGTCGTCTGTACATCGGCAGCGGCCACGCTCACTGTGCGTGCCGGTGACGTGGATGTCAGAAACTCGAGAACTCCGTCGTACACAGCGGTGATGGAGTGATCTCCCGCCGCGGTGAATGTATGTGGCAGTGTGGCAACGCCATTGACGACGGCTACCGGGGTGCCGATGTCAGTCGCGCCGTCCTTGAACTGAACGGTGCCGCCTGTCGGTGCCGGGGAGACCTGCGCAACCAAATCTGTCGATTGACCGATCGTTGCCGACGCGCCGGATGTCACTGCGGTCGTGGTCCCGGCTTGCGAGACGACGTTGACGGTGGCCAATGCCTGACCGCCCGCATTCAATCCCGCGCTGCGTGAGTCATGCGGTGAGCAGTTGTATCTCTCCCAGTATGCGACGGTGAAGAAGTCCTTCTCGCGCTGCAGGAAGGTGAAGGCATTTTTCGGAGAATCAAAGGAGCCCGAATTGCCATCCGTAACCCTTAACTTCGGCTGTACCGTGCTACCCGCATCACCCGCAATCACCGTCACATCGATCGCCGGCAATCGGAAAGTCTTTCCGGCCTCCGCGCCGATGCCACCATCATCGTTCTTACTTGTACTCGGACCGTTTCCACCACCGCCGTTGGAATCAGCGGTCTGGTTATTCCCAGCAATACGCAAGTGCGTGCCCGCAGCATCCGGCGAACCACCGTCGTTGATACGAATCACTGAGGGCGCCGCGCCCGACAAATTCGACGACGTACCCGCCACTACCTGAGCATCGACCAAAGAGACCCCCGCAGGAATGTCGAAGTCGTACTTCATCCGTGTCCACCTGATCGCCGAGCGCCCGGCATGACCACTCGTAGGAACAGTCATGGCACCTGGCTGGACTCGGTAGGTGAACGTCGACCCCGCCGCGACCTTCTCCGGAGCCGAGATCGTCACCCCCGTGGAGTGGAATTCGTCGGAGATGCTGCCCAAGCCAGGATGCTCGTAACCGTCACAACCCAGTTTGAACGCGATCGTGTTCTCCACTGTGGGGGACGACGTCGGAGCTGCCGAAGCAACACCGCCGGCCACCAGCACGCCACCGACCAACGCTGCCACCACAGCCGCGGAACTTCTTCTCACCAACACGAACTCTCCTCAGCTAGCAACAGACGTGGATCGGGAACCGCACGGAAGGAGGTCACTCGAACAGAGCGGAAATCGGAATGGAGCTGGACGCTCGTACAGTACCCGTCAAAAGTAGTACTTGTATCAGTTATTTCAGACAAATATTCACGAATTGCCGATAGTTCAGCTGACGACAAATCATCGATTCTCGAAGAGCAATGCCCCCTTGCGCCTATGGGCGCAAGGGGGCATCACATCATCGGAGAATCATGAACCGAACGGCAGCGACAGCGAACCGAGCGAACCGGAGCCACCGCCCCCGTTACCGACGTTCACAACCGATGCAGTCGACGTGGAACCCGTAACTCCCTGGGCTCCGCTGTAAACCGCGGTAATCGAATGATTGCCGGTCGTGGTGAAGGTGTGGCTCAACACAGCCTGCCCACCGACAACATCAACAGCCGTCCCGATCGGAGTCGTTCCGTCGAAGAACTGGACGGTTCCCGACGTCGCGCCGGAAGAACTGACCACAGCCTTCAGCTGCACCGACGTGCCGACCGTTGCCGAAGACGGAGCCGTCAACGACGTAGAGCTCTCGACATCCGACGGGGTCGGAACCGTGACATTGACGTCGACGGATTCCGCTGTGGATGAAGTGAACACACCGGATCCACTGAATGTGGCAGAGACCGCAAAGGTGCCTTCTGCTCCGAATACGTGCGGCAACTTGGCAACTCCGTCCACAACCGCGACCGGGGCGCCCTGATCGACTCCACCGATCTTGAACTGGACCGTTCCGCCGGACGGCACCAGGGCGTCCGAGGGATCTTCGGACACTGTCGCGAAGAGATCAACAGGCAGTCCGACCTTGGCTTCACCCTGAACGCTCAAAACCGTCTTCGTCGCCTTGTCGACC
>NZ_JAWLSC010000004.1:294471-482541 GCF_033142465.1 Rhodococcus sp. IEGM 1318
GGAGCCGGATCAGACACCGTCACCGTCTGAGCCGACGCCGACGAACTGACAAACCCAGCGCCAGCAGTGAAATCAGCGGTAACGCTCTGAGCGCCAGCAGCATCGAAGGAATGTGACAGCGTCGCGGTCCCACCGGAAACCGTCACCGGAGAACCGATCGCCGCACCGTTCGACTTGAACTGCACAGTGCCGACAGCATTCGAGGGAGCAACCGTCGCCGTCAAATCAACCGCAGTACCCGTAATCGCCGTCGCCGGAACCGACAACGACGTCGTCGTCTCCACATCCACCGGAGCCGGATCAGACACCGTCACCGTCTGAGCCGACGCCGACGAACTGACAAACCCAGCGCCAGCAGTGAAATCAGCCGTAACACTCTGAGCACCAGCAACATCGAAGGAATGCGACAGCGTCGCGGTCCCACCGGAAACCGTCACCGGGGAACCGATCGCCGTGCCGTTCGACTTGAACTGCACAGTGCCGACAGCATTCGAGGGAGCAACCGTCGCCGTCAAATCAACAGCAGTACCCGTAATCGCCGTAGCCGGAACCGACAACGACGTCGTCGTCTCCACATCCACCGGAGCCGGATCCGACACCGTCACCGTCTGCGCCGACGCCGACGAACTCACAAACCCAGCACCAGCAGTGAAATCAGCTGTAACACTCTGAGCACCAGCAACATCGAAGGAATGCGACAGAGTCGCGGTCCCACCGGAAACCGTCACCGGCGAGCCGATCGCCGCACCGTTCGACTTGAACTGCACAGTGCCCACAGCGTCGTTCGGAGCCACAGTAGCGGTCAAGTCAACAGCAGTACCCGTAATCGCCGTAGCCGGAACCGACAACGACGTCGTCGTCTCCACATCCACCGGAGCCGAAGCAATGCTGATTGTCGCGAGTGGACCTGCACCAGCGTTGAGAGCGCTACCCTTCGCATCTCGAGGCGTGCATCTGGTCGGGGCCCATTGCGTGCCGAAGAGACTCGCTTTTGCAAGCTGAGTACTGAAATTTTTGTCGTTGCCGTATGTAGCAGCGTCACCGGCAGTTCTGACCTTCGGCTGAATCACACCGGATGCGCCGGCGATCATCGTAATATCGATTGCAGGCATCCTGAACCAACTGTCACCGTTGGTGTTGGTGCTCCCGTCGAGGTTCTTTTTCGTCTTGGGTGCGCGGATACCACCCTCACTGTTCGTGCTGGTACTGGGACTGTTTCCGATCACCTCGTTGTTACCCGAGATTCGGAGATATGGACCCGCCGCGTCAGGGCTTCCGGCCTCGTTGATGCGGATGACACTGGGGGCAACGTTCTCCAAGTTGAACGAGGTTCCGGGCACGATCGCCGCGCTGACGAAGGTGGCATTTGCCGGGACATCGAAATCGTTCTTCAAGCGCGACAAATTGGTTGTTGTGGCGCCCGAATCCGAGTTCGGAAACGACTGGCCATTGGATTGCATTCGGATGGTGAAGGTTTCACCCGGAGCAACTGAGGTGGGGGCATCCACGGTGACAGAACTCGTAGTCACTTTGTCGACAGTGATGAGTGCTTTCGCCTGGCATGAGGTGGAGAAGTTGAATTGGCTTTGAACTGCCGAGGCTGGGGACCCGATCAGCAGCATTCCGGCGACCATGGCGGTTCCGGTTATGGGCACGGCGAATCGCCGCAACTGAGAGATTTGGGGCATGGGCACTTCCTTCGGAAGGGCAAACATGAGCAGTGGATTCGGACAAAACGTGTGCGCGCCGTCACAACATAGCGAAAAAACTAGTACGTGTACTACTTTTGGCAAGACACTTGTCCAATTCACCCCGGACTCACCCTCGCCCCGGCGGACACCGATTGGAAAAGCAGGGCATAGAGGCCCGATTGAACGCAAAACTATCGCCAAAGCGGTCTATCGACAACGCTTTTGGTGGTCAACTCGTCGATCGGCGGGAAAAAGTTGATATTCCGTCAGTTCGGAAAAAGTTCCAAACCTACCAGTCCGAAAGTACGAATCAGGGCCGCGACGAAGTACGTCGCGGCCCTGATTGTGTTGGTTCAGCGTGTCAGCGAAGCACATCCGTGCCGACAAACGGCACCAATGCCTCGGGCACTCGCACCGAGCCGTCGGCCTGCTGATGGTTCTCGAGAATCGACACGATCCAGCGCGTCGTAGCCAAGGTGCCGTTGAGAGTGGCAGCCGTCTGCGGCTTGCCGTTCTCGTCGCGGTACCGAACTCCGAGGCGACGAGCCTGGAAGGTCGTACAGTTGGACGTCGATGTCAGCTCGCGGTAGGTGCCCTGTGTCGGAACCCACGCTTCGCAGTCGAACTTACGCGCGGCCGAGGAACCGAGATCTCCGCCGGCGACGTCGATCACGCGGTACGGAACGTCGATGGCGGCCAACATGTCTCGCTCCCAGCCGAGGAGACGCTGGTGTTCGGCGTCGGCATCCTCGGGACGGCAGTACGTGAACATCTCGACCTTGTCGAACTGATGGACACGGATGATGCCGCGGGTGTCCTTGCCGTAGCTGCCGGCCTCGCGGCGGAAGCACGAGGACCAACCGGCGTAGCGCTTCGGGCCTTCGTTCAGTTCCAGGATCTCGCCCGAGTGGTAGCCGGCCATCGGCACCTCGGAAGTTCCGACGAGGTACAGGTCGTCATCCTGCAGGTGATAGATCTCGTCCGAGTGAGCGCCGAGGAAGCCGGTACCCGCCATGATTTCCGGGCGTACGAGTACAGGCGGAATCATCATCGTGAAGCCGTTGGCGATCGCCTTCTGCGCGGCCAACTGCAGCAGTCCGAGCTGGAGCATGGCTCCGTAGCCGGTCATGAAGTAGAAGCGCGAACCCGAAACCTTGGCGCCGCGTTCCATATCGATCAGGCCGAGCGACTCACCCAGTTCGAGGTGATCCTTCGGCTCGAAGTCGAACTTCGGAATCTCACCGACGTGTTCGAGCACGATGTAATCGTCCTCGCCACCGGCCGGCGCACCTTCTTGTACGACGTTGGAAATCGCGCGGTGTGCGGCGTCGAGCGCAGCCTGCGCCTCGTGCTGCGCGGCCTCGGCTTCCTTGACCTTTGCCGCAAGTTCCTTGGAACCCTCGAGCAGCGCGGGGCGCTCCTCCGGAGATGCCTGTCCGACCTTCTTGCCGAAGGCCTTCTGCTCTGCGCGGAGGTTGTCTCCGGTCAGGACGGCAGCGCGTCGGGACGCGTCGGCTTCGAGCAGAGCGTCGACCAGTCCTGGATCTTCTCCACGGGTGCGCTGCGACTCGCGGACGATTTCGGGGTTCTCACGGAGAAACTTGAGGTCAATCACGACTTCGAACTTTACCCACTCACCGCAGCTCGCCGACGGTCACGTCCACGTCGGAGAGGGGGAGATCACGATTCGAGCAGACTCAGGTAATCCTCGCGTCCGAACATCCGAGCCGCGTCGACGGCAGTCGGGTGTCCACCTTTCGGGTCGGCTCCCCCGTTCACCAGCGCTTTCACCACCGCATCCTCGCCCTTGAAGACGGCTCCGGCGAGTGGTGTCTGATTCTTGTCGTTGGGTCGGTTGACGTCGGCGCCGCGATCGATCAAGGCAACGACGGCGTCAGCGTGACCGTGATACGCAGCCAACATGACGAGCGTGTCGCCACTCTCGTTGGTCAGATTGACGGGAACTCCGGCATCGACGTACGACGCCAGCCCGGCTGCGTCGCCGGTTCGTGCCATGCCGAAGAGCCGGCCCGCCAGCTCGACAGCTTCGGGATCGAGTGGGGTGTTTTCGCTCATGACTACAAAATACTCACAGACGCGATTGTGAGTTTTGTAGTGAAGGTTCGATATCGCCACGGCAACAGGCATGATGGAATCGATGTCCGAAGACAAGATCGAGAAGTCGCCAGATCCGGCAGATCCCCAGGGGGCGCCGGCGAAGAAAACTGTCTCCGCGAGCCGCACCCGTCGGGTTCTGGCTGCTGTCGCGGTGGGTGCGGTGGTCGCCGCGATCGCAACGATCGCGATTTCCGGTGGATTGAACAAGGACGACTCGTCCTCGGTCAGTGTCAGTGGCGGGGGTCCAGCAGCGACGGGCTCTGCTCGCGACGACGCTTTCACCGCGGCTGCGGCCGGCGACTGCCTCAACTGGACACCCGCGACCGAGTCGGGCGGGGACCGCACGGACATGTCGAAGGTTCAGTGCGGAAGTGAGCATCGCTTCGAGGTCGCCGGTCCACTCGACCTGTCGGTGTTCCCCGGCGCCGAGTTCGGCCCCGGCTCCAGGTACCCGGGTGCCCTTCGATTCGCCGAACTCCGCGACGAGCACTGCACACCCATCGTCATGTCCTACCTCGGTTCGAAATTCGATCCCAAGGGCAAGTTCAGCGTCGGCCTGATGTTCCCGAGCGAATCTGGTTGGGCCTCGGGCGAGCGCGCACTGCGTTGCGGCTTGCAGTTCTCGACGACGACCGGCGAACTACAACCGTTCGCGGGCCGCGTGGCGGATCAGGACCAGTCGAACGTGTGGGACGTCGGCACGTGCATCGGCATCAACCAGAACCTCCCGACCGATCCGGTCGACTGTGCGAAACCGCATGCATACGAAGTTATTTCGGTGATCGACCTCGGCACTCAGTTCCCCGGCGCGATGCCGTCGGTGGAAGATCAGGACCGCTATCTCGAAGGCGTCTGCACTCAGGCATCCAACGAGTACCTGGGTTCCGCAGACGCACTTCGCGACAAGACGCTGACGCTGTTCTGGGACAACATTTCACTGGAAAGCTGGTTGGCCGGTAGTCGCCGAGTCAATTGTTCGATCGGCAAAGAGGTCGAAACCGGCGGGTTTGCCGCGATCACCGGAAGCGCCAAGGGCGAGATCCTGATCAACGGCGCCGCTCCGGTTCCGCCACCCGCTGCACCGGAAGGTCGGTCGTTGCCGACGCCGTTGCCCGGCGCAGCTCCGCCGTCGTAAGCCATGACGGTAACTATGACGCCCGACCGGTTCGAGGAACTGGTCGGCGAGGCGCTCGATCTGATTCCGCCCGAACTTGCCAAGGCAATCGACAATGTCGTGGTGCTGGTCGAAGCACGCGACGAGGAAGAACCGGGGCTGCTCGGTTTGTATCAGGGCGTCGCTCTGACCGAGCGGGATTCTCATTACGGTGGGTACCTGCCGGACACGGTCACTATTTTCCGCGATTCGATACTCGACATCTGCGCATCCGAGGACGAGGTTGTTCACGAGGTTGCCGTGACCGTCATCCACGAGATCGCGCACTACTTCGGCATCGAAGAAGACAGATTGCACGAACTCGGCTGGGGCTGAGGGCAAAGTCGTCCGATTTCGGGGGGAACCAAAAGCGGGCGGCACGCATCAAACTAGGTGCGGGGGGATTTCGACGGCTGTGCGCACGACCTCCCGACCACTTATCCGCACTGGTCAGGAAGGAGTTCGGCACTATGCACGTCGACCCTCAAGCCCTAGTTGCCGCCGCAATGGAACTCGAGTCTGCGGCGACGCGATTGCGCGGAATCGTCTCTACTGCGCAGCCGACGCTACGCGTTCTCCCAGCGGGATCCGAAGAAGTGTCCGGCAGCGCGGCAAACTATTTCAACACCATCTCTGACAGCCTTGCCTCGTCCACCGATCGGGCAATCGAGGAGCTCACCTCGGCCGCGGCAGCTCTGCGCAAGAATGCAGCTGCCTACGAGCTCGAAGACCAGCTCACAAAGACCAGTCTGGCCGCCGCACCGATCTGATCGACAGAAATCGAACGCGACAACTTCGAGCGCGACAACACAGTCACACTTCCTGGGGGGAAGAACAATGGTCGGCATCACCGGCGTCATCTGGTATCCACGGGGCGCAGCACCCAACTCCGCAGCACTGGTCGCCGGAGCCGGGCCGGTCCCTCTCGGCGTGGCGGCCGGGGCCTGGTCCACCGTGTCGTCCGGACTGACCGACACCGCTGCGTCCATCTCTCGCGTGATGGCGGATCTTCGCACCGGGTGGTCCGGAGAAGCAGCGGATGCCGCATTGAGCAAGTTCGCACCGTTCCAGGAATGGGCTGCTGCGGCCGCGTTGCTCGCGGGAGAAACCGCAGGTAAGGCCCAGGTGCAGTCCGGCTCGTACACGGTTGCCACCCTCGCCATGCCGTCCCTGGCCGAGATTGCAGCAATTCAAGCGGCCAAGGTCGCCGCGTACTCCATCGGCGGTGCCCTGGTCGGCGGTGCCGCTGCCGCCGAGGCTGCCGAAGAAGCTCTCAAAATTAGAGCGGCGGTAACGATGGAAACGTACGACGCCGCAACGGCTCATCTGGCCGTGCAGCAGAACTTCGACTCACCACCGTCCATCGCGGAACCCACAGCTGGGGCATCCGCTTCGGCCCCAGGCAGCGCCTCACGACAGTCCGTCGTGCAAGCGGCATCAACGCTCGCTGACGCAATCGCGGATCCCGTGCGCACCGCAACCGCTGCTGTCGCATCCGTAGTTTCCAACCCGGTATTTGCCGCCGCTGCCTCACAGGCCGGTGCCATCTCCGGTGGAGCTGCCACCGCAGCCGGTGCCACCACCACCGCAGTCACGAGCGCCACCAGTGCCGCATCAGCTCTCGCGACGGCAGGAGCAGGACTCGGCGGCGCAAGACTCGGCGCTTCCACACCATCAATGTTCGGCACTCCGTCGGCAAGTCGGGCACCGGCACAGGTCAGCGCAGCATCCGTGACCACCGGAGCCGGAACAAGTGCAGGCTCGTCGTCGAGCGGCCACACCGGCTGGCACGCTCTTCCTGATCCCTCCACCGGCCAGAGCACCGCACGCCAGAATCACGTGACCTCGCCGGTTCAGGGCACCGCAGATACCGTCAAAGTGGATCCGGCCCGAACCGCAGGCGGATCTGCGCCGATCGCCGGCGGCCGTCATGCCGCCCAATCTGAAGACGAGACCGAGCACGACACACCCGATTATCTGAAGCACTTCGAGCATTTCGCCGACGGTCGCACAGTCATCCCGTCCGTGATCGGTGGCGCACTCGAAACTGCAGAGCGTTGATGGTGGACCTCGGCACCTCGCCAGATGGGAGGAATTCGCCTGTCGTCGCCCTGCCACAGGACGAAATCGACTATGTACGTGAGCGACTCGGGCTCGATGCGCTTCCCGTGGTTCTCGGTGGCGCGACGGTTCACGGCAGTGCGAGCGCTCAACATACGGCGATGCAGTCCGCGGCAGATTCACTCTCCGAGCGCGATCTCCTCCCCGGCGGGGAGATCCATCACGAACTCAGTGCCCGCCTGCGCGTCCTGACTCACCCCAAGTGGGAGTTGGCGCTGCGTCGGCATGTCGGCGGAAGCATTTCACGCCTCTGCATCGCGCAGGGCGAATTCCTTTGTGTCGAAGCAACTTCAACCGAATCTTCATTCGCACTACGCAGTGTCACGTCCGAACCGGCCGTACCCGTTGTCACCGCGCTCGGCAGCGCCGAAGCAATGCCGATCGCCGTGATCAACGCACCGACAGAAATTCTGAGCCTGGCATTCGGCGCCGGCCCGGATGCAGAAAGCGTGACCTCGGCAATGATCAACGCCGGGATACCCGAAGACGGCGCGCGCCAACTGGGTAGGGCAATCGTCACCTGTACCGCCTTCGCCGAATTGGTCGGAATACCACACAGTTTGGGAGCGACGACGCTCATGGCCGGCGCAGTGACTGTGTACGACACCTTGGCGGGTCGGCTCGTGGGTTCGACCACTCGGGCTGCCGACGGCACGGAATGGACGTCCATCGGTTCCGGAACACTCCATCGCCTGCGACAAGCCGTGAACGCGCTGGTAACCGAACTCGAGGAATCGACGCCGGAGACTTCCGGGTAACCTCGGGGCGTCCCTTCAACGCCCGGAGCCTTACTTCAGCATGCAGTTCTCGCGTCAACCGTCGTCACCGGGCGAACAAGGCTCGGTCGCCACGATCGACCGGCCGAACGAAGAACGGGCAACAACACCGCACCGACAAGACCTGAACGGACTGCGTGGCCTCGCCATCGGTTTGGTGGTCGTATTCCACGTGTGGTTCGGACGGGTATCGGGCGGGGTGGACGTCTTCCTGGTTCTGTCCGGATACTTCTTCGTCGGCTCACTGGTTCGACGCGCCGAAGCCGGGGGTTCACTCAACCCGGTCCCGGCACTGCGGCGGGTGTTTCTGCGGCTGTTCCCCCTGATCGCGGTGGTCAGCATTTTGACCGCACTGGGGACCGCGTTGCTGCTGCCACGCACACGCTGGGCCGATCTGGGTGATCAACTGATCGCGGTGCTCGGGTTCTTCCAGAACTGGCAGCTCGCCAGCACCGCAAGCGACTACCTGGCCGCCGACGGCTCGGTCACTCCCCTGCAGCACCTGTGGTCGATGGCCGTGCAAGGTCAGTTCTATCTCCTGGCCATCGCACTCGTCTCCGTGATCGCTTATGTGGCTTCACGCGTGAATCCCAACTATTTCCGCCCGGCACTCGCGGTCACCCTTCTGGTTCTGACCGCAGGATCTTTTCTCTACGCACTCGCCAAATCTTCGCGTCACCAAGCCTGGGCGTACTACGACTCCGGCGCCAGGTTGTGGGAATTGGCCCTCGGTGGTCTGCTGGCCGTTCTGATGACCAGCACGCGCAGTCGGCAGATCGCATCCCTGCCGTTCTCGGTCAGAGCGACGATCGGCTGGGCGGGTCTTTCGTCGATCCTGTTGTGCGGCATAGTGCTCGACGGCGCCCAGCAGTTCCCCGGCCCGTGGGCGCTGGTACCGGTGCTGGCCACTCTTGCGTTGATACTGTCCGGAGTCGGCGACGACACACCTTGGACGTCGAAGACGCTCGCCCATCCGGCACTGACGTGGCTCGGCTCGTTCGCATTCGCGCTGTACCTGATTCACTGGCCGATTCTGGTGTTTGCACTCGTGATCTCCGGACGCCCCGAAGCCGGCCTGCTCGGCGGGGCACTGATCATCGCCCTCTCCGTCGCGGGGGCGCTCGCACTCCGACGCCTGGTCGAGGTTCCGGTGGAGCGCGGAGGCCGCTCGCGTCGATACACCGTTCTGGCTTGCGTCATCACCGCTGCCGTGGTCCTCGCTGCTTCGGTCGCGTGGCAGTCGTACGCGAGCAGCCAAACGACGGGCCAACGGGCGGTCGACTCCCTCGACCTCCCTACCCATCCCGGCGCACTCGCGCTCACGGACGGTGCCGATGTACTCAAGGCGTCGATGGTTCCCTCGATCTTCGATGCGCCGCTGGACCTTCCGGCCAGCACGCTCGACGGTTGTATCGGCGATTTTCTCGAGCGGGACGTCGTCCACTGCACCTACGGCGACGCCGATGCCGACAGAACCATCGCTCTCGCGGGCGGTTCGCACTCCGAACACTGGCTCACTGCGCTCGACGAACTCGGCAAGAGCCACGGGTTCCGCGTCGACACGTATCTGAAGATGGGCTGCCCGCTCACCATCGACTCCATGCAGACGTTGTCGGACAACGACTATCCGGATTGCGTCGACTGGTCGCGTGGAGTGCTGACCGAGTTGGCCGTCGCCTCACCCGATTTCGTGTTCACGACGGCAACCAGGCCGAGTTCCGACGGCCCTGGCGACGTGACGCCCGAGTCGTACGTGCACGTGTGGGAGGAGCTGGGACGCGACGGTATCGACGTACTCGCCATTCGCGATACCCCGTGGTTGCACCACGACGGCGTCGCCTACCGCGCGATCGACTGTCTGGCGACCACCACCTCACCCGATCACTGCGCGATGCCACGGTCGGAAATGCTCAGCGACGTCAATCCGGCGCCGTCGGCAATTGCCGATCTGACCAACGTCCGGCTACTCGACCTCAGCGACGGCGTGTGCGGACCGGAGTTGTGCCGGGTCGTGGAAGGAAATGTGTTGGTGTATCACGATTCCCACCACCTGACCGCCAGTTACGTGAGCACCCTCTCCACCGAACTCGGGCGCCAACTGAGCGTCCAGACCGGTTGGTGGTGAAGCAGGTGGTCAGCCCATCACGTCGTCGGCACCGGGGATGAGCCGATGCTCGAACGGTGGGTTCACCGTTCCCCACCGCAGGCACTCCCAGCCTCCGTCGACCGAGGGCAACAGTTCGACGGTCTCGGTGTTGGCCAGGTGGTTGTTGGCGGCGAACAGGCCGGGGACACCGGCAAGTTGAGCGGCGACAAGACGGATCGCCGCACCATGACTGACCACGACGATGTCGCCGCCGTCTCGTGAGCCTTCGAGAAATTCTTCGCGCAACGAATTGACCACGGGAACGTACCGTTCCAGGACGTCGTATCCCGTTTCACCGCCCGGGATGCGAGCGCCGAGGTTGCCGGTGTGCCAGTGATGGAACGTCTCCATGAACAGTCGGTGCGCGGCTTCGTCGGTGCGATCCTCGAGATCCCCGGCCTGCACTTCGTGCAGTCCGTCCCGCACATCCAGGGAGACGCCCGCTGCCTGCTCCACGAAACCTGCTGTCTGCCGGGCACGCAACGCCAACGACGATACGAGTGCCAGCGGCGGCGCCGAAGCCAGGCCGACGCCCAACGTTTCGGCCTGCGCCAACCCTGCCGGCGTGAGTTTTGCTCCAGGCAAGGCGGTGTCGAGACGCTTGGCGACATTCGCCTCCGTCTGACCGTGCCGAACGAGGATGAGCCTTCCGGTCATCGTTCTCCCTCTCCCCGCTTGAGCTCGTCGATCCAGTTGATTGCTTGTTCGTCCGAAGGTGGTTGCGGCCCGGTTGAATTCGCTGTTGCCCACGATCCGAGGAAGCGGACTCCGGATGTGCGATGCAGTGCACGCATCGCTTCGGCCACCAACGAGTCCTCGATGTGCCCGACGCAGTCCACGAAGAAGCGATAAGTACCCAATTCCGTTCGCATCGGCCGCGATTCGATCCGAGTCAGATCGATGCCGCGAGCTGCGAATTCGGAGAGTGCACGTACCAGGGAGCCCGGAGCGTTGTCGAGGTGAAGCACCAACGCGGTGCGATCGGCGCCGGTCCGCGGCGGAACCGGGGCCGGTTTGGTGACCAGCACGAAGCGTGTGCGGGCGCCGCCCACGTCGGCGACGTTGTCCGCCAGGCTGTCGAGTTCGAGCATCTTACCGGCCAGCGCCGTGGACACACCGGCGTCGACGGTTCCCGCCTGCACATCCAGGGCCGCACCGGCATTGGACGAGGCCAGCACCACCTCGGCCCGTGGAAGGTTCTCGGCGATCCATCCGCGGACCTGTGCGCCCGCATGTGGGTAGGCTCCGATCGTGCGGACCTGATCTGCGGTAGTCCCGGCCCGAACCAGGATGGAGAAGCTCACGTCCAGATCGGTTTCGGCCACGATCTGCAGCGGCGAACCGAGGGCCAGTGAATCGAGCGTCGGAGCTACGCCGCCTTCCACCGAGTTCTCGAAGGGAACCACGGCTCCGTCGACTGAACCGTCGCGAACCATGTCGAGCGTCGCCGGCGGACTGCCTGCCGGTACTCGCTCGACGGTTTCGCCGAACGCGCCCTCAGCCTCCAACTGAGCGAGAGCTATCTCCGTGAAGGTTCCCGACGGACCGAAATACGCGATTCTTGGCACGCCTACGAGATTACGCACCGACTCGCGCCGGTCACTGCAAACCCGCGGCACGCAGAGCGGTTTCCACCGCCTGCGGATCCGCGACCTCGATCGTGAGCAGCACCTCGCGCATCGCGGACGCGGCTTCCGGGATCAGAGCAGTGAGTTTTTCCGGCTTCGGATCGACTATCGCGGCGCGCACGTCATCGCCGCGCAGTGCGGCGACGGTGCCACACAGCAGGGCGATCACTTCGTCGGCGTCGGCTGCGCGGGCTACGAAACCGACGGACTCGTGCGCGAGTACCGCCAGGAAATCGGCCACTTCGATGGGAGTACGACCGGCGGCGAGTCCGGGGATCCGGCCACCTTCGCACAGTCGCATTGCCGTTTCAGCAGGCGTCAGATCCTCTTCACCGCCGTCGACGTACACCGCGAGCGGAGCGGGCAGACGCAGGGCGATCGCGTCGTCGATCTGGTCGGTGGTGACGTCGAGGTCGAAACGCACGGCCTCGTACGACGCACCGGTGTCCGCACGTAGTTTCTCGGGATCGATGTCGAGAAGGACGACAACCCGGCCCGCGGCTTCGGCGCCGATCAGGGCAGACGCCGGAACGACCGGGGGAAAGAGTGCTTCGAGGAGTCCGCGCGAGTTTCTCGGGGCGGGCAGCCCGAGTGAGAGAGGAATGGCCACGGACAAACCGTAACCCCGGCGAACTCGACGGATTCCACGCGAGTTGCGTAAAAGTCTTGCGATTCACACCGCAGCACCTTAGGTTAGGGTTACCTCATCATCCGATGAAGTTCGAGAGAACACCCGCCAAGGGGGCAGCATGGCAACGAAGACCAGCACCGGCCCGTCCACCGCCGAACGCGTCCGCAGCGCCTGTGTGCGCGCGCAGGATGCAGTGCTCGCCATCGAAGGCAGCGATCCCACCGTCACGTCGGTGCATCACCTGCGTTCGAACGGTGACGTCGTCGTTGCAGTCCCACATGCCTCCGCAGCTGCGGCTTTGGCCTGGAACTCCGGCAGCGGCGGCTTGCCCGCCGTCCTCGAGATCACCGATCACGCACCACTGCGACTGCGCGAGCCCGTACGTTCCCTCGTGTGGCTTCGCGGCACGTTGCACGCGGTGCCCGACTACGAGGCACGCGTCCTCGCCGACGACGTCGCATCCGAACATCCCCACCCGGGACTTCTCGACATCGGCCACACCTCGGTCCTTCTTCGCTTGAGCCTGGCCTCGGCTGTAGTCGCTGATTCGACGGGAGCAGAACCCGTCGCCGTGGACGAACTGCTGAACGCCAGCCCTGATCCCTTCTGGGAAATGGAAACGGCGTGGCTGCAGCATCTCGACGAAGACCACCGCGACCTCGTGGACCTGCTCGTGCGCAAGCTTCCCCCGTACATGCGCACCGGACGCGTTCGGCCACTCGGCATCGATCGCTACGGCCTGCGCCTGCGGGTCGAGGATCACACCGGTGACCGCGACGTGTGGATGCCGTTCGCCAACCCGGTCGACGACGCTCCCGCATTGAGCCGCGCCATCCGCATGCTGGTCGGGTGCCCTTTCCTCAACGGCCTCCGATCAGGCGGCGCCTCCAACGGCTAGCGTTGCGCGGGTGAATGCCCGCGAGACCGTCCGCACGTGGTTACGACCGCCGTCTCCCGTCCCGGCCGGCCCGGCGCTCGATCCGGCCGCCAGACGCGGAGTCTGGATCGAGATCACGATCGTCCTGCTGGTCACCTTCGGACTCAGCGGATTGTCCGGGATCCTCTCGCTCGCCGAATCCTTGGCGACGCCGGTTGCGCTCTCGGATCAGACGGTCGCACTCAATCCGTCGCGGGCCGCCATCGACTGGATCGACCTGGCGCGCCAATTACTGGGCGTCGCAAAGCTTCTCGCATGGGCAGCACTGGGGCTCTATCTACTGTGGCGTTCGGGGATCGGTCCGCGTGCTGCGGGACTGACTCCCAAACCTCGATTCCGGCGCGACATAGCCCCGGGATTCGGCTTGGCCACCGTGATCGGTCTCCCCGGCCTGCTGTTCTACCTCGTGGCTCAGGCGCTCAGCGTCAACCTCACCGTCCAGGCCAGCGCGCTCGACGACCACTGGTGGCGGGTACCGATCCTCGTACTGTCCGCAATCGCGAACTCCGGCGCCGAAGAGGTGCTGGTCGTCGCCTACCTGATCACTCGCCTGCGAACGCTGGGCTGGAGCGAGAACAAGTCACTGCTCGCATCGTCACTTCTGCGCGGCAGTTACCACCTCTATCAGGGGTTCGGCGGCGGCGTCGGAAACGTGATCATGGGGCTCGTGTTCGGCCGATACTGGCAGCGCACCGGGAAACTCTGGCCACTGGTCATCGCCCACGCTCTCATCGACATGGTGGCGTTCATCGGTTACGCCCTCCTGCGCGATCACGTCTCCTGGCTGCCGTGACCGGTACCGTGAACTGGTGACCGGCGACTCCGAATATCCTCAGCGCCCTCCGCGGCGCCAGCCGCCAGGGCCACCTCCGCGTGGACCGATGCCTCCGAGGCAGAACCCTCCACGCCAGAATCCACCCCGTCAGGGCCCACCCCCGCAGCGGCGTCCACCGATGCCGCCGGAAGGTCCGACAGTCATCCGCCGCGACGGACGCCCGCCGCAGCAGAATCCAGCCAATCAGGCCTGGTCACAGGCCCCACAACAAGCGCCGCAACAACCCAGGCGCGAGGACTGGGCACCGACCCAGCGCCCGCAGCCGTTCCAGGACGATCCCCGCCGTCAGGGTGGGCAGCGTCAGGATGCGCAGCGTCAGGCCAAGTACGCACCCGCTCCGCCGCGCCGAACCCCGCCGCGCCCTCCAGAACCTCCGAAGCAGCGACGCCCACGTAAGCGTCGTAGCTGGGGTAAACGTATCGGCATCACGTTGTTGGTGTTGCTGCTCGCATTGGCCGGTGCGGTTTATTACGTCGACAGTTCGCTCAATCGAATCGACGCGCTGCCCGACTACGCGGGACGCGTCGCCGATACGCCGGGCACGAACTGGTTGATCGTCGGCTCCGACAGTCGTGAGGGGCTCACCCCCGAGCAGGAGCAAGCTCTCGCGACGGGCGGTGACACCGGCCCTAAACGCACTGACACGGTCATCTTGGTCCACGTCCCCAAGAGCGGGAAGACGACGATGGTCAGCATCCCGCGCGATTCGTACGTTCCGATCCCCGGCTACGGCTCGGACAAGATCAACGCCGCCTTCGCCTTCGGGGGTGCTCCCTTGTTGGTGCAGACCGTCGAGGAGGCAACGGGGCTTCGCATCGACCACTACGCCGAGATCGGATTCAGCGGGTTCGCCGGCATCGTCGACGCCGTCGGTGGCGTCAACGTATGCCTCGCACAGCCGATCGACGACCCGCTGGCCGGGATCAACCTCCCAGCCGGATGTCAGGACTTGAAGGGTTCGGACGCACTCGGGTTCGTGCGAACTCGCGCGACGGCGCTCGCCGACCTCGACCGCATGAACAACCAGCGCCAGTTCATGTCGGCGTTGCTGTCGAAGGCGACCAGTCCGACCACGTTCCTCAATCCGTTCCGGTTGTGGCCACTCGTCTCCGATACCGCCAAGTCTCTACAGGTCGACGAAGGCGATCACATCTGGAATCTGGCCTCACTCGCCTGGGCGCTTCGCGGCGGGATGACCACCACGACGGTTCCGGTCGCCGGTTTCGAGGACGTGGACGGTTCGGGCAACGTGTTGTTGTGGGACAAGGCGCGCGCTTCGCAGTTCTTCGACGCCCTGGCCAACGATCAGCAGATTCCACAGGATCTGATCACCACGGGGTAATCGCCCTGAGTTCCGGTAGTACCGCGGGAGGACAGGCCCGGCGAACAAATCGCTTTCCGGCAGGACGCGGAATCGGCGGCCGAAAAATACCGTGAAGGTATGAACAAAACACACCACAGGTACCGAACTCTCGCCGTCGTTGCCGCAGCCGTCGGAGCTGCTGCACTCGTGACGTCCTGCTCCGGGACCTTCGACAAGTTCGACGACTCCAAGGCGTACAAGAAGACCGAAACCTTCTCTTTTGCACGAACATCCAACGGAATCGACACGCTGCCGAGTTGGGTACCGGCCGGCGCGACGGATATCGACGAGATCATCCGCACCACCGGCAACGAACGAATCCTGCGAATGAAAGCGAACGTCTCGGAGATCGATCACAACATCTGCACAGCACTTCCCACAGTCGAAACACGCCCGGCGTCTCTGTCCGCTCAGTGGTGGCCGGCGGGAATCGAAAAGAGCAGCTCGTTCCAGTGCGGCGACTGGTACGTCGGCGAAAAGGACTCGTTCGTCTACGGGTACCGACCGGAATCTCTCGGCTTCATCATCGATCAGCTCGACAAGAAGTAGCTCCCTCTCAGCGGCGACGACCCAGTAACCTGTTGGGATGACACAGGCGAAGAACTCGAGCGAATTCACCACTCTGCTGCGTCAGCAGATCCGTAACGAGTTCACTGCATCGCAGCAGTACATCGCGGTAGCGGTGTACTTCGATGCACACGATCTTCCGCAGATGGCCGCGCGCTTCTACAGCCAGGCCACCGAGGAACGCGGTCACGCGATGATGATGATCCAGTACCTGCTCGACAACGACCTCGACGTGGACGTACCCGGCATCGACGACGTCGTGACGAAGTTCGACAGTGTCCGGGCTCCGGTCGAATTGGCACTCGAGCAGGAGAAGACGGTCACCGAGCAGGTGACACAGCTGGCACGCACCGCGCGCGATACCGGCGACTACCTGGGCGAGCAGTTCATGCAGTGGTTCCTCAAGGAGCAGGTCGAGGAAGTAGCAAGCATGACAACACTTCTCACCATCGTCGACCGCGCCGGCGACAACCTGTTCCACCTCGAAACGTTTGTCGCACGCGAGATGAACGCCCCGGCCGCTGCCGACGCAATGGCGCCGACGCCCGCCGGCGGCGGCGTCTGAGGGCCACCGGCCTACCGAGTCTCAGGCCGCTCGGCGGCGCTCAGTGATCTGAGGAAGTTGTTGTACGCCTTCAGATCACTGTCGCCGTCGATCTCGGCGCGGCGATCCTGGGCGGCATTCATCCGTTTGTCGTCCCGGTTCCAGCGCATCGCGAAGATCACGACCACCACCAGCGCAACGGGCTCTCCGTACGACCACGCGAGGGCACCCGCCAGCTGCTGATCCTGCATCACGTCCACGCCCCACTCCGGAGGCGGATCCACGAACGTGGCCAGCAGCGGTTTTGTCGCCATCATGAGTACGACGCCGATGAACACGTGCAGCGGCATCTCCACGAACAGGTCGAAACACCGGCCGAGGTAGCTCTGTCGCACCGGCAGTGGGCCGGTGGCGAGCACCGGCATGATGAAGAGCAGACCGCTGGCGAGAAAGAAGATCTCGAGCGAGACGTGTCCAGCCGGTAACGCCGAGACGGTGTCGAAGATCGGCGACAGGTAGATCCCGTAGTAACTGAACAGAAATACCGGGATCGCGAACCCGGGGTGCAGCATCCACCGCGCCGGCAGGCTACGCAATGCCGAGAGGGCAAGCGCGAGAATGCCTTTTCCTATCCCTCGGTGCGGCGTCGAACGTAGTAGCAGCAGTCCCGGCGAGCCCAGTACCCAGAGCGGCGGGATCGCCATCGAGAGCGTCAGGTGTTGGAACATCCAGACGCTGAAGAGTTCGTAGCCGTAGCTCTCGACCTTCAGTCCGGTTACCGCGATCAGTAGCAGGCACCCACCCAGGAAGCACGCTGTCCGATGGCACGGCCATGGTCGCCCACTCGCGCGAACTCGCTGAGCGCCAGTCCAATACCAGAGTGCAAGAACAACTCCCAGCGCAGGAAGAAGCGGGAGGGATGAGGTATCCCACTCCAGCATCTGCCCGATCGACGGCGGCGGCGTGTCATTCACGAACGCTTCACCGGCGGGCCCTCCTTCGTCTCCATGCGGGTACCGTCGACTCTACACCTAACTACTATGTTGGATAGTATTTAGGAATTCGACGGAAGGTCCAGGTGCACAGCAGTGTCCAGAAGCATGAAGATATCCGCCGCCCTGATCGCGGTGTTCGCGGTAGCACTGATCACGTTCATCACCATCGATCCGATCAGGGCGGACAACGAGAGCACCGATCGGGCAGCACAATCCAGCGCCGTCCTCACCGACGACGCGTACCGATTGACCTCGGCCGCCGACGGCAAGGTGAACCTGGTCGAGTTCCTCGACTTCGAATGCGAGGCTTGCCGCGCGCTGCACCCGACGATGGAGCGAATCAGAGCCGAGTACGAGGATCGGATCACGTTCGGCATCAGATACTTTCCGATTCCGAGTCACACCAACAGCACTCTCGCGGCGCAAGTCGTCGAATCCGCATCTCGCCAGGGCAAGTTCGTCGAGATGTATCAACGGATGTACGAGACTCAGTCGCAGTGGGGTGAATCTGCCGAATCGCAGGAGGCGCTGTTCCGCTCCTACGCACAAGATCTCGGCCTGGACATGACCCGATTCGAAACCGACCTCGGCAGCCGCGGCGTCCGTGAGCGGGTCGAGCGCGACTTCGAAGAAGGTCGACGCCTCGGCGTCCAGGGCACGCCGACCCTCTTTCTGAACGATGTGAAACTGGCCCCGATGCCGACCTACGAAGATCTGAAAGCCCAGATCGACTCGGCTTTGCGAGAATGATCAGGTCAGAACAGCGCAGATACCCGCGGAGACGGCTACCGTCACGGCTGCGGCAACGGCCGTCGTGACAGCCGCCGGAACACAAGCCGCCACCGCGCAGGTCAGTCGCCGGGGCGACGCCACGTCGCCGTCGACCAGGGAACGCAATCGCACTGCGGTCGCGCCGCCGCGATCGCCCAAGCTCCAGTCCGGCTGAGGAAGCGTCGATTTCGACACCACGGCAAGAGCGGAACGCACCGCAGCCGGGCTGGTGACGCGAGCGGCGTGCCGGTCCGCCGACAGTTCCACGATCGCGCCGACGGCAGCAGGTGCCGCCGCGAACAACGGCACTCGCGGCAGAACAGCGGCCAAGACTTCGCACGCACCGACGATTCGGTGATGACCGCCGCTCAGGTGCGCACGCTCGTGCGCGAGGACCGCGTCACGCTCGCCTCCGGTAAGAGCGGATGACAAGCCTTGCGTCGCAACAACAAATCCAGGCTTTCCGGCGACGCTGTACGCCATCGGCAGCGGATGATCCACACAACACGTCGGACTCCGAGTTGTCGCGGCGCGCGACGATCGAGAGAACATCACGATGGAAATCTCGGACTCTCGCGTGCTCACGTGCCTGCTTGCGCCCAGCCAGCACGATCCGAACGGCGATCAAACCCACCGCAGCAACGGCTGTGCCGGTGATCAGTTCACCCACCCACGAACTCGTACCGTGCGCGAAGGCGCTGAAACACCGAGCGATACCGTCGACCAGCCCCTCGACCGGCGCGTGGCTCGGCCAGACCAGAACCAAGACCGCGGAGAGAGCGAGATACAGAGCCGACGCCATACTGCCGAGCCACGCCGCGAGCAGCACCGTCGGAGACAACGCCGAGGAAACAACTCGCAACACTCTCGGAACCAAGAATCCCACGAGTACCGCACCGAGAAGCATCGGCAACGCCAATGTCATTGCGCACCTTCCCCGGAAAGACCTCGGCGCAGGGCCTCGTTCTCGGCGTCCGTCATGGTCCTGGCGAAGTGCAACAGCACGGCAGCGGAATCAGAACTGCTGTCCAACAATTCGCGCAGAGCCCTGGAGGTGGCTTCTTCACGGCTGCGGCTCGGCCGATAGAAGTAGGCGCGACTCTTCTTCTCACGACTCACCCAACCCTTGTCGTAGAGATGCGTCACGACGGTCAGGATGGTGGTGTACGCGAGCTGTCGACGCTCGCCCAAGATCTCGACCAGATCCTTGACCGAGAGCGCGTCGTCGGACTGCCAGAGCACATCCATGACCTCGGCTTCGAGTCCGCCCAGCCCCTGCATTGCTCCTCCATCGCGTCGTGTCAGAACTTCAGTCGCCCGTGGTCTTCTCCCCGAACGACACGCCCCGGGCATTCAGATACGCGAGCGGATCGGTCTTCTGTCCGTCAGATTGCCACACCTCGTAGTGCAGGTGTGGTCCTGTCGATTGTCCACGATTGCCGACGGTCGCGATCAGCTCACCCGCCCGCACCTTCTGACCCGCAACCACGAGCGCCTCGTTGATGTGTCCGTAGACGCCGACGGTCCCGTCATCCTGCTGGATGCGGACCCAGAGCCCGAATCCCGCGGCGGGACCGGATTCGAGCACCACACCGTCGGTCGCCGACACAATGGGCGTACCGATCGCGTTCGCGATGTCGAGACCGTAGTGGGTGGTTCCCCACCGTGGACCGAAGTTGGACGTCATCGTCCCGCTGACAGGGGCCATCACCTGTGACTTCTCTGCCTCGTACGCCAGCGCCGCTCGTTCGGATTCGAGTTGTCGCGTCTTGCCGAGTTGTTCGGCTATTCCGGCAAGATCCGTCGTTCGAACACGGTCGAGGATCTCCGGCACCGACACCGTATTTCCCACCGCAACCGGCGGCGGCGATGCGTGCCCGATGGAAGTGCCGGACGCCAGGATTGCGCCCGTCGCCACGGAAACCGCGGCTATGCGCCCGCCGGGTCTGATCGGCTCGGCTTTTCGATGTCGTCCCACTTCTCGGTCCTCGCGTCGATGACAAATAAAGGTCTACGCCGCAACCCTACAACTATGTTGCATAGTTTTTAAGACATGCACTATTGCGCATATATGCATATCTGTCTAAGCTGACGTCGACGAAAGGATCTTCGATGTCACACGGACACGGGCACGGAATCTCCCCCGCCGAGGCTGCGACCAGCAACAGCGGCAAGCATGTCAATAAACTGTGGATCGCCGCCGGCCTCGGGTTGGTGACGTTCGTACTGCAGGTGACAGTCGGACTTTTCACCTCGTCGCTGGCACTGCTTTCGGACTCGGCACACGTGTTCACCGACATCTTCGGCATCTTCATGGCGCTCGCCGCGATCCTCGTCGCACAGCGTGCCGCCCGGCGCCCCGACCGTACTTTCGGCATGTACCGCACGGAAGTGTTTGCAGCACTGGCCAATGCGATCCTGCTCTTCGCGGTGGCCGGATGGGTGCTCTACGAGGCTGCCAGCCGATTCTCGGATCCGCCCGAGGTTCCCGGCCTCCCCGTCGCGATAGTCGCCGTCGTCGGATTGGCGATGAACGTCATCGCCTTCCTGATGCTGCGCAGCGGCGCGAAGGAAAGTATCAACATCCGCGGCGCCTACCTCGAAGTCATGGCGGACATGGTCGGGTCCATCGGCGTCCTCGTCAGCGGCTTGGTCACGCTCGCGTTCGGTTGGCGCTACGCCGACCCCGTCATCGGCGTAGCCATCGGCCTTTTCGTCTTGCCGCGCGCCTTCAACCTGGGCCGCCATGCCGTCCGCATCCTGCTCCAGCAGGCTCCCGATCGCATCGACGTCACCTCGATCATCGAGAAGATCAATACCCTCCCGGGCGTCGTCGACGCGCATGATCTACACGTCTGGACGCTCACCTCGGGGATGGAAGTTGCTTCCGTTCACGTCACCGCGGCAAGTGACGCCGATCCCACAACGGTGCTTGCGGCCACCCAAACCTTGCTTTCCGAGGCCTTCGAACTCGAGCACGCCACCGTACAGGTGGAACTACAGGGAAGTGACGGTAAATGCGCGGAACTCGCCTGGTGAAATGGACATTCCTAAATGAAACATTCGATTTCACCGGGCTCGATAACCTCACCGAATTCGAAGAAAAATTAGGTCTTCTTTAGTTTGGGAACGCTTACCACAATAAGGTCAGACTGGGATGACAGTGCCTCTGACCTGCACTATCTTGGAATTCATGACTTCTGGGGAGACTCACATGACCAAATTCCACGCACTACTCCGAGACCAGATTCGCAACGAGTTCAACGCTTCGCATCAGTACATCGCGACAGCGGTTTACTTCGACAATGCGGATCTGCCGCAGCTGGCAAAGCATTTCTACAAGCAGGCTGTGGAAGAGCGTAACCACGCCATGATGATCGTTCAGTATTTCCTCGATCGCGACATCAACGTCGAACTGACCGGCGTCGACGCTGCGAAGGCCGACTTCAAGGATGCCCGCGAGCCCATCGCTCTCGCGCTGACTCAGGAGAAGACGGTCACCGAGCAGATCGTCCAACTCGCGAGCACTGCCCGCGAAGAAGGCGACTACCTCGGCGAGCAGTTCATGCAGTGGTTCCTCAAGGAGCAGGTCGAGGAAGTGGCAAGCATGACAACACTTCTCACCATCGCGGATCGCGCGGGCGCCAACCTGTTCGACCTCGAAGACTTCGTGTCCCGCGAGATGAGCACCGTCGGTGACACCACCGGTGCACCGAACGCAGCGGGCGGAACCATCTAGCCTGCAGCACTCACAGATTTTGCCCTCGAGCCGAGCGGTTCGCTTCCTGCCAGCAGGATCGAACTGATCAGCTCGGGGGCATCTGTCATCGGTACGTGCCCCAGGCCGGGCAGAACCATCAACTTTGCCTGCGGGAACGGCTTTTTCACGCGCTGCGCCTGATACACGGGCAGGATGAGATCGCGTCGACCCCACGCAACCGTCACCGGCACAGTGGGATCCACGATGGGCGGCAGCACGAAGTCCATCTCTAGACCCAGGTCGACGAGCTCGTTGGACACGAGCGAACGGCAGTCGGCCAAGGCCGCCGCATACCCGACATGACTCGGATGAGCGAAGAACGCGGCGAGCGCCGGATAGCGAATCAGCTTGTACCGCAATGCGCGTGGCAATCCGTCGCCCATGAGCTTGGCCGTGCCGCGCAGTGCACGGAACGTATTGATCGCTCGCACCTGATCGAGGTGATTGACAAAGAACCCGGCCGGCGAAAGAGCTGTCGCCGACGCGACATCTCCGCGCGCCGCCAGCGAGAGTGCAATCCAGCCGCCGAGGGAGTTTCCGGCGACGTGGGCGCGCTCCCCTGCCGGAGTCACTTCCTTGACGAACTCGCTGACATCGTCGATCAGCTGTCCCATGACGTCCGGACCGAGTTCGGGCAACAGTGACTCTCCGTGACCCGGCAGGTCGACGGTGACGACGCGGCGGTACGGCGTCAGCTGGTCCAAAAGCGAATCCCACGCCTGCCGTCGATGGACGATGCCATGGACGAGCACAAGCGTGGGACCGCTACCGGAGATGTCATGCGACAAGGTCATGTCGCCAACATTAACCGTAACTTTGCGTAACGCCTATAGTTCGGGCGAAAAAATCAGCGCAGCGTGACCTGACGACCACGAAGTCCGTCGCGCGAGCGCAGCTCGGCCGAGGTCAGCGGAGCATCGACGGTCAGAGCCTCGGCAAGACGCTCACCGAGCTCGACGGTGGCCGCTACCCACTCGTTTGCATGCTTTTCGCGGTCGAGGTCGAAGACGGGAACCAACAGGCCGTGGGTGCGGAACGAGCCTGCGTAACGCGAGCCCTCACCCAGGTGCAGTCCACCGGTCGCGTGCACGCGCGCCAGCGCGAGCATCAGGTCGTCTTCGCTCTCGGGACGAACCCAACGCAGGTGCGCCTTCTCGCCTGCGTCGACCCACCACGCGGCAACGAGGCCGTCGCCTTCGAGGCGTGCAGAGGGCATGATCGCCGAGTTGGCGTGCTGCACGGTGGCGGCAACCTCGGGGTCGGTTTCGACGCCTTCCGGAATCCACCAGTTGAAGTCCTGGTGCACGGTGATGTCGAGCAGCGCCGACGGATCGACGACAGCGGTGACTGCGGGAGTCTCGGAATCGGGGTTCGCGGCAGAAAGCGCGTCGCCGGGGGCCGCATCCTTGATCCAGTTCACCGAAGCGGCGAGGTCTGCGCCGAGGTCGGCCGAGTGCGCCTGAACCTGGACACCGACAAATCCAGTGGCCGTCTCGCCCTCGTCGCGGACGAGTGCGGCAACAGCGCCGGGGAGGACCGTCGCCAACGTGACGGGACGGTCGGAGCCGATGACCGGCAACGGAGCCGTGGCGGACGGAACGAATTCACGCAGCGCGACCAGATCGCACTCGGCGGCAAGGCCCTCGAACGGGCGGTTCACTACGCCGGCAGCGGCTTCACGCTCTGCTTGGCGTGCCGCCAGCTTCTCTGCGCGTGCGCTGCCCTGCTTCGGTCCACTGTTTCTTTTGCTCTTCTTGGCCACGAGGGCAAAATCTACACGCTGCCCAGCCATTGCTTCGTGCGCCCGGGATGGTTGGTGGCAACCCAACTGACCCCGAGCTCACGACACAGGTCCACATCCGCCTTGTCGTCGACGGTCCAGCAGTACGTCGCGCGACCCGCCGCAGCAGCCCGATCGACCAGATCGGCATGTTCGCGCAGCGCCTTGATCGACGGCCCGATCGCCGTGGCGCCCACAGCCGTCGACGCACCACCGCCGAGGTACCGCGACGCGTCACCGAGCAGGACAGTCGGCAGCAGCGGTGCCGAACGACGCACTCTCCACACCGCACTCGCCGAGAAAGACATGACCACTGCACGCGAGTGGTCGGCCGACGGCGGCGACGCGATCCCGAAGCGGTGCAGTTCCGCCAGAAGTTTGGCCTCGACCAATCCGCCGAACCGCACGGGGTGCTTGGTCTCGATGAACAGCTTCACGGGGCGCGCAAAATCCAGGGCGAGGGTGATGAGATCGGAGAGAGTCAGAAGTTCGGCCGGTTCGCTCGTCGACCCGTAGTCCAGAGCGTTCAGCGAATCGAGAGTCATCTCGCTGACGATCCCCGTCCCGCTGGAAGTGCGGTCGACCTTGCGGTCGTGAACGCAGACCAGGTGTCCGTCGCGGGTGAGCCGAACGTCGCATTCGAGCCCGTCCGCACCCTCCTCGAGAGCTAGTTCGTAGGCGGCGAGGGTGTGCTCCGGCCGCGCAGCCGACGCACCTCGGTGCGCAACGACGAGTGGACCTCGGCGATCTGGGCTCACAGGGCTGCGGTTTCCTTCTCTTCCGACACCGAGCGCGGCACCGGCACCCACCGGGTTTCCGATTCGGGCTCGCCGCGCCAACTCTTGCGCTCGATCCGTCGGATCACGATGAGCGTCAACGCGGCGGTGACGGCAGCGATCAGCGCTATGAATGCGTTCAGCAGAACCCCGTCGGCCATTGCCTGAATCCCCGGGCGTGATCGCCAGTACGCGTTGACCACCAGTAGCAGAGCGCTGAATCCCCAGAAGCCCCACCAGATCTTGACCAGCAGGATTCCGCGCGGATCACGGCGAACCAGCTCGAAGAGATAAACAGGCGGCATCACGAGGTTGAGGATCGGCACAGCGCAGCCGACGACCACTTCCGAGGCGGTACGCGGATCGGATTCCCGGGCACGTGCGAAGTGTTCACGACGCCGACGAAGCAGCCAGCACACAGCGGCGACGGCAGCGAGGACGGAGACCAGCAGTCCACCCAACTGAGTGAAGTACACGGCGGCGTCGGAGACCGTGAGCAGCCACTGCGGGATCAGCGTGGTGCGGTTACGCACCAGGATCGCGTATCTGCCCAGTTCGGCGAACACAGCGAGTCCGTAGAGGATCGTCGCGAGTGTCAGCAACGGTCCGACTCGGTCAGCCATCCGGTCCGCTCGCGAGGGCGGCACCGGTGAGGTGTCGACGATGTCCTGGAGCCCCCACTGCGGGACGGCGTCGTAGCGCGGGGTGGCCAGGCTACGACGCACTGGTGCGTCCCCCACGCCGCGTGGGTCGGACGGTGAGCGCGCGATCCAGCGGAAGCCACGACGGCTGGGCGCTTGGTAGATCTCGGTGCGGGTGGGGATGAGGAGGACGCCGCTGCAGCGCGGGCACCACTGAGTCGGGCCGCCGACTCCGTTGCGCTGCGTTGGGCCGCCGACGACAGGCCATCGTGCGGCGCACCGGGCGCAGACCTGAACGACACTCACAACTTCGATTCTGTCACGCCGTATCGGTAACGGCAGCAAATGGATTCACTCCCGATTTGTGATCGAACCTCCACCGCGTTCACCTGCATTGTTCGAATAATGTGACCTCCGCCACTTAAAAACTCGAGTTATCCACAGTTTCCACAGGTTCATCCACAGTTCTGGATGAATGAATCGGGCTTTATCCACAGGTCACGGGCAAGACCCTGAGAATTTGCTGACAGGTGTTAGCGAACGATGCACAGGCTCGAGGATGAATTTGACACCGCAGGTCAGTGAACTTTTGGGCGTCGGCGTCATTTATCCCGGCAAAGTTCACAATCCATTCAGAAATTGCTCCCGAAAAGACAGAAAAGACCGTTATCCCCTTTTTGTGGGAAGTCGGTTTTTGACACACCTGGAAGCATGACCGTCGATGACTTCTCCACAGCCCGAGACAACTCTGACGTTCACCCCGAAACGGGTCACGCAGCTAGCGTTCGTGTTGATCGGATGTCAGCTCGTCATTCGCGCCTGGGTCGCCGCGAGCAATTACTTCTACTGGGACGACCTCATCCTGATGGGCCGCGGAGGACGCTTCCCTCTCTTCTCGAGCGAACTCCTGCTCTACGACCACGACGGTCACTTCATGCCCGCGGCTTTCTTCGTCACCGGGCTGATCACCCGCATCGCGCCGTACAACTGGGCGCTGTCGGCAACGCTGCTCGTCATCGGCCAGGCCGCTGCGTCGTTGGCGCTTCTGCGCACTCTTCGGTTGGTCCTCGGCTGGCGACCGGCGCTGTTGATTCCGCTGATCCTGTATCTCTTCGTCCCGCTGACGCTTCCGGCGTTCTCGTGGTGGGCGGCCGCGCTCAACGCCTTGCCGCTCCAGATCGCGCTGGCCTGGGCATGCGGCGACGCAATCAAGCTGTACCGCACCGGGCATGTGCGCTACGTGTTCTCGGGCACCGCGGTTTTTGTCGTCTCCTTGCTGTTCTTCGAGAAGGCGGTCCTCGTTCCGTTCGCGGCACTCGCTTTTCTGGTGCTGTACTTGCGCACACAAGGTGAGGGAACGCCGATACGAAGTGCGGTCACGAAGTGCCGACCCCTGTGGACGGCCTGCGCCGCCGTGCTCGCGATCTGGATTCCGGTGTATCTGACAACTGTCGAATCTCCGATCACCGGCTACGGCCGTTCGATGTCCACCGAACTGCTGCATCACGGCACCTCTTTGGGGATGCTTCCCACTCTTCTCGGCGGTCCCTGGCAATGGGAGCGGTGGATCCCCAGCCCCGCATGGGCCGATCCGCCGACGGTATTGGTGGTCGCGGCCTGGGCCGCACTGCTGACGACGGTCGTGATGACAGTGCGTGCCAGACGCGGCGCCGCCTGGATCTGGGCCGCCGCGGCGCTGTACTTCCTGGCCTCCGTCGTGGCGATGACCGCGACCCGATCCGACGCCGACACCACCTACGAATTGGCGCAGACCTTGCGCTACTTCACGGATTCAGCGACGGTGTTCGCCCTCGCCGCCGCCCTGATTCTCGCCTCGCCTCGGCGACGTCCGGCCCGCATGCCCGTCGCAGTCGCCGCCGGGCTGTCGATGCTCTTCGTTGTCAGTTCGCTCGTCTCGACTGTCACGTTCGTCGACATCTGGCGCGAGAACCCGACTCGCGACTACCTCGCCAACGCACGAATGTCGTTGTCCCAGAATCAGGACGCTCCACTGCTCGAGCAACCCGTCGCGATCCAGGTACTTCTTCCCGTCGCCTTTCCGAACAATTTGGCAAGCAATGTTCTCGCGCCGCTGTCTGATCGACCCGAATTCTCTTCCAGCACTCCGATTCTGCGCACGATCGATGACAGCGGACAGATTGTCGATGCCGAAGTGACCTGGACGAGAAGGATTCCCGAAGGGTCGACACCGAACTGCGGCACCCGCGCCGAAGGCCCTACCGAACTCCCACTCGACGGCCCCCTGGCCGGCTGGGAATGGACGGTTCAGCTCAATTACCTCGCGAGCACCGACGGAACGATCGACGTCGCGTTGGAGTCCGGCGACGCCGTATCAGTACCCGTGACGCAGGGTTTGCACTCGGCATTCGTGCGCCTGGTCGGCCACGGAAACAGCGTGAAGATCACGCCGACAACGCCGGGACTGACCCTGTGTTTCGGCGGTGGACAAGTCGGTGCCGTCGTCCCGACCTCCGCAAAATAGTGGCAGAGTAGAAGTCATGGAGCTGCGTATATTCACCGAACCCCAGCAGGGCGCTACCTACGAAAAACTACTGACTGTTGCCCAGACCGCCGAAAAACTCGGCTACGGCGCATTTTTCCGCTCGGACCACTATCTCGCCATGAATTCCGACGGCCTTCCCGGGCCCACCGACGCGTGGATCACGCTCGCCGGAATCGCCCGCGAAACATCCACCATCCGCCTCGGCACTCTGGTGACGTCGGCTACGTTCCGTCACGCCGGACCGCTGGCCATCTCGGTCGCACAGGTCGATCAGATGAGTGGTGGCCGCGTAGACCTCGGCATCGGCGCCGGCTGGTACGAGGAAGAGCACCAGGCGTACGGCATCCCGTTCCCGGCGCTCAAGGATCGCTTCGAACTGCTCGAGGAAACTCTCGACGTAGTGACCGGCCTGTGGCGTACGCCGGTCGGCGACACGTTCGACTACGACGGTAAGCACGTGCAGATCAAGAACTCTCCCGCGCTTCCCAAACCGCACCAGGTCGACGGTCCGCCGATCCTGATCGGTGGCACGGGCAAGAAGAAGACTCCGGCACTCGCCGCTCGGTTCGCGAACGAGTTCAACATCCCGTTCAAGTCCCTCGCGGAAACGAAGGACATCTTTGCGCGGGTTCGTCAGGCTTGCGTCGAGCACGAGCGCGATCCGAACGAATTGGTGTACTCCAACGCTCTCGTCCTGTGCTGCGGCCGCGACGAGGCGGAGATCAAGAAGCGCGCCGAAGCGATCGGACGCGACGTGGACGAGCTACGTGAGAACGGTCTGGCCGGAACACCTTCGGAGCTGGTCGACAAGATCGGCACTTTCGCCGAGGCCGGTTCACAGCGCGTGTATCTGCAGACTCTCGATCTGGCCGATCTGGATCATCTCGAACTCGTCGCAAGCGAGGTCATGCCCCAACTGCAGTGAGGAAAGGTCCGGGATCTACAGCGCGTTCGCGTCGAGGAACGCGCGTAGGTCTCGGTCCCACTGGGCCGAGCGGGAACGATCGAGAAAGACCCGCACCAGCATGAACGCGATGACCAATAGGGACATCACGCTGAACCAGGTGAAAACCCCGGTCACCACGGCTGCGACGTCGGCAGCACTCTGAGTGATCGGAGCTACGGTCTTGTCGCCGTGATCGTTGACGTAGATGGGGACCTCGGTGCCGACGGGCGTCGCCGAGTCGACAGTGACATCACCCGTGTGAACCTCACCGTTCCAGTTCCATTGCGCGCTGGCCATTTCGGTGGTCGGCGCAATGTAATCGGCTGTCGAGGCGGTGGTCTGCGTCGAGTCTGCAGTCGTCGTCGCCGAAATGCTGTGTAGTTCGGCGGATTGTTTGGCGATCAGTGCGTTCTGGCTCGAAGCCGTCGCAGCCCCTGCCCATACCGCGAGAGGCAGCAGAAGAATCGCGAAAATGATCAGACCGAAGGACATGAATCCTTCGATCCGATCACTGCGGCGAACCATCGGATCGTGGCCTACATGAATGGTGCGTCGGAGCAGCGACGCAGTTCCTCGCGTACTACCTGACATTATTAGCTCAGTTCTCTCGACGACACACTCTTACATCGAGATTCCCTTTGTTTCGATCTAGTTGCAAGTGTTAACGAGCTGAATCACATGTGTCCTCCAACACCTGTCCAGTTATTCGCTCGGCGGAAGGATGTCCGTCTGCGCCGGAACCTGATCCTGACGGAGCAATCCGACCGGGCAACTGACGCCGGTGGCATGCACCGGGCAGTAGCCGCCGGGGTTCTTCGCCAAATACTGCTGGTGGTAATCCTCCGCATAGAAGAAGTCGCGCAGCGGACCGATTTCGGTGGTGATCGCGCCGTATCCCGCTTCGGCAAGCCTTTCACCGAATGCGACGGCCGACGCATGAGCGATTTCTTCCTGCTGCGCGGACGTCGTGAAGATCGCCGAACGGTACTGCGAGCCCTGGTCGTTGCCCTGACGCATTCCCTGCGTTGGATCGTGGTTCTCCCAGAAGTGCGCCAGGACCTGCTCGTAGGAGATCACTGCGGGATCGAAGACCACCAGCACCACTTCGGTGTGACCGGTACGTCCGGAGCACGTCTCTTCGTACGTCGGGTTGGGAGTGAAGCCTCCCGCATAACCCGCAGCGGTTGTGTACACACCGGGAAGCTGCCAGAACTCCTTCTCGGCGCCCCAGAAACAACCCATCCCGACGACGACGGTCTGCAGTTCGGCCGGAAACGGCGGCGTCAACGGATGTCCGTTGACGTAGTGCGCGGTAGGTACCGGCATTTTCTGCTCTCGCCCGGGCAGGGCGTCCTCAGGCGCGATCAGCGTGGATTTTGCGGACGCTCGTCCCAGAATGTCGTCGTACCAGCTCATGCTTCGATGCTACGCGCGAGCGGCTGTTTCGCCACGCCGTGACCGCACGGGCACCCGGCAGCTCCACCCAGCGGTAGCCGATTTCTGCTACCGCGGCCGTGACCAGAAGGAACAGTGCGAAAGCCAGCGTCGGTCCGACGTACAAAACGGTGTTCTCGACAACGCGGTAGAGGATCAGGGTGTGCACGAGATAGATGATGTAACTGCGCGTCGAGAGCCATTTCACGACCGACCAGCGCGTCGGGACGCCGTCGTAGCGCCCGATGATGACAACCGCTGCGGCGACTACCGAAATGGTCCACAGGTAGTGCTCGCCGGCCCAGTACACGCGGAACTGGGTAGCCACGATGATGACGTGCATCTGGACGAGGACGGCCGCGATCAGCCAGCGGCCGGGAGCGAGCTTCGCCCACGCGAGGTACATGATCTGGCCGAGGAAGACCGCCGGCAGCGTCGCGGCGATCTTGGACAGCATCGGCACGGTGTACGGCAGCGGCGCGTAGACGTTGTAGAGCAGAACCAGTGAGCACAGCGCACCACCGGCGAGCGGCATGACGATCGGTCGAAGCCGCAGTATCGGGCGAGCCGCGACGCACGCGAGATAGAAGAGGAATTGGACGGTGAGTGTCCAGGTCACTCCGAGAACTGCCACCTCGGGCTTGAGAAAGAATCCGCCGAGAAAAAAGCTCATCAACGCTTCGGTATCGGAAATACCTTCCTGACCGCTGAACATTCCGTTGATTCCGAGGCGGACCAGAAGAATGGCGATCGCGGTCGCCACCCAGAATGCGGGCAGCAGGCGACTGAATCGGTTGGTCAAGAACTTTCCGGGGCCGTCGCGAATCGCGGACCGCGTCACCAGAGCGCCGGTAAGCATCATGAATACGGCGACACCGACAAAAGAGAGGTGCTGGTTGAGTTCGGCCGGCTCGATCAAAACGCCGTAGACGATGTCGATCACCCACCAACCCGAGCCGAGATCGTCGATGACGTAAAAAGAGATGTGGGAGTAGATCACGGCGGCAACCGCCAGGGCTCGCAGCAGGTCAGCGCCCGGAAGATTCACCCGAGGCGCGGCCGCCTCTGGTGATTCCGGGAGGAAAACTGGTGCGGGCATCGCGCAAGTTTAAGGTTCCGTTCACCTTTACGACGAATTTGCGCATATTAGCTTACCCTTAGGCCGGAGCAAGTTCGGTTTCCCAAACTTTATTCTTTGGTGATTACTACCTGAGCCGGACTGTTGCGGACGGTGTACGAATGTTATTGGGTGGAAACCCGAAGAATGATTTGCACATACGCGAGTGACGTCACGCCGTGACCGGTGATCGACGCACTCTAAAGCACCAGGGCTCACCAGCCCGCAAAGAAGGGACCCTCGTGTCTGTTTACACGCTGCCGGAACTCCCCTACGACTACGCAGCCCTCGAGCCGCACATCTCGGGCAAGATCATGGAGCTGCATCACGACAAGCACCACGCGGCTTATGTTGCCGGTGCCAACGCTGCACTCGAGAAGCTGGCCGAGGCTCGTGAGAACGACACCATCGCAGCGCAGGCCAACCTGCTCGAGAAGAACCTGGCGTTCCACCTCGGTGGCCACACCAACCACACCGTTTTCTGGAACAACCTCAGCGCTGACGGTGGCGACAAGCCCGAAGGCGAACTCGCCGCAGCGATCGACGACAACTTCGGTTCGTTCGATCTCTTCCGCGCTCACTTCTCCGCGAACGCCAACGCCATCCAGGGCTCCGGCTGGTCCATCCTCGCGTGGGACTCGATCGGACAGCGTCTGATCATCGTCCAGCTCTACGATCAGCAGGGCAACATCTCCATCGGCCTCACGCCGCTGCTGCTCCTCGACATGTGGGAGCACGCCTTCTACCTCGACTACCAGAACGTCAAGGGCGACTACGTCAAGGCATTCTGGAACATCGTCAACTGGAACGACGTTTCGGCTCGCTTCGACCGTGCACGTACCCAGACCGCAGGTCTGATCGTCTAGTCACGCTCTTCTCGCGAACGGCGGCGCCTCACCAGGGGTGCCGCCGTTCGTGTCAGCAGAGCACCACCGAGCAGGACCGTCGTAGCTCCGAAGACCAATGCCAGTGTGCGAGTTCCGGAGTCACCGCTGCTCACGGTGGTCTGATTGACGGCCACCGGATCCGACAGCACCGAGGTCAGCTGAACCTGCTGCGGAGTGGTCATCGCGGGAATACCGGATTTTGCGCCGTCGAGGCCCGTGACCAATGACTTGGCGATCCCTTGCAGCGTCGTGAATCCCTGAGTGATCTGGTCGGTCACGTCACCGAGCATCTGCGGCGCTTGATCGGCGATGGGGATGAGTCCGTCGTTCAATTGTCCGGCAGCACTGCTCAGTTGATCGCTCGCCCCTTGCAGCTGCCCGACGGCGGTGCGGACTAGATCACCGAGCTCCGTATCGGGTCCGACCGAGCCACCCAACAGCGCCGGAACGGTGCCCAATTGCGCATTCAGCGCACCGAGATCCGAACTCACACCGGCCAGTTGCGCTGTCACGTCGGGCGGGATCGGAAGGCCGTTCAACGCAGTTTGCAACGTGTCGATCCGTGTCTTCAATTCTGCGGTCGACGACGACGCCTCCCCCAGCGTCAGGCCCAGTGAGTCAGCGCGCGTGGCCAGCTCTTCCGCCGACCCCGACGCCTGATCGACCACGCCGGATACCTGGTCCGCCACGCTCATCAACTCCAACGCTCCCGAGCGTGCGGTCTCGAGATACGGCAGCAGAGTGCCTGCGCCTGCCTTCACCTGATCGATGGACTTTCCGGCCTCATTGGTGCCGGCGACCAGAATCTGTGCGGTGGTGAGGTTTTGATCGATCGAGCGCCTGGCGGCCGAAGTCTGAGCCAGCAAACCCTTGATTCCGTCCGCGCCGACCTGCGCCGATACGGCCCGAGTCAACTCGGCGGACTTCTCCGAGTCCGAGCCATTCACCGCCAGTACGACACTGGCTTGGCGGGGATCAGTGCCGAACATCGACGCGACGGTTTCGCTGAAGTCTTCCGGCACCGTCAACATCGCGAAGTAGTTCCCGCCGGGGTTGTCGACCACCTGGAAGTCGAAGTCTTCGTTCTTGCCCAACGTGTCCACCAGGGTGTCGCCGGCCCGAAGTTCCTTGCCGTCGAGCGTGGTTCCCGCGTCGGCGTTCACGATCGCGACGGTGTTCGAGGAATCGGCACCGCCCGCGAAGATCACGAACCCGATCCCCGCCACTGCAGCCGCGACAATCGCGGCCACACCACCCACTGCCAGCCGTCGACCGAGGCGTGACGGCTGGCGGTGGGAGTTCTCGGTGGTGTTCTCGGCGCTCATGGGCGAGACGATAAAGCAACAACTTGTAGAAACACTGAGAAGTTCTAGGTGGGCGCCGGGGTCGGTTTCGCTTCTTCTTTCGGGTCTTCATCCGGTTCGGTTCGAGGACCACTGATCAGGATGTCCGCCCAGCGTGTGGCCGGGTCGATGTCGAGCAGGACGGCCTTCACCAGCAACGAGAGCGGAATCGCCAGCAATGCTCCGAGTGCTCCGAGAACCCACGCCCAGAAGACAAGCGAGAGGAAGGTCATCGTCACCGACAGCCCCACGGCGTCGCCGACGAACTTGGGTTGGATGATGGACTGGATCACGAAGTTGATGACGGAGTAGACGACGATCACCCACAGCATCAGCCACGGCCCGCCCTGCAGGAGTCCCAGGAGCGCCGGTGGGATGACGCCGATGACAAACCCGATGTTGGGGATGTAGTTGGTGATGAAGGACAGCAACGCCCACAGGACGGGCAGCTGAATGCCCATCAGCCACAGCGCGCCACCGTCGAGTACCGCCACGATGAGGCCGAAGACCGTCGAGACGACCAGGTATTTGCGAGTGCCGGCGGCAAAGGTGGAGAGCGCGTAGGAGATTTCGGGACGTTGCTCCGACAGCACATTCAACCGTGAGCGGATACTCATGCCGTCGAAAGCCATGAACAGCAACAGCGCGAGGATGAACACCAGATCCGACAGAATGCCGAGCAGACCCTCCAGCCCACTTTCGAGTACGCCCACGACCTTCGTGAGATCGATACTGCTGAGTGTGCTTTGGATCTGTTCGGTGCTGACTCCGAAGTCGGCCAACTTGTCGCGGCCCTCGTTGAGGAGGTTGGTCATCTCCTCGGAGTATTGAGGCAGGATTGTCGCCAACTGGGCCGTCGACACGATCAACGACGCCGCCAACCCGAGCAGAATCAGGTACACGGTGACCAGTGAGCCGAGCATCCCGACCCACTTGGGCCACCCTCGGCGCTGTGACCAATCCTGAATGGGCTGAACGGCAATCGTCAGCACGAGGGCCAGGAATACCGGTCCGAGGATGCCGCCGAACACCTTCATTCCGCCGACGGCAACCACGGTGGCCGCAAGACCCAGCAGGACGATCAAACCGCGAGGGATCGACCAGTTCTCGCTACCGGACACCGTGGGGATCGGAGCGGGAGCCGCGACGGCCGCCTTTCCCTTCTTAGAGAACACCGACTTCCTTTGCCCGGCTCCTGATCTGGAATGCTCCCACAATCATGAAGAGGCCGAACAAGATTGCGTACCAACCCAACAACCAGATGAGGCTGATGATGCCTTCGCCGGGCGCGACGAGAAGAATGATGCCGAAGATGACAGCAAGCACCGAGGCTGCGAGCAACCATCCCCAACTGGATCCGGGCAGCGTCTTCATCTTGAAGGCGCCGACGATTCCGAAGATTCCGAACATGATGGCGTAGAAGGCAATTATGTACAGCAGCACCAGCGCCGTGATGCCTGGCCAGACCAGAGCGACCACACCGGCTCCCACCGAAACGACGCCTGTGAACACCCACCATCCCCAAGAACTCAGGTGTTCGCGGTCCCGGATGGCTCGAACGATCGTGATCAAGCCGTCGGCAATGGAGTAGACACCGAACAGGAAAACCAAGGCCACCACGGTAATTCCCGGCCACACCAGTGCGATGATTCCGAAGATCACGCCGAAGATTCCGCGGATCAGGATCATCCACCAGATCTCTTTGCCGTACTGCACGAACGGGTTCTGCGTGACCATCAGTAGCCTCCGAAGCAAGCGGGTGTCTCTGACCGATTCAACAGCTCTTCAAACAGGGCAATACCGACAGATCGTATGGCTATCGTGGCCTTTCCGCCCATCGAAACGCGCGGCTGATACCGAGTTGTGCTCTACGGGTGCGGAGCGAGGGGACCTTCAGCTTGCTTCCCGAATACTTGCTTCCCGAATACCGGGCGCGGTCCACGATCCCGAAAGCACCGCAGCCTTCGGCCAGTACAGGCGCAGAAAAACGTTGAAGTCTCCGGACGGAGTCGGCAGCCAGTTCCGCTCCTTCTCACCACCAGGGGATTCGTGCTGGAGATAGATGTCGAGGGAACCGTCGTCGGCAAACGCCAGATCGCTTCGATCGCCGATCGCGTATCGGTCGATCGGGTTGTCCACGAAGAACTGCCGCTCGTTCATCATCGTGAGCGACCAGAAGCCTTCGACCGGCGGTAGCTCGTCCTTCTCGAAGTGCAGAACGTACTTCTTCGCCCCGGTCAGCGGCTTCCCGTCGACATCCGTGGTGGCGTGCGGGTACACGGCATCGGCGTCAAGGTTCGCCCCGAAACCGAGCCAGACGATCAAAGCCCGCTGAGCGTAATGAGTTCCGTAATGCCCCAAGCCGCGGTGCATCGTCCAGCCGTTCTTCGGACTACCCTCGGCCTCTTTGGCGATCTCGCTCAGCACGTCCATTCCGGTCCGCGCAGCTCGGTCGAGGGCATCACGCACCTCTTGCGGACGCGACTTCCAGGGCAACGAGGAGCCGATTCCGATGTCGGACAGCTGTTTCATCATCTCGGTATCCTCCGGGCGGGGAGGATTGTCGTCGAGAAGTGCGTCGAGGGTGGTGAAGAAGGCCTCGCCGTCCATGGCGGCCACCTGGTCCACCGGCGGCGTCCGGGTGTCGACGGCAGCGTTCACCGGAACTTCACCGGGCGTGTAGTCCTGCGGGTCACCCGTCCACTCCGACAGTGGTGTCAGTCGCGTCCGGTCCTGCAGGGTGTGCACTTCAGCCAGGTCCGTTCCCCCCGACGTCGCATAACGCGCGACTATCCAATTCATTGCCGTCGGAGAACGCAGCAGCGTCAAACCTTTGGGTACGTTGCCTTTCCAATTCGGCCCGGCCACCAGATACGGCCCCCCGGTGCGCCCCACCGTCCGAGATCCCGGCACCGTGAAGACGTCGCTCCACGCGTCGAGGATGGGGACCAGCCAGTACCGCGTACCGAAGTCCGGCAATGAGAGCACCTGTGGTTCCGTCGACACGTCCAGCCACCCCGACGAGTAGAGAGTGTCCGCGTTGGGTGAGACGACATCGGTGAAGGTCGCGTCGGGCGTTGTACGCGCATAAGCGAACTGGTTGAGCGGGGCTTTCATCGCCACCGGGGTCGGCACCGCCGTCATGACGTCACGCGATACCGCCGCAATCAACAGTGGATATCCGAAGATCCACGCCTGCGTTGCCAGGTCTTCCAGCCGAGAACGGTTCTTCGACAGAGTCATGCCTGCGCATACCACCGCCCTCACCAGCGCAAACCTGGCTGGCACTCTCCCCGTCTTGTGTGCCAGTACCGAATGGGTGCATATTTCGATTACCCAACGAGGTGTGCCGGACCGACGCATGTGCGTCTGCCCGAGATTTGCCCCAGCACCGAGGGAGGAACAGAAATGAACAGAAACGAAGCTATAGGCATTTCTCCGTTCCAAGCCGCCGGGTCTTTGCAGGGGTTCGTCATCTCCGGGCGTTGGCCGGACACCACCCAGGAGTGGGCGCAGCTTCTCGCCCTGGCTGTCCGAGTGGCCTCGATGCCGGGTTTGTTGCCGACGACGACGGTCTTCGGGGTTCGTGAGGACGTTCCCGAGGATCCGCAGCCGGGCACTGTCGGTCTGGTGGTTGCCGAAGGTCCAGTGCTGGGCGATTTCGCCCTGACACCCGGTCGTTTCTCCGATCACCAGCCACCAGCCCTGATCATGCTGCACCCGCCGTCGGAAACCACGTCCAGCCTGCCGGAATGCGAGGGCAGCGCGTCGGGGTGCGTACTACTGCCCGGCCTTCCCTACTTGGGTTTGGAGCATCGTGCGGCTTGGGTCGAGGCAGAGCCGGACGGCACAGTCGTCTCCATGATCAGCCGTGTCGGCATCGATCCGATCAGCGATCCCGACACCGCTGTTTTGGCCATGCTCCTCGCCTCGTGACGGCCCCGGTAAGCGATAAGTTCGGACTCCCAAACTTGCTGTGCGCTTTGCCAATTCGTTTCGACCGCGCTAACGTGGGTAGCAACGAAGGGGAGTAGCCCCCAATCGCCTGTGTCGACATACTGGTTCGACGCGCCCCGTCATGTGCGGATCGCGAAGCACCCGGCCTGGCGAACCGAAGGTCCTGTGGCCTCGGTGGGCGAGACCTTCGGCCGGACATGCGCACCCGCTGCGCCTGCCCAGGCCGGAGGCTCGCATTTTTCCTCCGACCTACACCGACCGGAGGAGTAAATCTTGCTTGCCGCAATACTTTTGAGTTTCGGCGTCATCTTTGTCGCAGAACTCGGCGACAAGTCGCAACTGATGGCAATGACGTTTGCCTTGCGCTATCGCTGGTGGGTCGTTCTCGGCGGAATCACCGTCGCCACCACCCTTGTTCACCTCGTCTCTGTCGCCGTCGGCCACTACCTGGGCGTCGCACTCCCCACCGCGGCAATTTCCATCGTCGGCGGTATCGCGTTCCTGATCTTCGGCCTCTGGACCCTGCGCGGTGACGATCTCACCGACGACGAGCAGAACAAGGCCGGTCGCGTCACGCGATCCGCCTTCATCGCCGTCGCGTCGGCCTTCTTCCTGGCAGAACTCGGCGACAAGACCATGCTCGCCACCATCACCCTTGCGACAGACAACGACTGGATCGGCGTCTGGATCGGATCGACGGTAGGCATGGTGGCGGCCGACGCTCTCGCCATCATCGTCGGCTCGGTACTGGGCAAGCACCTCCCGGATGGATTCATCAAGATCGGCGCCGCGGTGCTGTTCTTCGTCTTCGGTGTCTGGCTTCTGCTCGAGGGCATCTTCCCGGACTCGTCGGCCGGCATCATCGGCGGTGGCGTTGTCCTGGCCGTGTCCGTGCTGGGCGCACTGGCTCGGATGATCTGGAAGCGCTCCCGTGCGACCGACTCCGCTACGCACCTCGTCGATGACAATCGGACGCCGATCGACTGACTTTCAGCGAACAAGGTTATCGGCGCCCCAAATCGCGACCGGCACATGACCTTCTGCCACTCCGCTTGGTCCGAGCAGCTGTCCGAATCGCTTCATCGGGTACAACGAGACACGTCGATCGAGGATCCGCACACTACCGATTCGACGTAACCGATCCTCGACGGCAAGACTCTGGGTGAGGCTACTCAGCCACACGCTGATCAACATGTTCGCCGTTCCGGTGGTCGCCACCGACAATCGGGTCTCCGGCCAACCCGACACGAGTTGGCCGAGTTCGTCGGTGGAACCGTCCACAGCGACGTCGAAGATCACTTCGAAGGGTGAACCGACAGCCTGTTGCGAAACGTCACAGCGAAAGATCAATTGCTGCGACGCAGTCAGCTGCGCCAAGCGTCGTCGAATCGCCGTCTCGTTCGTTCCACAAATCGCGGCGAGGCGCGCATAGCTGGCACGTCCGTCGCGGCCGAGCGCTTCCAACAGGGCGCTATCGGACTCGCGGAACTCTGTCGGGTCTGCCGGCGCCGCAGCGGTTGCCAGCTGAGCGCGACCTGCTTGCCCTAGAGCGCCCGGCTCCCAACTGAAGCCGTCTCGGTACACCTTCACCCCGACCCGGCTTCTGATCGACAGAATTCCAGGATCGGCGGCCAGGTGCTCACACACCAAAGCGTCCAAACTCTTCTGGTCGGCGGCCACTACACCGACGAAGTACTCGAACTCACCTTCCGTCCTGGCCAACAGATAGGTGCAGGACAGGTGACGCAGCAGTTCCCCCACGTCGGCAACCGCATCCTGTGCGGTCCTGATCATGAGATAACCGAATATGTGGGTTCGACCGATTGCGACCGCGTTGACCCACGAATGACCGTTCGAGACGAGTCGACGCCACCGGCGGGCGATCGTCGTCGAATCCATGTCGAGCACCGACGACAACTGTGTCCACGACGCGCGGGGGTTGAGTTGGAGTGCATTGATGATCTCCAGATCAGATTCCGCAATGACAAATGCGTCGGATTCCGGCTTCATCAGTCAATTATTGCCGGATTGCTGCATTCTGGCTGGCGATCACTGCAAATTTGCCAAAGATGTGTGAATCACTTCACAGTTTCACCACTTGGAGGCCCAGTGCTTCGCTCCACCAAAGTCACGGTCGCGCTGCTGTTCGTCGCCTACGCGATCGACTACATCGATCGGCTGGCGATCAACCTCGCCCTCCCCCTGCTCGGTGAGGAGTTCGATCTCGACTACTCCCAGCGTGGGTTGATCATTTCCACGTTCTTCATCGCCTACACGCTGGCCCAACTGCCTGGTGGACTGCTGGCCGATCGATACGGCGCAGTCCGGATGGCCCTCATCGGGCTGGTGGCGTGGAGTGTCTTCACCGGCCTCACTGCGCTTGCGTGGTCGTTCGGGACGCTTCTCGTTGTTCGCTTTCTCTTCGGTCTCGCGCAGGGCGTGTTTCCGGCAGCCGCAGTAAAGCTCGTCGCCGAGCGCAGCATCCCGGAGCAACGTGCCACTGCCACGGGCTGGATGAACAGCTCCAATGCCGTAGGCACGCTTCTCGCCATTGTTGTTGCGGCAGCTCTTCTCCCGTTGATCGGCTGGCGTGGGATGTTTCTGGCCGTCGCTGCGCTCGGAGTACTCTCGCTCGTCAGCATCAAGTTGTGGCTCCCTCCCGCACTTCCGGCGGAGATCGACCACGGTCCGGATTCTTCCTGGGACAACATGCGCACCGTACTTCGCTCCCGCGCAATGTGGCTCTTCGCCTTGATGTTCTTCGGATACGACTTCGTGATCTGGGGGATGTCGTCCTGGGTTCCGTCCTACCTGCATGACGAACGTGGAATCGCCCTTTCGAGTGCAAGCCTGCTTCTCATCCCGGCAACCGTGGCGGCGGCGGTGACCACCGTCATCGGCGGGCGAATCTCGGATCGACTGGCAGGCAACAGCCGTATCGTCGTGGTGCCGTCCATGCTCGCGTGCATCGTGATGCTCGTTTCCATTCCTTTCGTCTCCAACACGGCCTTGTTCGTCGTTCTCGTCACCCTCGGATCTGCCGCTGCCTCTTTCGCTTTCATGCCGTGTTTTGCACTGCCCCTGCGAGCTCTGCCTTCTTCGGTGGTCGGGGCCGCCTCGTCGATGATCATTTTCGGCGGCATGGTCGCCGGAATAGTCGCACCGCTTGTGTTCGGATTCATCGTGGACCATCTCTCCTGGTCAGCGGCGTTCGTGTCGCTCGCGCTCGGGCCCGTCGTGGCGATCGTCGCGGTAATGGCAGCACCACAAACCCGAGAAAAGATGCTGAACCTGGTGCAACTGAAAACCGCCAACTGAACGCCACCAACCGAAAGAAGATCGACCATGAACCAACTGCTTTCGAATCTTGAATTCGGAGACCCGTCACGGTTGCGAACCGTCGAGCCGCACTGGTTCGATCTGTACCGGGACCTGCACGCACACCCCGAGTTGTCCGGCGACGAAACTCGCACTGCCGCACTTGTTGCCGAAGAACTTCGGCGGATCGGCGGCTGGGACGTCACGGTCGGAGTCGGCGGTACGGGTGTCGTCGGTGTTCTCCAAGGGAGCAGCGGTCCGGTGGTCCTGCTGCGCGCCGACATGGACGCGTTGCCGGTGGCAGAAGACACCGGCCTGTCCTACGCCTCCAAAAATGACGGAGTCATGCATGCGTGTGGCCACGACGTCCACGTCACAACGCTACTTGCCACGTGCGCAGCACTTTCCGCGGATCCGACATCGATCACCGGCACTGTTGTCGCGGTCTTCCAACCTGCCGAGGAGACCGGCTCCGGCGCGCGCGCGATGGTCGACGACGGAATCCTCGACCGCTTCCCCCGACCGGACCTCTGCCTGGGACAACACGTAGGCCCGACTCCTGCTGGGATGCTGGTCAGCAAACCCGACATCTTGATGGCAGCATCCGACACGATCCGAGTGGTCTTTCACGGCCGTGGTGGACATGCGTCATCACCGTACGCATGCATCGACCCCTTGTTGATGGCAGCATCTTTCGCGCTGCGCATTCAAAGTCTGGTCGCTCACGAAGCGGCAACCCCGACAGCACCTGTGCTCACGGTGGGAGCCTTGCACGCCGGCACAGCTGCGAACATCATTGCCGACGACGCCGAACTACTACTCAGTCTGCGAACTTTCAGTGCATCGTCGCGAGAACACATGCTCGAATCTGTAGGCCGGATCGCTCGCGCAGAAGCTGATGGAGCAGGCGCCACCGACGCGCCGGACGTTCATGCGTACAACGGCTTTCCGGCCACGGTCAACACTCCGGACGCCACGTCCACGGTGATGGCCGACCTACGCCGGGCAGGATTGGGAATGCACACCCTGCCGCAACCACTTTCAGGCAGCGAGGACTTCGGCATCTTCGGCACTGCCGCCCAATGCCCCTCCGTATTCTGGCATTTCGGCGGGACCGCGCTGCAGAGTTTCGACGAAAGAGCTCTCGCCGCACTCGCCGAGGGACGGATTCCTCCCGGCACACCCTCGAATCATTCACCGCGCTTCGCCCCGGATCCGGCCGCGGCCCTACCCGAAGGTGTCACGGCCATGACCGCGGCCGCACTGGGCGCCCTTGCGCGAAGCGCGTGATTCCGAGATGTTCGAGGAGGCACTCACCGGCGCTCGGGAAGCTGAGAGCCGATATTTCGGCCACGGACCCGATCCGCGGCCGCTCGAGGGAATTCCGGTAGCTGCCAAGGAAAAACACGCTATTGCCGGAAAGTCTCTGACCGAAGGTTCGCTGGCGGCGCGCGGAAACATCGCCCGCGAGAACGCACCGGTGATCGATCGAGTTCTGGCAGCAGGCGGCCTGATTCACGCACGCACCACGACGCCGGAGTTCTGCGTTGCGGCGTTCACCCACTCTCCACTGTGGGGCGTGACTCGCAATCCCTGAACCTCGAGTACAGTCCCGGCGGCTCCTCCGGAGGAGCGGGCGCGGCACTCGCTGCCGGAGCTACCACTCTGGCAACAGCATCCGACATCGGTGGGTCGACTCGAGGCCCGGCCGGCTTTACCGGCACCGTCGGCCTCAAAGCATCGTACGGGCGTATCGCCGGGGTTACCCCGCTCTCCATGGATTCCTACCGCGGCGACGGCTCCATGGCCAGAACTGTCGACGACGCAATTCTTTTGGCCAACGTTCTGATCGGGCCGGACCCACGTGACCATGCTTCCCTGAGGCCGGCGATCACACTGCCGCACGACTACCCGTCGGTCGAGGGAATGCGCATTGCCCTGTGCCTGCGACTCGGCGACTTCCCCATCGAACCTGACATCGAGGCGAACACACGGGCGCTCGCACAGTCGTTGGTCGACGCCGGGGCAATAGTCGAGGAGATCGAACTACCGTGGACTCGTGACTCGATGGCAGCAGGGGTGAAAGTCCATTTCAGAACGATCATGGGGGCATCCGTCGCGGAAGTTGCTCGCGCCCACGGCGATCTTCTTGCCGACTACACGCTCGACAACGTCGCGATCACGTCGAAGGGCGCTGCGGAAATGTCATTTCTGGACGGCCTTCGCAAAGAAACCCAGATGCAACGAGAGCTCGCCGAGACAATGGCTCCGTTCGATGCGCTGATCTGCCCGACTTCGGGCACCATCGCCTTCCCGGCAGGCGAGTCTTTGCTCGACGGCCTCACAGTTGCGGGCCAGCACGTGAACACCACCGCCGAAGCACTTCTCACGTTGCCGTTCAACGTCGCCAATCGATGCCCCGTACTAGCGGTGCCCAGTGGACACGCACACAACGGCGTTCCCACGGGCGTCCAGATCGTCGGCCATACCTACGACGAACCGACCGTGTTCCGGATCGGCAAAGCACTGGAGAAGATCCGCCCGTGGGCATACACCGACCAGCATCAACCGAGGCTGGATGTGGTGACGCCGGCTTCCTCTTGATCGCTGAGGAGATCAGAGCTTGGTTCCGATCTCCTCAGCAATCGGCTGGAACTGCTCGAGGAACGTCAAGGCCCAACCGAACGACGCGACGCCCTCGTAGTCGAACGAGTACACCTGATCGTTCTTGACGGCGCGCAGACGCTGGAAGATGGTGTCGTTCGCCAACTTCTCGTTGATGGGACCCTTGCCACTGTTGGTGATGATGACGTCGGCCTCGTCGAGCAGCTCCAACTGCTCCTTCGGGAACCACTCGTTGCTGCCGGCGGGAATTGCGAGTGAGCGGTCGTTGAACTGGAACCCGGCCTCGCTGATGACCGTCGTCTGATACTTGGTCGGCGAGTACAGCGAGAAACCACTCTCCTCGAAGTACGTGGTGTAGACGACCTTCACCTTGCTCAACACATCAGCGTTGTCGCTGCGGAACTTCGCGATCCGCGCCTCGTATCGGTCTGCCAACTCCTGAACCTTCGCGCTCTGGTTGAGCGCGTCCGCGACTCCGAGGGCGCGCGCCTTCCACGCGTACTGCCCGTCTTCGGCAAAAACCGCGGTCGGGGCGATCGACCGGATCTGCTCGTAAAGATCCGGGTTGTTCTCCGACAGCAGGTTGGTCATCACGATCAAGTCGGGAGACAAAGCCGCAATCGCCTCGGCGTTCGGCTCGTACCAACGCCCCACCTTCGGGAGGGACCGCAGCGCAGACGCATACGGTTCCGGGACACCGTCGGCGTTCTCGTAGTCGACCGGCAGTCCGACGGGCGTGAATCCGGCGTCGAACATCGCGGGGCCCGTGTAGTAATCGGCGCTGACCACTCGCTGCGGGTTGGTGGGAACCTCCACCTGCCCCAGGGCCGTGTTGATGGTGCGCATCGAGCCCTCGGCCGATTCACTGGAGCTGGTTCCACAGGCCGTGAGCAATCCGATCCCCGCCAAGGCACCGGCCCCGAGGAAACCGCGTCGGGTCAGTGCTGCGGTGATGCGAGCGAACTCGGCATCGGTATCAGCGGTAGGCAAGAGAAGTGATGTCATGAAAGTGCCTCCAAGGCGCCGGATTCGAGTTCATTGAGCCAGTTGATTGCCGTGCCGTAGTCGGTGACCTGAGTGCTGATTCCGAACGAGCGCCCGGACGCGACCGCGGGAATGCGGCTCCACAGCGGGCTGGCGAAGACGGATTTCATTCCTGCAGAATCAGTTCCGTTCGGCTGCTTCGGGTAGATGACGACGGTGACGTCCCGCAGCATTTCGAGTTGTTCGAGTGGGAAGGCTTCGAACCCGGTGGATGGGCGCAGATCCGGGATGAACTCGCCGCGGGTCACGTTCAGGTCGGCGAGCTGCGCGGCGTAATCGGTGCGGATACGCGCCTGCATCGCTGTGTATTTTTCACGGTTCGACGTCAATGCCGAGCCTTTGTTGACCGCGTCCGCTGCGCCTTCCGACACCGAACGCCAGTCAGACCGGTTTGTGCCCGAATAGACCGCTGTCGGAGCAATTTTCGAGAGCTCGCGGAACATGTCCTCGTCAATCTCGTACACATCGCCGACGATGAGATCAGGCGCGGCAGCCACGACGGCTTCGCGGTTGACCTGGAGGAAAACCCCCACCGTAGACAAGCCTTCGATGAACTTCTGCTGCGTCGGGGTGAACTGGTCGATGTACGCGCTGTAGTCGAGCGTCGCCACGGGTTGGGCGCCGACGGCTTGCAACTGCCACGGGGTGTTGTAGGAGACGGCGACGATGCGCTGTGGATCGACGGGGACGTCCACGGACCCGTAGTGCGTCTGCACGGTCCGAGTTGCGCCGTCCGCACCGTCACCGACGTCCCCAGTACTACATCCGGCAAACTCGAGCATGGACAGTGCGGCGGCGCTTCCGCCGAGAAAGCCGCGACGAGTCAAGGCAGCAGTGATGCGAGCGAATTGTGCATCGGTGTCTGGCGTCGGCAACAGGAGAGGTGTCATGGGTTTCCTGACGGTTATCCGAATTAGGGCTACCTAAAATTACCCTCACCTGCACGGTTACGGTGAAGCGACATGGCCAACCACTGTTTCGTTCGAGCCATGGATACGCGCCCCCTCGTCCGACGGCCGGAAGCCGGTACGTTCTTGGTTCGTGACGCCATCGCGACAGGACTTCTCCGGCATCATGTTGTGGGGAGCGCCGACCCTGGAACCGGCGACGTGGAACGAGCCGGTATCCACCCCGGATCGGATCGTCGCGGAGCCATGGTCCGTCAGCACGATCCGTTTCAAGAGCACGGCAACGGGCGTCTGGGATTTCCATACTCACCACGAACATGAACTGCTGTGGTCGGCGGGTGGGACCGTCACACTCGAAGCGTCCGAACACCTCTGGATGGTTCCGCCGATGCTCGGCATCTGGATACCCGCGGGCACGCCACATCGAGTTCGCTCCGACCACGGCGCCGTCATCTTCGCGACGTACCTGAATCCGGATCATGTCGAGGCCGACTGGACGACAGTGGTCGGCATACCCATGACCGGTGCACTTCGGGAGGTGTTGTTACACAACGAGAACAACGCCATGCCCGACCCGAAGCGACTACGGCTACAGCAGGTGGCAATCGACCTCATCCATCCCGTTCAGGCCGCGAGTCTCGACATTCCGTTGCCGAGAACACCTGACCTGCTTTCGATTGCCCAGCAGATCATCGCCGATCCGGCGGACGACCGCACCACTTCCGACTGGGCTCGCACCATCGGCGTGAGTGGCCGAACCTTGATGCGCCGCTTCCAGGCCGACACCGGCACGACGCTCACTCAATGGCGAATTCTGGTGCGCGTCCGCGTTGCATTGATCGAGATTGCCGCAGGCAAACCCGTCGTCGCCGTGGCCCGCGGCCTCGGGTATGCCAACCCTGGAACGTTCATCGATCTGTTCAGGCAGGTCATCGGCCACACCCCCGCCGCGTACTTCCGCTCGTTCTCACCTGTCATGAAACCGCATCAGAATGGCACCAAACCCGCACGGGTGACACGTTAGCGTTGTTAGGCAAGGCAAACCATGTTTCCCGAACACGTTGGAGAACACCACAGATGCACCACCGCCGCCGTTTTGCCAGGTCTATCGCGCTCGCGGTCGGCGCGATCCTGATCGGCACGCTCGCCTCGTGCAGCTCGTCCGACGACCAGCCCTCGCCTTCGGCCGAGACCATCGACTACAGCTTCGCGGGGTACTCCGCCCAGATACCTGCCGACCCGCAGCGAGTAGTTGTCATCGACTCCCGGACGTCCCTCGAGTTCGCACTTCTCGCCGATTACCCGATCGTCGCCCTCGATTACGACGAGTCGAGCCATCTCGCATCCAAGGTCCCTGCCGATGCGGGGCATCTGGGCGGCAATCTCAGTAAGGAGGACGTGCTGAGCTACAACCCGGACCTGATCCTCATCTCCGTCGGCTGGTACGAGAGCTACAAGTCGCAGAACCTCACTTTCGAGGACATCGCACCGGTTCTGGTGATCCAGGACGGCAGCTCGCCCGACAAGGAGACCGAATCACTCGGCGGCCCTCTGGGATTCATGGGCGAGCAACTGGCACTACTGGGCAAGACCGACGCCGCCTCGGCAGCACAGGCGCGGTACGAAGCCGCTCTCGCCACTGCCCGCGACGACGTCGGTTCCGTCGCGCAGACCAAGACGATCGCCTTCCTATCGCTGATCGAGGACAAGTTCTTCGTGTTCAACACCCCGAACAACCTGACCGTCGACGTAGCGTCGTCACTCGGTTACACGATCTTGTCCAACGACGCGATCACCGCCGCCCAATCGGCCGCGATCGGCGGCTACAGCGCCGAATTCGGTTGGGAGAATGCGGATGTGCTCGCCGACGCCGATGTCGTCGTCGCCCAGAACCTCGACTCCTGGCCGGGCAACCCGGCGTGGGATCGTGTTCCAGCCGTGGTCGCCGGCAATGTCGCACCGCTCGACTACGACGACAAAGTCGGATTCGCACTCACCTACACGGACTTCCTGAACAAGTTGGCGGACATCACTCGCAACCTGCAGTGACGTTAACTGGTCATACCACTTGACCTCTCACCAGTTAGCGTTTACGGTCGGTACATGTTCCAACCCGTTGCACGTACCTCCGCTTCCGGCGCAGTGTTCGACCAGATTTCGGTGAAAGTGCTGGCCGGAGAGTTGGCCGTGGGTGAGGCGCTACCCAGCGAGCGCAAGCTCGCCGAGGCATTCGGCGTCTCGCGGCCCGCAGTCCGCGAGGCAATTCAGAAGCTCGCCCAGGCCGGACTCGTCGAGGTCCGCCAGGGCGAGTCCACGTCCGTGCGAGATTTCCGGCGCCAGGCCGGGCCTGAACTTCTCTCCCAGTTGCTGGTTCGAGACGGCGTCCCCGACCTGGCCGTGGTGCGCAGCGTCCTGGAAACTCGCGAGTTGATGGGACCGCAGATCGCGGTGCTGGCCGCCCGTCGCATCTCCGCGGAATCTGCCCGAGAACTCGACACGGCCGTGGATCAACTAGGCGCCACCGAAGATCCGGTAGAGCTGCAAGACCGCGCTCTGGCGTTCTGGGACGTCGTCGTCGACAGCGCGGATTCCATTGCCTTCCGTTTGATCTTCAACAGCCTGCGCGCCGCCTACGAACCGGCCACGACTGCACTTGCCTCCGTCATGGTCGCCGAAGTCGGCCAGACCGACATGTATCGAAAACTGGCCTCCGCCATCACTTCACACGACGAGTCAACTGCCGAGGCGTCAGCCGCACAGCTCCTTCACACCGGCACGACAGCAATCGGCGATGCTCTCACCTTCCTGGAAGGACTTAAACCATGAGCAAGCCTCTCACTCTGGCCGACGCAGCACGGACGTTCCGCAAGTCACCGACGCCGTGGATGATCGGCACGATGTTGGTGGTCGCCGTGGCAGCGCGCTTCACGCTGGGCAACTGGCAGATCACCGACGCCCTTGTTCCGCTCGTGATGCTTGCCGTATTTCCCTTCGTGGAGTGGATCATTCACGTCTTCGTTCTCCATTGGAAGCCGCGGACCATTGCCGGCGTCACCCTCGATTCACGCCTGGCGCGCAGCCATCGGGAGCACCATTTCGCCCCGCGAACCGTCTCACTCATCTTCATTCCGTGGCAGACGCTCCTGATCGTCATTCCGGTTCTGACGGCCGTCGCCCTCCTGACCTTTCCCCGCGTCGAACTCGGTCTGACGTTCCTGGCCTGCATTTCCATCCTCGGCCTCGGCTACGAGTGGACCCATTTCCTCATCCACAGTGACTACAAGCCGAAAACTACTCTCTACCGGTCGGTTTGGCGCAACCATCGCAACCATCACTTCAAGAACGAGCACTACTGGTTCACCGTCACCACCGCGGGAACGGCCGATCGCGTACTGGGCACGTATCCCGACCCCAAATCCGTCGAGACATCCCCGACGGCGAAGAACCTGCACGGCGCAGCGTCCAAGCTGTGAAGGTAGGCCGGTTCCTGGCCCCCAGCTGGCAATAATCTTGAACGTGACTGTGTATCAGCACTTTTCGTTGAAACTCGCCAGAACCATGCTTAGTGTCGGTGGAGTCAGAAGTTCGAAAAAACGCTGTAACCGAAGGACACAACACATGTTCAACGATGTATTCAACAACGTCATTCACCCGATGGTCACGAACTTCCAGCAGTTGGGCCCCCAGCAGTTCATCCCTCAGGGCGTGTTCCAGCAGGCGCCGCAAGCAGCCGAGCAGGCAGTGACGATCTTCGGTAGCTGATACCGCAATCCACAGATAGCGCCACTCAGGGGTCGTCCGTCCAATATGCTGGACGGACGACCTGAGTGCCTCCGCCTGACAAGGATCCCCATGACCGCGAACACCCCCGTCCACGCTTTCACCGACGACGCCCTGGGCGACCTCGACGCCACCGGCATCGCCGCCCGGATCGAATCAGGCGAGGTGACCGCACGGGAAGTCATGGAGGCGTCGATCGCGCGCGCCGAGGCAGTGCAGGGGCAATTGAACGGTCTGGCCTGCACAGATTTCGATCGCGCCCTCGCCAGGAGCAACCGGCCGGCGACGGGCGTCTTCGCCGGAGTTCCGACCGCGATCAAGGACAACACCGACAGCGCCGGCCTCCCCACCCAGCAGGGCAGCACCGCCTTCACCGCAGTCCCCGCCAAGGCTTACAGCGATTTCGCGAAGCAGTTCCTCTCCACCGGGGCCATTTCGATCGGCAAGACTCGACTACCCGAATTCGGGTTCAGTGCATCCACCGAATACATGACGGACGAACCCGTCCACAACCCGTGGAATCCGGCGTACTCGTCGGGCGCTTCCTCGGGAGGCGCGGCCGCGCTTGTTGCTGCCGGCGTACTCCCGATCGCGCACGCCAACGACGGCGGTGGATCGATTCGCATTCCCGCCGCTGCCTGCGGCCTGGTCGGACTCAAACCCACTCGCGGCCGTACCATCGCCGATCCGGCCGACAAGTCGATGCCGATCCGGCTGATCTCTCAGGGCGCCGTCACCCGCACGGTGCGTGACACCGCACGATGGATGTCAGCGGCCGAAAGTTACTACCGCAATCCACGACTCGCACCGGTTCGCCTGATCGAAGGACCCAGCTCAACCCGCCTGCGCGTCGGCGTGATCACCGATTCCGTGACGGTCACCAAGACCGACGACGAGACACGCAAGTCCGTCGAAGCTACGGCTGAACTCCTTGCCGGCCTTGGCCATCACGTCGAGGACGCGGCATTGCCCGTCGGACCGGAATTCATCGACGACTTCAGCATCTACTGGGGCTTTTTGTCGTTTGCCATCTCCACCGGTGGCAAACAGATGCTCGGGCCCGACTTCGACAAGTCCGGCACCGACAATCTCACCAAGGGCCTGTACACGCTGTACCGGAAGAACCTGGTGAAGACGCCGCGCGTGCTCTACCGCCTGCGACGGCTCCAGCAGCAGTACAGCGCCATGTTCTTGAAGTATGACGTCGTGCTCTCGCCGGCTCTGGGGCACACCACCCCTGAACTCGGATACCTCTCTCCCGCTCAGCCTTTCGAGGAACTCTTCGACAAGTTGATCGCGTACACGTCGTTCACGCCGCTGAACAACATCTCCGGTGGTCCCGCGATTTCGCTACCGATGCACCAGACCAGCAACGGTTTGCCGTTGGCTTCGCATTTCTCCGCCGATCTCGGCGACGAGCGCACACTCCTCGAATTGGCCTTCGAACTGGAAGAGGCTCAGCCCTGGAGAAGAATCCAGGACTGAGCCTCACCGGTAAATACCCTCAGTCTCGCGGCAATCCGAGCATGCGCTCACCGATCACGTTGAGCTGCACCTCGGTTGTGCCGCCGTAAATGGTGGTGGCACGGCCCGAAATGAGCTGCTCCATCGCCTTGTCGCTTGGCTGACCTGGGATGCTGACCGCTCCGGCAGCACCCAGTTCGGCGACGACGAACTCGGCGATCGACTGGCTGATCTTCATCGCCAACAGCTTGCCGACGCTCGACGTCGTACTCACGTCGATCCCCGAAAGTTGCTTGAGCACAACGCGGGAGCCGATGAGGTCGATCGCCTGACTCTCGGCAACCAGCTCGCCGACGCGGTAGCGTCCGATCGGGCTCAGGTCTGCTGACTTCGCGAACTTCAGTAGATCGGAGTCCGAGGCGTACGCCTCCATCTTCTGGCTCAGTGCGACGCGCTCGCCGGCCAGCGTCGTACGTGCGACGTTCCAGCCGTCGTTGACCTCGCCGACCACGTTCTCGTCGGGGATGAACACGTCGTCGAGGAACACCTCGTTGAACAACGCCGAACCCGTCATCTCACGCAGCGGGCGGACGGTGATGCCCGGTGTCGACATATCGAGCACGAAGTAGGTGATGCCCTGATGCTTCGGCTTGGTGGCGTCCGTACGGGCGATCAGCATTGCCCAGTCGGAGAACTGCGCAACCGTGGTCCAGATCTTCTGACCGGTGATCTTCCAACCGCCGTCGACCTTTTCGGCCTTCGTGGACAATGACGCGAGGTCGGAACCAGCACCGGGCTCACTGAAGAGCTGGCACCACACCAGCTCACCCTGCAGGGTCGGTATTGCCAATTCCTGCTTCTGCTTGTCCGAACCATGCGCTACGACGGCCTGCACGGCCCAGGTGCCCATCAGGAGCTGCGGCATCGAGATACCCGCAGCCTTGATCTCCTGGGAGATGACGATCTGCTCGAGCGGAGCGGCGCTGCGCCCGTACGGCTTCGGCAGGTGCGGCTGAACCCAGCCGCCGTCGCCGAGCGCGATCAGCTGGTCGTCCTCGTCGAGCTCGACCAACTTGGCAAGCTCGGCCGCAATGTCGCCGCGGATCTCCTCTGCCTCGGGCGGCAGTTCGAGAACCGAAGCCCGGCTGACACCGTCAAGTGCCTGCTGCGCAACACGGTTGGCACGATCCTCGCGGGTACCGAGAATGCCGCGGATCGAGAGCGCGCGCCGGTAGTACAGGTGGGCGTCGTGCTCCCACGTGAATCCGATGCCGCCGTGGACCTGCACACAATCCTGCGCTACCTGCACTGCGGCGTCCGGCACGATGACTGCGGCGATATCGGCGGCAAAATCTGCCGTGTCGTCGCCCTTGTCCAATGCGCTTGCCGCATCCCACACAACGGCGCGTGCCTGCTCGAGTGCAATGCCCATCTGCGCACACTTGTGCTTGACGCCCTGGAACTGGCCGATGGGTCGCCCGAACTGCACGCGTGTCTTGGCGTACTCCGACGCAGTGGAAACACACCAGGACATGACGCCGACGTCTTCGGCGCCGAGAACGACTGCGGCAATGGACCGTACCCGCGCCTCGGTGAGACCGTCGAGTATCCGTTCGGCGCTGATCTGAACATTGTCAGCTTCGATCCGCGCACTGCCGCGCAGCACGTCGATGCTGTCCTGCACGGTGATCGCGACTGCGCTGCTCTCGAGCACCGCGTAGCGGACACCCTCGGGCAGCTGGATCGGGACCAGCAGCACGTCGGCATGTTCACCACCGAGCACACCGTCGAGCGCGCCCGTGATCTTGTATCCGCCGTCCGACGACTCGGCCGTCAACGGTGCACCCAAGGCGACTGCTGCTGTACGACTTCCGTCGATCAGACCCGGCAGGAACTCGGGTCCCGCCTTGGAATCAGCGGCGCCGAGAACGGCGCTTGCCAATACCGTCGGAACAAACGGGCCGGGAGAGACAGTGCGGCCCAATGCTTCCAGTGCCACCGCCAAGGTCAGCAGACCGGCGCCGTGACCACCCTGTTCTTCCGGAACCGCGAGCCCGAGAAGGTCTTGCCCGGCCAGTGCCGTCCAGAACTCGGGGAACTTGTCCTCGGTCCTCGACTCCACCGCCGCGCGCACCTGCTCGGTGGTGATGGTGCGCTCGGCGAATGACCGCACCGAATCTGCGAGTGCGGTGTGCTCCTCACTCAGCCCGAGGCCGAGTTCGTATGCGTTGCGTGCCATGCGCTTACAGACGTTCTGCGAGGTCGGCGGTGGTCCAGGGACCCTCGCTCTCGATGGTGTTCACACCGTGCCAGCCGGCGAGTTCCGTGATGGCCCCACCCTGAACGGCATACACCTTGCCGGTCAGCTTGCAATCCGCTGCCGCTAGATAGGCCACCAGCGGGGAGATGTTGGACGGCGCAAACGCGTCGAACTCACCCTCGGGGACCTCGGCGGCGAACAACGCGCCCATACCGGGTGTCGCCAGCGTCAGCCGAGTACGCGCGATCGGCGCAATAGCGTTGACACGTACGCCGTATCGATCGAGCTCGTCAGCGGCCACCAGAGTCAGGGCTGCGATGCCCGCCTTGGCGGCGCCGTAGTTGCCCTGGCCCGCGTTGGGCATGAAGGTACCCGAAGCCGAAGCGGTGTTGATGACCGAAGCGTTGACGGTCTCGCCTGCCTTGCTCTGGTCCTTCCAGTACGCGGCAGCGTGGTGCAGCGTCGCCGCGTGACCCTTGAGGTGCACGGCAATGACTGCGTCCCACTGGCTCTCGTCCATACCGGCGATGAAGGCGTCACGAAGAATGCCGGCGTTGTTGACCAGTACGTCGAGTCGGCCGAACTCGCTGACGGCCTGCTTGACAAGGCCCTCGGCGCCGTCCCAGGTGGCGATGTTGTCGGTGTTGGCAACAGCCTTGCCGCCTGCAGCGACGATCTCGTCGACTACCTGCTGCGCGGGGCCGGCATCTGCACCGGAGCCGTCGTTTGCTCCGCCGAGATCGTTGACCACGACGCTCGCACCCTCACGAGCGAAGAGCAGCGCATGCTCACGGCCGATGCCGCGTCCTGCTCCGGTGATGATCGCTACGCGACCGTCGAGACTTCCCATCAGTTCAGATTCCCATCAGTTCAGTTGTCGGACATGAAGACTCATTTGTCGGCGATGACCGCCAGGCCGTCCTTGATCACGAGGTCGCCGACCGCGCTGGTTTCGTACGAGTACGACGTGGCTCCGTCTGCCGAACCCGACTTGTGGAACACCGTCTCGATGTCCTGTGTCGGGAGTACGGGTTTCGCGAATCGCACTGCGAGACGGCGCAACCGCTCGGTCTCGCCGCCTGCCAGTTCGGTCAGGGCTCCCCACGACGTGAACGCCATCGTGCACAGTCCATGGTTGATGATTCCGGGGAGACCGGACATCCGAGCGATCTCCTCGTCGAGGTGAATCGGCATCGGATCGCCGGAAGCCGGTGAGTACCGGAATGTCTGGTCCTCGTCGATGTGCTGGTTCACCACCGCTGCGGGACTACCCGCGCGAAGAGCGTCGTCGAATCGGTGTTCGGGAGCCTTCTCGCCAAGTCCGGGGCCCGCGTCGACCTTGCGGAAGAAGGCCGTCATCCACTGCTCGTTGACCAATTCACCCTTGTCGGTTTTGGTTTCGACGTAGATGACGACGGTGGATCCGTTGTCCCGGCCCTCGAATCCGATGGGCTTGGCACGAGCGACAAGGTGGTCACCGGGGTAGATCGGACGGTGGAACAGGAAGTCCTGCTCACCGTGAACGAGCTTCATCAGCAGTTCGACCGGCGCCACCGACAGCGCAGCGGGTGCCATCGACATGAAGACGGGTACCACAGCGAAGACCGGCGGAGCGATCTCGCCCTTCAGGTGTCGCTCGATGGGATCGTTGGTGGCAGCGGCATATTCGGCGATGCGCTCGGCTGTCACCTCGAAGTGCTCCGGGTCGGTCCATACGTCCAGCCCGGACGTATCGAATTCGACCGCGTTGGTCTTCGGTGTCGTCATTGAGCCGTTACCCGACCAGCTCGGCGAACTTGGCCAGCGAGGCCTCGAGATCAGCCTTGGCGTTCTTGGCAACTGCCTTGCCGATCGGCCCGACGATCATGGTGCCCTTGAAGCTGGCGTCGACGGTTGCCTTCGAACCGGCACCGTCGGCCTCGACCGAGAGAACGAATTCGACGGTGACGCCGGCCATTCCGGTACCGGCAATCTTGACCATCTTCGGAACCTCGACCTCTTCGACGGTCCACTCGATCTTGTTTGCCATACCCATCACGGAGACGACCTCGGTGAACTTGGCGCCCAACGCAACCTGGGTGGGGAGTTCACTCTTCCAGCCCTGGTGAATGGTGAGCCACTCTTCCCAGCGAGACAGGTCGGAGAGCGCATCCCAGGTCTTCTCGGGGGATGCGGGCAGTACAGCGGAGACGGAAACGGAAGCCATGATGAAACTCCTGGTGGGTAGCTAGCGGGTTGTGGGTGTGATTCAGCGTGCGTAGGGCTTGTATGCGGTCACGACAACTGCGCCGCCGAGTCCGATGTTGTGCTGGAGAGCGACCTTCGCGCCGTCGACCTGACGCTTGTCGGCGGTTCCGCGGAGCTGCCAGGTGAGTTCGGCGCACTGGGCAAGACCGGTTGCGCCGAGGGGGTGCCCCTTGGAGATGAGGCCGCCGGACGGGTTGACCACCCAGCGTCCGCCGTAGGTGGTGTCGTCGGCGTCGACGAGCTTGCCGCCGTCACCTTCGGCGCACAGTCCGAGCGCCTCGTACGTCAGCAACTCGTTGGTGGAGAAGCAGTCGTGGAGTTCGATGACGTCGACGTCGTCGGCGGTGATCCCGGCCTGCGCGTACACCTTCTCAGCGGCCTTACGGGTCATGTCGGCGCCGACGAGACTGATCGCGCTCTTGTCCTCGAAGGTGCTGTTCATGTCGGTGACCATGGCCTGTCCGACGATCTCGATCGCCTGAGCAGCGAGGCCGTGCTTCTCGACGAATGCTTCGCTGGCGATGATCGCCGCGCCGGATCCGTCCGAGGTAGGCGAGCACTGGAGCTTGGTGAGCGGCCCGTGGATCTGGCGTGCTTCGAGGATCTGCTCGAGGGTGTACTCGTCCTGGAACTGCGCGTACGGGTTGTTCAGTGAGTGCTTGTGGTTCTTGACGGCGATCTTCGCGAACTGCTCTGCAGTGGTTCCGAAGCGTTCCATGTGCTCGACGCCGGCCGCGCCGAACATGTACGGAGCGGGCGGCATCGCGAACTCCTGCAGCTCGGCGAGAGCGAGGAGGTGCCGCATGAGTGGCTGTTCACGGTCGTCGTAGGTGGATCCGAGGGACCCGGACTGCATCTTCTCGAAGCCCAGCGCCAGTGCGCAGTCGGCCTGACCGCTCTTGACTGCCTGCGTGGCGAGGTAGAGCGCGGTCGATCCCGTCGAACAGTTGTTGTTGACGTTGACGATGGGGATGCCCGTCAGACCCAGCTCGTAGACAGCCCGCTGACCTGCGGTGGACTCGCCGTAGACGTAGCCGACGTATGCCTGCTCGACCTCGGTGTAGTCGATACCCGCGTCTTCGAGCGCCTTGGTACCCGACTCGCGTGCCATGTCGGGGTAGTCCCACTCGCGGGCTCCCGGCTTCTCGAACTTCGTCATGCCGACGCCGACGACAAAAACCCTGTTACTCATTGCCACTCCTGAAGAGAACGGTATCTGTGTGTGACACGCTGTCCCACCAAAGTATGTGAGACATCTTGTCCAGTCAATGGCGGGGTGAGTATCGTTCGATTTATGACAAAAACAGCCGAGTCGGCGCAGCCCGACGGGCGCAGCACTCGCTGGAACGATCACAAGGAGCAGCGCAAAGCGCGGATCCTCGACGCAGCACTCGATGCAGTCAACGAAGGTGGCGCCGACGTCGGCGTCCAGCAGATCGCCGAGCGCGCCGACGTCCCACGTTCCGTTGTCTACCGGATTTTCAAGGATCGAGCCGACCTCGACGAGCAGCTGCGAGTTCGCATCCTCGAGATGATGATGACCGACCTGACACCCACCCTCACGCCGCAGGGTACGGTCGGCGAGGCTATCTCACGGGCAGTCGAGACCTACCTCCAGTGGATTGTGAAATACCCACGACTGCACCACTTTTTAGGCAAGGGCTCGCCGAGCACGCGGGCCACCGGTTCGAAAGTGGTGACCGGAACCAAGACGGCCATCGCCGTGCAATTGGGGAACCTGTTGGGTGCGATCCTCGCCAGCCGCGGCAAATCGTCGAAGATGGCGGAGCCCTTGGCTTTCGGCGTCATCGGATTGGTCGACGTCAGCGTCAACCGTTGGCTCAGCCAGCCGGGTTCCGATGTGACCAGTGCGGAATTGGCCGAGTTCCTGGGGCGCTCCATCTGGCAGGTTCTGGACGGCAATCTTCGGAGCATCGGCGTCGACATAACTCTGTCGACTCCGATCGCCGACCTGTGACAGTTACCGAACTACCCTGGGCACTCGACGGACGTGGACTTCAACTGAACCGGGTTCTACCACTCGCCCTACACGCGCTGGGTGAAGACAACGCTACTCTCGCAACGGAACTCGAACCCAACCTCCTGACCCCGTATCTCCTCGGCGAAGAATGCCAGGGCTTGTGGCGCTACCGGAGCACGCAGATAACCGGGAACCCACTCGACAGCGCGTGGATCACCCGCATCGCCGTCGATGCCCGCACCTCGACGCCGGTGGGGTTGGCCGGATTCCACGGTCGCCCCGATGCGCGCGGGATGGTGGAGATCGGATATCGCATCGACCCGGCATTCCGGCGACTGGGCTACGCTCGAACTGCCCTCGAGATACTTCTCGACGTCGCGAGTCGCCAATCCGAAGTGCACATCGTTCGAGCGACCATCAGCCCGGACAACATCGCATCGCGAAATCTGATCAGCCAGTACGGTTTCAACGAAGTCGGTGAGCAGTGGGACGAAGAAGACGGTTTGGAGACCATCTTCGAAGTCAGCGCTTCTCCGGAACCGTGACAGCCGTCAACCCGCTGGTTTTATCGGTCCAGTGAATGGCACGATCCACGAGCATCACCGGCGTCCACAACCTGTATGTCTTCACCTGATGGTGATGACGACACAGGCATTGGAGGTTGCTCGCAATGGTCCACCCACCGCGTCTCGGATCGGAAGGATCGAACTCGGTGATGTGGTCGAGTTGGCACCTGTTCGCGGGCACCGAACAACCAGGGAACCGGCAGTGACCGTCGACGGCCCGCACCAATGCGGCCAGAGCCGCTCCCGGAGTGTAGGTCAGCGCGCCGGGAGGTGGATCGGGCTGGGCGCCATGCCCATCCGATCTTCGAACTATGTCCGGGGCTCGCGCGACCAACCGTTGCATTGCCCGAATCCGATCTCCGCAGCCTTTCGGTTCGCGACTCAGGCGATCGCGTCGGGCGACAAGCGGCAGGACAGCCGGAGTATGTTGCCGGCGCGGTCGATTCCCGGCGGCCTGAGAGCGAAAGTCGACAAACAGTGCCTGCCAAGTGGAATCGGCGGCAAGCTCGCGAGCAAAGTCGGGATCGATTGGCCCGTACCCGTCGATACTCGCGGGATCTGACGTCAACCCGAGGAGCGTCGGCAGATCGCACACGATGTGCAGCAACGGCTTCCGACGCGAGGGCGCAGTTGATCGACTTGCTGGGGATACTGCCTCGCACGTTTCGCTGCCACACTGGCAAGTCAGCCCGTTCTCACCGTGCAGGAGAGCAACCAGCGCGTCGGCCCGGCGCGTCGAGGCATTTCGTGGATCGTGGTTGCAGACGCTTCCGGCGGCCTCGTTGATCAGGCCAAGCGCTTCGACAGCCTCGTTCGCGCTGAGTGTTGCCTGCAACTGGGCGAGTCCGTGACGGTCTGCACGCGTGCGAACATCGCGGTGTTCCAGCATTTTCCGGCGACGTTCGGCGGCAGCGTCCGGATCGTAGGCAATGAGCTGACGTTCAATGTCGCGCTCCAGTTGCCCGGGCGGAAGACGGTGCGCCGAGGCAAGTACCCGGCGCTCGAGTGCTGCGATCGCCTCGGGGTCGACCCCGGTGAGTCCGTCGACAATCTTGCGCACGCGCGCATAGTCCAGCTCGCCGGCAGCAAATGCGGCCTTGGTGAGCGGAAGGAACTCGCGCAAGGCGTCACCGATCTCGATGTGAACTTCGGCTGTGCGCCGCGAACACGTGAGCATGACCGCGATCTCGTTGCACGCGATCCGCCACGCCTTGTCGACATCACCGGACACGTCGAGTTCCGCATTGAATCTCGACTCCGACAACATGGATGCACCGAGCACCTTCTGTGCGGCCAGCATGTTCTCGCTCTGCGCCGTTGCAAAGAGCATGTCGGGCAGCACGAGTGGATCGACGACAGGACGGCCGTCATCTACAACTGCCCCCACACCGCCCGTCGATCCATTATCGAACATACATTCGAGACTAGACCTGCCCACCGACAAGAAAGCTAGAGTGCCGGTTTGTATCCCTTACCCTGCATCCAGGCGAGCACATCCAGCACCCGGATCGCCGGAACGGCATCGTCCAGTCCGGCCCGAACTCGCAAGTCGAGCAATCTCACGTGTAATTCTCCGTCGTGCAAGGCCTCTCGTACCGGTTCCAGATGGGCAGCCTTCGTTCCCAACTCCCGCCCGATGACGTCGTCGTAAATCGGGTAGAGCCGCGGACGCTTGCGTGCGATCAGTTTGGACGCCATGGTTCGCCCGACGCCGTGAATCTCTCGAAGCGCCGTCTCCAACCGCCACACCGGAGATTCCGGAGTGAAGGGATCGGGTTCGTTCGACAGATCGCGATCGGGGCCCACGGCGGCCAGGAGTCGATTCAGTTCGGCATTGTTCTCCCCGAGTAGGAAGAAGGCTCCCTGCGCCGGAACCTGAACCGACAGAAGCGTCACCGCAACAAGATCTTCCGCGGTGAAGATGTTCGCATCACGATCGCGGTTGCCACTGGGATCCCAGGAATCCCACAGCGCACCGGTACGGAGATAGCCCGTCTTCCGGAGCGGCCTCGTGAAGTATTCCTGCAGCACGTCGACCGCGCCGGCATCGTCCCCGTCTCGCAGCACACGCGGGAGGCGGATGGGCAACTGATCAACCATGGTCGAGCGACCTTTCCAGTACATATTTGGCGAACCCGGAGTTGTGATATTGCCGAAATGGGCCCTTGCCCTTGGCAACAAGATGCTCCGCGAGCGGACGAACCGTCGTCATGTCGACGGGCAGTTGAGCAAACTGTTCCAACGCATCCGAGTCCTCGAGACTGCAGTCGATCACGGTCCCGTCGCCGTCGGCGGACGCCAACTCGGTGCGTCTGATGGCGACCAGATCGTGCTTGTCATCGAGTTCTTCGATGCTGCAGCCGGTTCGCGATTCCAGTGCCGAACTGGATACGTATACGGACATGACGTGCTCGATCGGCTTACCGCCGACCAGATGGCACTCGACGCTCAGAATCTCCATCGGACCGATGTTGAGTGTGAACAAGCGATGGCGCTCCGCCGATCGATTTGTCGACGGCAGGCAACTGATCGTCCACTGTTCGATCTCGACGGCGGCCGGCGCATCGAACGCGTAGGAGAGAACCTCGGCAATCAGCTCGGCAAGATCTTCGAAGAGCGGGTCGCGCTGCAACCGCTCGAAATTCTCGACAGAAGCGGCGGGACGCACAGGCGCCTTGCTCACGCAGGTCCCCTCTCGTCCGGTGCTTTGCTCTCAGACCTCGCGTCCAAGGTACCCAGCCCTACGCGGGTCTCGCGCGTTCGCCCTCACATACACCCTCGCGTTATGGTTCTCGACACGCACCACCGCCTTACCGATCGCTAACTCGAGGAGCACACGAAGTGGAAATCAAGGGAACCGCAGCACTGGTCACCGGAGCGGCATCAGGCCTCGGCGCCGCAACAGCCAAGCGCCTCGCCGACGCCGGCGCTACCGTCTTCGGCCTGGATCTGCCCGCGTCGATCGAGCGCGCAGGCGACAACGTCCCCGCCGGCGTCACCCTCATCCCCACCGACGTGACCAGCGGCGAAGACGTCGAAGCAGCGATCAACCAGATCGTCGAGTCGGGCTCCCCGCTGCGCATCGTCGTCAACTGTGCCGGTGTCGGCTGGGCCGGACGCATCCTGTCCAAGAAGGGTCCGCACGACCTCGAGCTGTTCCGCACGGTCATCACCGTCAACCTGCTCGGCACCTTCAACGTCATGCGCCTGGCCGCCGACGCCATCTCCAAGACCGAGGCCGTCGACGACTCCGGCCAGCGTGGCGTCGTCATCAACACCGCTTCCGTTGCTGCCTTCGAAGGACAGATCGGCCAGATCGCGTACTCCGCTTCCAAGGGCGGCGTGCACGGCATGACGGTTCCGGCTGCCCGTGACCTCGCGCAGTTCGGCATCCGCGTCAACACGATCGCCCCCGGCATCATCGACACCCCGATGCTCGCAGGCGTCACCGACGAGTACCGCAAGGGCCTCGAGGCCGGCGTTCCGTTCCCGTCCCGCCTGGGCCAGCCGTCCGAGTACGCGCAGCTCGCGCAGATGATCGTCGAGCACGACTACCTCAACGGCGAGACCATCCGCATGGACGGCGCTCTCCGCATGGCGCCGCGCTAACTTCCCTGCTGTGCGCCTTTATTAACCGCCCGCGGTTAATAAAGGCGCACGGTTTGTCAGAACGAATGAAAATACCCACCGCTGGATTGGGCAGTTGCGCTGAGGTACTCGGCCACTTCCGTCGCCGGCATCGGTCGGCTGACGTAGTAACCCTGAACCAATTCGCAACCGGCGGTACGCAAGAGACTCAATTGGTCGGCCGTCTCCACGCCTTCCGCCAATGACTGCATACCGAGCGCCTTCGCCACCTCGACCACCGAAGTGACAACTGCCGAATCACCCTCGCTCAGTTCGGTGATGAACGACCGGTCGATCTTGAGAATGTCCAACGGCAGTTTCTTCAAACTCTCGAAAGACGAATAGCCAGTTCCGAAGTCGTCCAGGGCAATCGCAATTCCGGTGGCACGCAGGCGATCCAGCTCGGCGACGGCAAGCTCCTCTACCGCTCCCGTCTCTGTGATTTCCAGCTGAAGCCGTTTGCTGGACAGACCGGATGCCTCCAGCGCATCGTTGACTGCTGATCCGAAGCCGGACGACATCAGTTGCACCGGAGAGACGTTCACCGTCACGTAGGTGTCATCGGGCCACGTCGTAGCCTCGGCGCACGCCATGTGCAGTACCTGGAGCCCCAACGGGACGATCAAGCCGGTCTCCTCCGCAACATCGATGAAAATGCGCGGCGCAAGCACTCCCCGCACCGGATGGTTCCAGCGAAGCAGTGCCTCGAATCCCTCGACGCGGCCGGTGTCCGCACGAACCTGCGGTTGGTAGTACAGCTCGAACTGCCGAGACTCGATCGCAAGCCCAAGCTCTTGCAGGGCCGATGCTCGTTCCCTGGCCCGCGCCCGCAGCACCGGTGAGTATTTTCCGACCCGGTTCTTACCAGCGGATTTTGCCGCATACAGCGCCAGGTCGGCGGACATGACAAGCGTGTCCGCGTCTTCGGAATCTGCCGGCGCGCTGGCATACCCGATCGATGCACGAACCTCGATGCGATTCCCCCGCACGAAAAACGGCTCACGCAATGCACCCAGATAGCGAGCAAACACCTCGCCGCCGTCCCCTGTTCCCCGCAAGACGACGCCGAATTCGTCGCCACCGATTCGGGCGCACATGGCGCCGTCGACCACCCGATTGAGCCGTGCAGCAACGGAAATCAACAGTTTGTCGCCGACGGGGTGCCCTAACGTGTCGTTCACCGACTTGAAATTGTCCAGGTCGAGGATGCCGACAAGAACCTGCTCGCCGGTCCGGACAGCGCCGAGCGCGTCGGACAGCTCCGTGCCGAACGTCCGGCGATTCGGGAGCCCGGTCAGTCCGTCGGTTGCAGCAAGCCAAAGAATTCGCCGCTCGTAGTTGTACTTCTCGGTGACGTCCGAGCCCACGCCTCGCCAACCAACGAACTCCATGGCCTCGGAAAGCCTGGGATGACCCGACAGAGACCACCATCGGTCGACGCCGCCGACACGAACGGGAATGACGACCTCTCGAAACGGCATGAGGCGGTCGAGGTGATCTCCGATGACGTGGACCGCGGCTCGTCCACTCTTCGTCGAACCGACGTCGAGCCGATCCAACAATCCGCGCAGCGACAGCGTTCGCAGGTCGGAGACAGAGACTCCCGAGATCTGCGACAGCCGAGCGGAGGTGTGCGACAACGTCCCGGTGGTGTCGACTTCCCACAGCCAGTCGCGTGACCCGCCCTCGAAATCGTCGAGAAGCAAACTGACCATCTGGCGCTCGGCAGCAGCCTCGAACTCGGCAAGACAACGACTTCGGAACGACGCCCAGAGGTACACGACGCCGATAATCAGTGTCACCGAGTAAACGACCAACTGGAACGAGAGGACAGTGTATTCCGTGGTTCTCTTAGGCAGGATAACGACGAGCAATCCGATGCTGTGCACCAGAATCCACGCTACCGCTATCGACCGAACCGTCGACAATGCCACGGCGCCGGCGCCCATGACTCCGGCGAATGTCGCTATAAGCACAAGCTTTCGCGAGTTGTCCGTCACGGGAAGCATCGCGGCGGCGAGAACGACAAGCAGAAGCCCAAGCAGGATCACCTCGAGCATGAGCGCCCAGTAGTCGAACCTCGTCGTATGTTTGGGCGTGTACCGGCCCTTCAGGACGACTCGCGGTATCCAGACGCGCACCGAATTGAGGACAACCAAGAAGGCCGCAGAACCCCAGATCACCCGAAACTCGTTGTGACCGGGGGGTATGACGTACGCAAGCAAAGCGCACACGCTGAGTACATTGACCATGTTGGCCAGTGGCGCGACCGTCGTCACCTGCAGTATCTGGCGTGCGAAGAGGTCGCGCCGCTCGACGTCAGACAGTTCGGCGTCGCTCGCACTCGAAGTCAGCCTGCTCAGCATGCAACACCCTCCATCGTGGAGCCGACCAGATGAAGGTAGCGCGGATGCGGGCTCGGGGCACACGATGACGAGAAACTACGAATTGAAACACACTGTTAAATAGGATGTTTCAGACAATAGCGACAGAACGGATCGGCGCTACAACTCGGAAGCCAGCGGAATTTCCTTCTCCGCGCGGTCCGTCATCCACTCACGCAGAACCTTGGTGGCAATGACGTCGTCCTCGTTGTATTGCAGGATGCGTGTCCGCTGCGTCTCGTCCGGCTCACCGTCGTAGCCGACCGCCTCGCGGTACCACGCCATCGACGCTTCACCACCGGCTTCGGCGTCACGCCAGTTGAACCCGGCGACGGGGGCAATCTTCTTGAGTCCCTTGCCGTTCGGGCAGATGAACTGATCACTCACCGCTTGATAGATGTCGACCCACTGCGGACTGTCGATGAACTCGCGGATCTCGTCCTTGCTCGGAATCCCGGGCTCACCGGCAAACCTGCGCGCCGAGTCCAACAACCACTTGTCCTCGGCCGAACGCGAATAGCAGTACGCGGCAAAGGTTTTACCCGAAGCAGCGGCTGCGGCACGCTCCGCCATCAGCCAGCCCCAGAACTCCGCGAACGACCGCGCCTCGTCACGCGTCGGCAGCGGATCCCACGTCGCAAATCCTCGATACATCGAGAAGCCACCGACATTGAGCAGCGTTCCCCACAGGTAGGCGCCGTGCTCCTGATAGCTCTCCATGTCGACGTCGATCTCGATGTCCGCCCGAGTCACCGAGATCTTCTCGAACCGCCGCACCAACGGAGCATCTGCCAACCACGCCTTGGCGATCACGACTGCGTCGTCGAAATTTCCGTGCGGCCAATCCTCGAGCGGCTCACCGTCCCAGGCGGCCAGCTGATCTATCGTGTTGCAGCCGACGTCGCGCAGAAGCTCCGCGCGCGATCCGACAGCCACCAGGCTGACATCGCGGTTGCGAACCAACTCCTGCTTGCATTCGGTCCACCACGGGCACGACTTGCACTCGCTCACCTGTGACGGAGACGTCAGCACCTCACCGCGGGCAACAGCGATACGGTCGGCGAAACGCTCGTCGTAATCGTCGAGAATCGCACTGAGGTCGTGGACGAGGACGCAGTCTCCGTTGTATCCGATCGCGCCTGCCGTGAGCGACGGGCTCGCCAGCCCACGACGCTCGAGCATCCGATAGACCTGCGCGACGCGCATCTGATCGCGGACCTGGCTGCGGACCTTGCGCTTGGGATCGACCGCGGGCTCCCATTCGAGGAGCCCCGAGGTGATCGCGCCCTGGCCGGGATCGGTCACCTTGTGATTGACGACAATGACGGGGATGTACCCGCCGCCCTCGTCGTCACGGATGAGCATTTCGCAGCGGCCCTTGCGTCCGGTGTCGCGCTCGACGGGCAAGACCGCGCCCCAGATCCGGTCCGCGCCGGCCTCACAGGCAGCAAGAGTGTCACGAGCCTGAGCCGACGCCGATTGATCGGGGTTGATCTTCACCCAACGCTCGGGAGCAGCACCGATCACCAGTTCGGCGATCTCCGCGCGCTTCGCGATCGCGGCATCCTGGCGCTGCTTGACGCCGGTGTCGACGGGTTCCGAAGCCGATTTCCCGGGAAACAACCCGTCCAGACGCACCCGATGACGGCATCGGGTCAACGCCCCCGAATCGATGATCGGGAGCTGGGGCGCGGGGTTGTTAACGGAACACACGATGACGAAGATTATGTGCTCCCCTAGGCTGAAGCCGAAGCGCAGGTACCTGGCAACACACAAACACCTGGAAACGGGGTCCTTTTCGATGGGGTTGTTCAAGAAGCGAAAGTCTCGTGCCACCCGCAAGGCGGAGGCAAAGGCTCTCAAGCACAAGGCTGAGGTCGAGGCGAAGCTCAACGCCAAGAGCCAGCGTAAGCGCGACAAGGTCGAGACCAAGTCGCTCAAGAAGCTGGAGAAAGCCGAGATCGAGTCACAGCACAAGATCGAAAAGGCGCAGATCGCGACCCTGAAGGCGCAGGAGAAAGCCGCTGCGAATCAGGGCCTGACTGTCGCCAAGGTGCGTAAGTACCTGGGTGTGGCACGTCTGCTTGCCCCCGTTCTCCTGCCGATCGCCTACCGCGCTGCCACGGCTGTGCGCGCCCAGCTCGACACCACGCGTGCACAGAAGATGGGCATCGCCGTCGACCAGCTCGGTGACTACACCGGTCACGGCGCGAAGTTGAGCGCTCGTATCGCCGGCGCCGAGAGCTCGGTCACCGAGATCCTCAGCCGCAAGCCCGACGATGCGGAGACGCAGCGTTTTGCCGCCGCCATCCGTGAGCGCCTCGGCGATCTCAGCACGGCAGTTCGCGCTGCCGAGCAGATGCCGCAGGCTCGCCGTAAGGCAGCTCACCAGGCAATTTCTTCCGAACTCGACGGCGTCGAAGCAGATCTGCTCGCACGTCTCGGCGTGCGCTAGACCTGAGAACGCCAGTGAGAGCAGCCGAGCAGACCGCGACCCTCCGGGGGATATCTGTCGGTTCCGCTTCGGCTGCTCTCGCTGTCGCTGCGCACGGGATCGGCGGAGGCGAGCTGCCACAGTCGTCGTCGCTGACCCTGCTACTCGCCGTCTGCGCAACCGTCGGCGCCGTGACGGCCACCCTTCCCGCCCTCTCCCGGGGGCCCGCTGCCCTGATCGTGGCTCTTGGCTTGGGTCAGCTCGCCGCGCACACCACCATGACGCTCTCCGAGCACGCTCATTCGCCCGCTCCGGGATTGGTGATGCTCGGTGCTCACGCCGGTGCCACCGTCGCCTGTGCGGTGGCGGTCCTGGCCGCCGAGCGCCTCTACCGCGTTGTCACCCACGCTCTCCACGTCGTCCTGGCGTCCCTGGCTCCCGCCGCCGTCACTTCCCGCGGCCACACCGTCTCGACCGGAATCCATCACGGACCTGTCGACGCTCTGCTTCGCGCCAGCATCTCGCGGCGCGGTCCTCCTGCCCTGGTCTGAAGATTCGTAGAACTCCCCACCCCTTCACCAGACCAAGAGGACACTTCCCGACATGAAGAACACCCTGATTTCGCGTGCGGTTGTCACGACCGTCGCTACCGGCAGCGCCGTGCTGCTGGCCGCCGGAATTGCTTCAGCACACGTCAGCGTCGTCGCACCAGGAGCTACTCAGGGCGGATATTCCGTTCTCACGTTCCGCGTGCCCACCGAATCCGACACCGCTTCGACCACCAAGCTGACGGTGGCGCTTCCCGACCTCAAGTCGGCACGTACCGAACCGATGCCCGGCTGGACCGCTGTCGTGGAGAAGGACCCCACCTCGCTGGTCGCGAAGTCCGTGACCTGGACGGCCGATCCCGGCGTCGGCATCGCCCCCGGCCAGTTCCAGCAGTTCGTCCTTTCTGCCGGCCCGCTGCCGGAGCAGGAAGAGGTCGAGTTCAAGGCCGTCCAGACGTACAGCGACGGCAACGTCGTCAACTGGGATCAGGAAGAGCTTGCCGACGGCAGTGAGCCGGACAAGCCCGCCCCGACGCTGACTCTCGCCGCGTCCACCGGTGACGCCCACGGAGCGCCTGCTGCCGAGACGTCCGCTGCATCCGAATCTTCTTCGTCGGACAACACCGCCCGCTGGCTCGGCGGCATCGGCCTGGTGCTCGGCGCGTTGGGCGCTGCACTCGGCCTCGGCGCGCTGGTCAGGAGCAAGCGCTGATGAGTACCCGGATCAAGGTCATCGCCGTCGGCATGCTCGCGATGCTGGCCACGATGCTCGGAATGGGCACGGCCAGCGCGCACTCCGCGGTGGTCGGTTCCAACCCCGAAAACGGTGCGTCCATTCAGGTTGCGCCTGACAAGGTTTCGGTCACGTTCAACGAGGCCCTGCAGGCGCAGTTCGCGGCACTGACCGTCACCGGTCCCGACGGCAACCTCTGGACCAAGAGCGATCCGTCCGTCGAAGGACCCACTGTCAGTGCAGACCTCGGCGATCTCGGGCCGACCGGCGTCTACACCATCGCGTACCGCGTCACTTCCGCCGACGGCCACCCCGTCAATGGAACCCTGACCTTCACCCTCACCGAGGCGGGGTCGGGCACTCCCGGCGCTGCCGCTGCGTCGAGTACGGGTGAGTCGGAGTCCGGCAGCATGCCGGTGTGGATCTTCATCGTCGCCGGCGTCGTCGTGTTCGGCGGTGCGCTGTTCTTCGTGCTGCGTAAGCCGAAGTCGAGCTGATCGCGTGACGGGTACGGCAAACAGGTGGTGGTTGCTGTTTGCCGTACCCACAGCTCTGCTGGGAGTCCTCATCGCCTGGGGCCTCGCGAGTCCGTCGGGACCCGAATCGTCGAGCACTGTCCGCGTTCTCGCGATCGGATGCGGCTCGTTGACGCTCGGCATCGCGACGCTTGCCTGGATGGGCCGCAGTGAACGCCGCCCGGCGACAACCCCCGCGATCATGTGGACTCAGCTCACCGCGACGGCAGCGGTTTGGCTCGTCGCCGAGATCACGCTCCTCGTGCTCAATGCCGCAGCCGCAGACGGCGCCCCGGTCACCTCACTGACCATCGGGCACTTCGGCGCATTCGTCTCCGAGGTCAACGTCGGCCGCGTCGGTGTCGCGATCATCGCGTGCGCGTTTGCCGTGGTCTGTTACGGCATCTACGGGTTCACCAATCCCGAGACGGTGCCCGTCGCACCGGCATTGGTCGTCTCCGCGTTGGCGCTCGCTGCCCGCCCGATCACCGGGCACATGGCGCAGCAGAGCTTCGGATCGATCCTCGACGCCGTTCACGTCCTCGCTGCGGCCTTGTGGTTCGGCGTGCTCGCCGCACTCGCGCTTGCCGTACCGTCGCGCGGTGCCTGGGCGATCTGGTTGCCCAGGTACTCCGCCCTCGCCTGGCGATGTGTCCTCGCGTTGGTCGTCACCGGTATCGTCAACGCCGTCGTGCGACTCGACTCGCTCTCCGCCTTCTACGACACCGCTTACGGCCGGGTGATCCTCGCCAAGATCGTGGCGATCGCAATGCTCGTCGCACTGGGATGGTGGTGGCGCCGGACATGGGTGGTCGCAAGTGCTGCACACCGCATGAGTTCGGACGGATCCCTGCGCCGCGCCATCGGTGAAGTTGTCTTCATGGCCATCGCATTCGGGCTCGCCGCGGCCCTTGCGACAACTGCGTAAGACGTGCCTCAGCACAAGATTTCGTGACCCGCACATTTAACGTTTCACGTCGAGATTTAACCTCTACGTGAGTTTATTTTCCCAGCTTGCGGCGGTTTCCGGCCACCCTTAGCGTTGCTCGCATGACGGAGGCCCAACGCTCGTTTCTCGTCTGCGCTTCGCAGCGCAGTGGCAGTACTTTGCTGGTCGAATCCCTGCGAGCAACAGGGGTCGCGGGTGAGCCGGAAGAGTTCTTCCAGTACCTCCCCGAGACCTCGCGTTCGCCGCAACCGAGGCAGTGGTTCGAAGACGTCACGGACGAGTCCGTCCTGGGGCTGCTCGCCCCGTTCCACCCGGGTACGCCGGACACCCGCACCTCCGAGCAGTGGCGCACACAACTTCTCGAACTCGGCCGAACACCCAACGGAGTCTGGGGCGGCAAGCTGATGTGGAATCAGACACCGCTCCTGCTCGATCGCGCAGCCGGATTGCCGTGGCGCAGTGGGACAGATCTACGTTCCGCACTCCACGACACTCTCGATCACGACCTGCAGTTCATCCACGTCTATCGAGAAGATGTTGTCGCTCAGGCTGTATCGATGTGGCGAGCCGTGCAGACGCAGGTCTGGCGCGACGACGCGACCCCACCGAATCTCTCGGACGGTGCGCAGTACAACGCGCTCGGAATCGCACACCTGGTGACGATTCTCGGTGAGCAGGAACGACAGTGGAAGCGCTGGTTCGAGGAAGAGGACATCTCCCCCATCGAGATCGGGTTCCGCGATCTCACCGAAGACCCGCAGTCCGTGGTCGCAAAAACCCTCATTTCCCTCGGTCTCGACGGACAACTGGCCCCACCACCGCCGCTGCGTCGTCAGAGCGACGGACGCTCCCGCGAGTGGGTGCAGCGCTACCGCATCGACGCCGAACAGAACGGATACCCCGTCACATGAGCACCGTCACCGATGTCGTCGACGAACTCCGAGTTCTCGAATCCGAAGCGGTTCACATCATTCGAGAGGTGGTGGCAGAACTCGAAAGACCGGTACTGCTCTTCTCGGCCGGCAAGGACTCGATAGTCCTGCTTCGACTCGCCGAGAAGGCGTTTCGACCCTCCCCACTCCCTTTCCCCGTCCTACACGTCGACACCGGTCACAATTTCGAGGAAGTCATCGAATTTCGCGACCGCCGAATCAAGGAGGGCGGGCACACACTTCTGGTTGCTTCCGTTCAGGATTCGATCGACCAGGGTCGAGTGCAGGAGTCGACCGAGACCAGCGGATCGCGAAACCGCCTGCAGACCAGAACTCTGCTCGACGCTCTCGAAGGCGGGCGATTCGACGCCGCATTCGGCGGCGCCCGCCGGGACGAGGAACGCGCGCGAGCCAAGGAACGAGTCCTGAGCTTCCGTGACGAGTTCGGCCAGTGGGACCCTCGGGCGCAACGGGCCGAACCGTGGTCGCTCTACAACGGTCGGATCAGACGCGGAGAGTCCGTTCGTGTCTTCCCGCTGAGCAACTGGACAGAACTCGACATCTGGCGCTACATAGCCCAGGAGGAACTGGAACTGCCGCCCATCTATTTCGCGCACGAACGGCGGGTATTCGAGCGCGACGGAATGCTCCTCGCTGCTTCGGAATTCAGCACCGACGCCGAGAACGCCGCGGCAACGACCGAGTGGGTGCGATATCGAACCGTCGGCGATCTGACCATCACCGGCGCCGTTCGATCGCACGCCACCACCATCGACGACGTCGTCACCGAGATCTCGGCCGCGACGGTTTCCGAACGAGGCGAGACTCGCGCAGACGACCGAACCTCGGTCGCCGCGATGGAAGACCGAAAGCGTGAGGGCTACTTCTGATGACCACCACCATCACTCGCCAACTCCTTCGGCTGGCCACGGCGGGTAGCGTCGACGACGGCAAGAGCACGCTGATCGGCCGACTGTTGCACGACACCGACAGTCTGCCTACCGATCACCTCGATTCCGTGACCGACGAGCACGGTGTCGCCGACCTGGCTGCACTCTCCGACGGATTGCGCGCCGAGCGTGAACAGGGCATCACGATCGACGTCGCGTACCGATTCTTCTCCACTCCGACCAGAAGTTACGTACTCGCCGACACCCCGGGACACGAGCGCTACACGCGCAACATGTTCACCGGAGCATCCAACGCCCACGTAGCGGTCCTGCTGGTCGACGCGAGGACCGGCGTGCTGCGTCAGACGCGTCGACACGCCAGAATCGCAGCGCTACTGGGTGTTCCGAACCTTGTGGCCGTGGTGAACAAGATCGATCTGGTGGGCTTCGACGAAGCGAGATTCGCGCAGGTACAGGAAGAATTGCGGGTATTGGCACGCCAGCTCGGGCGAGGCGACGTACTTGCCATACCCGTCTCCGCGAAAGCCGGCGACAATGTCGTGACCCGCTCGGAGAACACCGAGTGGTACAACGGGCCGACACTTCTCGAATACCTCGAAGGCGTCGAACTCCATGCGCCCGCAACGCACATCGAGGAACTTCGGCTTCCCGTGCAGTGGGTTTCGCGCCCCGATCCGCAGAATCGGCGCCGGTACACCGGCCGAATTTCGGCGGGCACACTGAGCGTCGGGGACGAGGTAGTGGTGCTGCCGTCCGGATCGAAGAGCACCGTGATCAGCCTGGACACCCTCGACGACAACCGCAGTACTGCTGTTGCACCACTGTCGGTTTCGGTGGAACTGGCCGACGACATCGACGTCGGACGTGGCGACGTTCTGGTCAGCGGCGGTGCGCAGGCCCATTTGCCGGTTCTGGCCCGAGAACTCGAAGCCACGATCTGCTGGTTGTCGAACACTCCATTGCGAGCCGGCGATCGGATAGCGCTCAAACATACGTCCCGGACCGTGCGCGCGACGGTTCAAGAACTGCACACCCGACTCGACCCCGAGACGCTCGACGAGCAGGACAGCCCAGTCGAACTGGGGCTCAACGACATCGGAACGGTCACGCTCCGAACCAGTTCCGTGGTGGTCGCCGACACCTACGACCACAATCGGGACTCCGGCGCTTTCATTCTGATCGACGAGCAGAGCAACGACACCGTCGGCGCCGGCACCATTCTCGAGCCACGCGTTGTCGTTCCCGGTAAGCAGACCCGCAACGACATCAAGTGGCATCCGTCTTCACTCGAACGTCAGCGGCGGTGGGCGTCGACGACCCAGAAGGGCGCGACGATCTGGTTGACCGGCCTGCCTGCCTCCGGAAAATCCACCGTCGCCGTGGCTGTCGAACGTGCGCTGGTCGACGCGGGACGCACCGCGTATCTCCTGGACGGTGACAACGTCCGCCACGGTATCTCCGACGATCTCGGGTTCTCGCCGGGAGACCGGGCCGAGAACATCCGGCGCGTCGGGCATCTCACTCGGCTGTTCGCCGATGCCGGCGTCGTGGCCATCGCGTCGATGGTCTCACCGCTGCGTTCGGATCGAGCAATTGCGCGTGCTCTCAACGAAGCTGCCGGGCTCACCTTCCTCGAAGTTGCCGTCACCACTCCCGTCGAAGAATGCGAACGCCGAGATCCCAAGGGCCTGTACGCGCGTGCGCGGGCCGGTGAACTGAAGGGGCTCACCGGAATCGACGCACCGTACGAGACTCCGGAGGACCCGGACCTGGCTTTCGACACGACAGGCGCTGACATCAACGAACTGGTCGGGCGGGTCATCGCATTGTTGGAGGAGCGCGAAACCGGTAGGCCCTAGGGGTTTTCGGTGTCCGACTCGAGGTAACCGCGGTCCGCACTGTAGGCGGACCGCACGTTGGGTCGGACACCGATCTTCTCGAGGTACGCCGCCATGCGATGCACCGCCATCGCGCTTCCCAATGCCTCGTCCGGGAGACGATCATCCGTTTCGGCGCGCCACGTGTGAAGCTGCGAGGACAATTCCGCCTGTATTGCCGAGACTTCCGGTCGATCGATCAGATTGATCTTCTCGTCGGGGTCGGCACGGAGGTCGTACAGCTCCCGGGGTGCGCGTACCGCCAGATGCTCGGTGCCGAGCGCCTTTCCGGAAAGACTGTCCTCGATGTCGAGCGGTAGATCCAGAGCGGGGCGGACGGCGTAGTTCTCGATGTAGCTGTAGTCCTTGGTACGCACCGCGCGAATGGGATCGAAACTGTCGTGAAAGGTCTTCTCCGTGAACAAGGAGGTTCGGACAGGTTCGGACGGCTCGGTTCCACGATCGACGAGGGCATCGGCGTGCGAGCGCCCTTCCACCTCGGTGGGGACATCGATACCGAGGAGATCGAGAATGGTCGGAACAAGATCCACACCGCTGAACAGTGTCTCGTATTCCTTTCCGCCACTGCGATACCGAGCCGGAGGCCGAGCGATCAACGCAATCCCGGTGCCCGGTGCGTAGAGCGTCGACTTGGCACGTGGGAACGCGGCGCCGTGATCGGTGAGGAAGAAGACCCACGTGTTCTCGTCGAGCCCCTCTTCCTCGAGCGTCCCGAGCAGATCACCCACCGCGGCGTCGGCTACCTCTACGCTGCCGTGGAATTCGGCCAGGTCCTCGCGTACCTGCGGCACGTCGGGAAGATATCCGGGCACCTCCAGCGCTGCGGTGTCCGCCGGGGTATAGCGATCGGCCGGGTACGGCCGATGCGTTTCGAAGAACCCCGTGGTGAGAAGGAAAGGCTCGGGCGGGAAGCGTCGTAGCCAGTTCTGGGCGCGCGGAACCACGTAGTCGCAGAACGAGTTCGTGACGTCGTACTCGTGATAGCCAAGCCGCTTCGGGTACGCAGTCTCGTGCTGCATGCCGAAGAGCGAGGTGTACCAACCGTTGTCGGAGAGGATCTGCGGAAGCGTCTGCACCTCAGCGTGGTACTCCCAGCCGTGGTGCGCCAACCCGATCAGACCGTTGTTGTGCGGATACCTGCCCGAGAAGAGAGAACCGCGCGAAGGTGAGCACAGCGGCGCCGTCGCGTGTGCGTCGGTGAACCGGATGCCCTCTGCCGCCAGCCGGTCCAGGTTGGGGCTGTTGACCCCGGCGACACCGTAACTCGCGAGGTGTCGGCCCAGGTCGTGCCAATGAATGATCAGGACGTTATCTCGCGCAGCCGACACGTGGGCAAGGCTAGTTGCCCTGCCCACGTGCGGCAACAGCTCGAATCAGCAGGATCTCAACTGTTTCTGCCGAGCTGCCTGATCCAGGCGCGGGTGTCGGCGGGATCGATGACATCGTCCAGTTCGAACGTGGTCGCCGCCATCAGCGCCTTGCCCTGTGCGTAGGCCAGTTCCACGAACTGACCGAACAGAGTTTCCCGAGCCTCCGGGTCTTCGACGGATTCGAGTTCCTTACGGAAACCGAGGCGCACGGCACCTTCCAGACCCATCGGCCCGATCTCGCCGGTCGGCCACGCCACCGTGAACTCGGGTGCGTGGAAGGAACCACCGGCCATCGCCATGGCGCCCAACCCGTAACCCTTGCGCAGGATGATCGTTCCGAACGGCACCGTGAGGCGAGCACCGGCAACGAAGAATCTGCCGAACCTTCGGACCGTCGCCTCCTCCTCCGAGTCCGGACCCACCATGAATCCCGGTGTGTCGCAAAGGGTCACCAGAGGAATGCGGTGCGCTTCCAGCAGTTCCAGGAAATCCGAAGCCTTGTCCGAGGCTTCCGCGTCGATCGCTCCGCCGAGATGCTCACTGCTGTTCGCCAGCACACCGTACGGAACTCCTTCGACACGAACGAGTGCCGTCACTACACCGCGACCGTAATCTCGACGCAGTTCCAGGACGCTGTCGACGTCCGCGATCGCCTCGATCGCTCCACGAACGTCGTACGAGCGCAGACGATTCTCCGGGACCACGTGCCGGGAGAGCCGCGGATCCGGAGCCGTCCACGCCTGGCTCGCGCCCTGGAAGTAGCCGAGGTACTGCTTGGCCAGCGCCACCGCATGAGCGTCGTCGTCAGCCACCAGGTGTACGACGCCGTTACGGCGCTGCACGTCGATGGGGCCGATGTCCTCGGGGCGGAAGTTTCCGAGCCCGCCGCCCTCGACCATGGCAGGGCCGCCCATGCCGATGTTGGCGTCGGGCGTCGCGATCAGCACGTCGCAGGCACCGGCCAGGGCCGCGTTGCCCGCGAAACAACGACCGGACACGACAGCGACCATGGGCACCCGCCCGCTCAGCGCCGCCATCGCGCGGAAGGTCCCCAGTTCCAGGCCCGCTCCCGCCCCTGCATCGGTGTCACCGGGGCGACCGCCGCCACCTTCCGCGAACAGCACTACCGGAACCCGCTTGCGATCGGCGATCTCGAGCAGGCGGTCGGTCTTGGCGTGATTGCGCATGCCCTGGGTACCGGCCAGCACCGAGTAGTCGTACGAGATCACGACGCTCTCGCCGCCGCTGATGGTCGCCACTCCGCCGATCAGACCGTCAGCAGGAGTGTTGGCGATCAAGTCTTCCTCGCTTCGCCGACTGCGCTGCGCAGCCAGTGCGAGAGCGCCGTACTCGACCAGGCTGTCGTCGTCGACCAGGTCGTAGACGTTCTCGCGAGCAGTCCGCCGCCCCAGCTTGTGGCGCTTCGCCACTGCCGCGGGCCGCGCCGCATCCAGGGTCACCTCGTGGCGAGCGATGATCTCCGCCAGATCGGGACGTACGTCGTCGAGGTCCACCTCGTCGACCTCGGCGAGCTTCGATCCCGCGCTTGCGCTACGGACGACGAGCAACGGTTCGCCCGCACTCACCGATCTCCCCGGTGACGACAGGATCCGGACCACTTCGAGGTCACCGGGCGCCGAGAGAACATGCTGCATTTTCATCGCTTCGAGGACGGCAACCTGGCCACCCGCATGGACGCCGTCACCGACTGCGGCAAGTTCGACGACGATTCCCGCCATCTGTGCACGGACCACGTCCTCGTCCGGCGCGATGTCCACACTCGCGGAGGGAGCTTGTGGGCCCGCTTCGGGAACGAGGTCCGCCAATCGAGAACCCAACCAGTCGACGTCGACCAGGCCGTCGCGGAAGTCCTTGTCCGACAGTAGTGCCTGCAGGAATTCGAGGTTGGTCGCCACGCCGTCGATGGTGAACTCACTCAAAGCAGCAATCGACTTGCGCACAGCGGCAGGGAAATCCGATCGACGCGTGTGGGTGACGACCTTCGCCAGCAGCGAATCGTAACGCGCACTCGGCGAGAGTCCGACCGTACCGAAGGTGTCCACTCGCACGCCGGGCCCGCCCGGAGGACTGAAGTTTTCGAGCGTGCCGGACGACGGCAGCGCATTGCCGTCCGGCGTCATGGTTTCCATGTTGACGCGGGCCTGTATCGCGATCCCCGACGCCGACGCCACGGATCCGACTGTCTCCGATACCTTCTCGACGGCGGTAATTCCGGTTGGCAGGTCCAGGTCCTCGAACTGAACCCCGTCCGCGATCGCGAGTTGCACGGCGACGAGGTCGATTCCGGTGACCTCCTCGGTCACCGTGTGCTCCACCTGAATTCGGGGATTGACTTCGAGGAAGACGAACCCGCGTTCCTCGACCAGGAACTCGACCGTCGCGATGCCTCGATAGCCGACCTCGGCGCACAGCCTTGCGGCCGCAGCGTGAAGACGCTCGCGCAGGGCCCCCGACAGCCCCTGCGCGGGCGCAACCTCGATCAACTTCTGATGCCGACGTTGGACGCTGCAATCACGGTCACCCAGAGCGAGCGCGTGGGTTCCGCCTTGCCCCGGCGCCGCCACGATCTGCACTTCGATGTGCCGAGCGTGCTCACTGAGTACCTCGGCGAACAGTGCCGAACTGCCGAATCCCGACTGGGCTTCGGTCGCACACACACGGTACGCGTCGTCGAGCGCTTTCGGGTCGCGCACCGCACGCATGCCGCGGCCACCGCCGCCGCTGAGCGCCTTGATCATGATGCCGCGGGAGTTGCGCTCGAAGAATTCACGCACCTCGTCGAGGTCGGCGTTCGCCGATGTCGACGGTAGGACCGGTACGCCGGAGTCGACAGCCGCAGTGCGAGCACTGGCCTTGTCGCCGAAAGTCCGGAGAACCTGGGCGTCCGGGCCGACGAAGACGATGCCCGCCTCGGTGCACGCCTGCGCGAATTCGGCATTCTCACTGAGGAATCCGTAGCCCGGGTGCACGTGCGTGGCGCCCGTTTCGGCCGCGATCTTCAGCAATGTGCTCTGATCCAGGTACGCGGATGCGCCCGACGCTCCGAGCGGCACCGACTCCGTGGCCGCCGCGACGTGCGGACTGGACGCGTCGTCCTCGGCGTAAACCGACACCGTTTCGATCCCGAGTTCACGGGCAGTTCGAATGATCCGCAGCGCAATTTCGCCGCGGTTCGCAATCAGCAGTCTCACTTGTCCCCCTGAGTGCGCTCGAACAGATCGCCCTTGCGCACCTTTCCTGTTGCAGTCATCGGAAGCGCCTCGAGCACTTCCACTTCGGGCACCTTGTACGTAGCCATGTTCTCCTTGGCCCACGAGACGATCTCGTCGGCCGCGGTGTCGGAACCCTCGACCAGCTGGACAAACGCAAAAGCCACCTGCCCCTTGTCCTGGTCCGGTTTCGGTACCACCGCAGCCTTTTCGATCGCGGGATGCAGCATCAGCAGCGCTTCCACCTCGGAGGGGAAGACACTCATGCCGTTGGTCTTGATCATTTCCTTGTTTCGCGCCAGGTAGTGCAAACCACCACGCTCACTGAACTTTCCGACATCGCCGGTCTGCAACCAGCCGTCACGAATGGCGTCGGCGGTGGCAGCCTCGTTGCGGTAGTACGCGGAAAGGATCGACGGACTGCGCACGATGATCTGTCCGTGCTCGCCGACGGGAACCGGCCTGCCGTCGTGATCGACGATCAGAACGTCGGTACCGGGCACCGGAATTCCGCAGAACACCGGCTCGCTTTTCAAGTCGTAGTCGCCGTCCTGGAAACCGAGAGTGATCGTGTCCGCGGTGTGGGTTTCGGTCATGCCGTAGCTCGCTTCGCGCAGAACACCGCCGGTAGCCTCGCGCCACCGCTGGCGCGTGGCCGGATCGAGTTTGAGAACAAACGAGACTGCCATGGCGTTCTGGAGTGTCGAGAGATTTCGCTCCGAGAACCCTGATGTGTCCATCAGTTCGACGTAATTGTCGACGGTTCCGACCAGCGAGGTCACACCGTAGGTCTCGACCGCGTCGAGCGTGGTCTCCGCATCCCAACGATTCAGCAGGACAACGGTTCCGCCGTTGACGAGCGGAACCAGAATGCCGAAGTCCTCACCCGCGATCCAGAAGATCGGCAGAAACACCAGCGATACCGGCGGATTGGCACCCACCTGGTCACCACCGGCAAGGGTCGCGGTGGCCGCGGTGTAAACCATGTGGCGCTGAGTGTGCTCACAGCCCTTGGGCATTCCCGTCGTTCCGCCCGTGTAGTTCAGGGCGGCGAGGGAATCGAGTTCGGTGGCAACGGGAGTCGCCCGCTCACTGGTGATGATCGACTGCCAGTCGCTCAGGCGCGGATCGTCGACCTCGAAGGGCAGTTCGACGGTGGGGATCGCAGTCAGCATGTCCGATACTGCGGTCTTCGCGACGTGTTCGAGTGAAGTCTGCGAGCGAACCTTCTTCACCAGCTTCGAGAAAGTGTTCTGCGTGAGAAGGACCGTCACGCCCGCATCGTTGAGTTCGTGAATCAATTCGTGTTCACGGAAGAGGGGATTGATCGGCACGTGAACCGCACCGACCTTCAGAATGCCGAGCATCGCGATGTGGAACTGCGGGCAGTTGACCAGGTGAACGCCGACGCGATCGCCGCGTTTGACGCCCAGCGAAAGCAGCCATCCGGCAAAACGATCCGAAAGCTCGTCGTACTCGGCGTACGTGATGACGCGGCCGTAGAAGACGATTGCGGGAGTATCCGGCCGCTCGAGCGCCCAATGCCGCAAGTAGTCGACAAGTCCCCCGCCTTCGAGCGGATACTCGACGGAGCGGGGAATCCCGGCGGGCCAATGCGCCTGCTGCAGCGCAGTGATTTCCGCCAGAGCCGCTTCGAGCACGTCTTGTTCTGCCACCGATCACTCCATTCGTAAAAGAAATCTATTTCGACTCTTCGAACCCGATCAACCGTTCGGACATCGTCGTCATATTTGCAATGAACTGGTTCTGCTCTTCGACACTCGCCTTACTCAGTCGTGCTCCACCGGCCATCTGTGCGTCCGAGATCATCTGAACGAGCACCGGGGGCGAAACGCAGGGATCTACATCGTGAACCTGTCGAATACGTTCGACGAAGCGTACGTAGCGGCTCACGAGCTTTTCGCGAACTGCTGACCAACTGCGCTCGACCTCGGAATCCACCCGCGCCCGGTGCTCGATCACCGCGAGCAGGTCCCCGTAGGTGTACACGGCCGTGATGAACGCCGACGTGGTCGTTCTGAGAACTTCGCGTAGATCCTCGGCCGCTGGCCCCTCCATGTGCTGGGCGTCGAGAAACCGTCGGCACATCATTTCGGCGACGGCACGAAAGACCTCGTCCTTCGACGAGAAGTACGCGTAGAAGGTCGCTCGGGACACATCAGCCCTGGTGGTGATGGTCTCGACGGTCACGGCGTCGTATCCGAGTTCGCCGAAACAGAAAGCAGCGGTGTCGAGCAGGCCGGCCCGACGTGGACCGTCCCCGAGCTTGCGGGCTGTCCGCGCTCGCTCCTGCGTTTCGCTGGTGGTCACCGTCACAGTGTGTGTTGACGTTGACGTCAATGTCAAGAATTGCGGCATCCTCGCCGCCGTTCTCGTCGGCTCAGTCGCGAAGATGGGCGAGAAGAAAATCGTCTCCCGGATCACCCGTGGGGCCGGCGACATGGTCGGCCCGGCGATCGTCGTCGTGGTGATCGGTGCGGCAGCGGTATTCGAGTAGTTCAGGCGTGGTGGGCCTCGCGTGCCGCCGTCTCCAGACGGTCGTTGTACTCGGCCCACCACGCCTCATCACCGGGAGCCAGGTTGTTGGCGCCCGCTTTCATCCCCGCGGCGCCGTCGATCAGCTCCCGCACGATGTCCGCGTGGCCGGCGTGCCGATGAAGCTCGGCGACAACGTGAACGAGTATCTGATGCAACGTGACGTCCCGCCGATTCTCCGGCCAGGGCTTCACGAAGCCGGGGGCATCCAGATCGTTCTCTTCGATCGTGACATCGGCGAAAGCCCAGGTGCGGCGATAGGTTTCGACGATGTCGGCACTGGACTCATCGGCGCGGGCCCACATGTCGACGTTGAGTTCCTCCGAACGCAACCACGCCGGTAGATCGGGAACCCGACGGCCGAACGTCGGACCGAAATACCCGAGCTCGACGCCGATCATGTGTTTGACCAGTCCCAACAAGTTGGTCCCTGTCCGGGTCATCGGACGCCGAATGTCATACTCCGACAGCCCGTCGAGCTTCCAGACGAGCGCGTCACGTGCTGCCTGCAGGTACCGCTGAAGATCTTCCTTTTCCGAGTTGGTGGTCATGAAACCAACCTAAACCGAGTGGAGCAGACATTGACAGCGGTGGAGGATCTGACCGAGGTTGCATCCCGGGCCGTCGCCGCCGAGCGTGATGCCCGGTCGGTGCGCTGGCACAACCCGGCAGCCGTCCGCAAGGCTGCCGCGTCCGTGCGTGATTCGCTCGACGACGAACGATCAGCGCTGAGCCGACCGTCGTACAGCGGTTTGTCGCCGTCGCCGCACATGGCTCGCCAACTCGAACTGATCACGACGTTGCAGCCGCCGCTGCCCGCCGACGCCGGCATCAGCACCGCCGCGCAGGCCGAGGCCGACGCCGTTGCCGCGGTGACCACCGCACGGATAGCCTTGCGCGCCGCCCACCTTGCGGTTCTCGAAGCACGCGTCGCCGCGCTCGATGCCGGAGACACCGATACCATCGCCGCCGCGATCCGCGGTTACGTCCCGCTGAACTCGGGCAACCCCGTCGTCCGGCATGTGCAGGACCTCGGCTCCCGGATACGTGAGGAAGCACGGCACGTCGTGGGTGGCAAGCCTCGGTCGATCGCGTTTCGGCTGGGGCTGAGCCTCGGAATGGGCTTGGCGTACCTGGCATTCATTCGCCTCTTCCAGTGGGACGCCAAGGAAGATCGACTGCCTTACCTTGCGCTGTACGCACTCTCGGGTGTGGTCGGAAGCGTCGTGTGCACCAATGCGCTCAGCTTCGACGCCGGCCGCGTCCGTGCTGCTTTGTCCGGCGGAACCAGGCTCTGGCACGTCCTCGTCGCGAAGAATGCGATGATGCTGCTTCTCGTCGGCAGCGCCGGGTTCCTGCTCAGTGCCATCCTCGCGTGGCGCTCCGGAAGCAGTGCTGATCTGGTGAAGGCGTGCGGTCAGGTACTGACCATGATCCTGCTGTGGCTCGGCGTCGCCAACGTGATGTCCGTGGCCTTGCCGCTGCGGGCCGAACCGATGACGGCGAGGCGCCACGACGGCACGTGGAAGCAGTTCCTGCTGTCCTTCGTCATCTCGTACGGTGTCGGACTGATCGTCAATCTGATGCTCTACTGGCGAGTCTGGGCGAAGACGACGCTGCTCGAGCAGATGGGCGGTCCGTGGATTCCGGTCCTGTTGCTCCTCGCGAGCGCGGCCGCGACGTGGCTGTTGCTGACCGTCCTGGCCGTACTCCTGGCCGAGCAACCACGCTTCCGGCGAGCCTTACAACGGGAGATGGTGGTTTACCGCGAAGAAACCAACCACTTGCAGGCGACCATTCAGCACAATTCCGGCTAATGTAACCGTGCGTGGCTGATCCGGGCACGCCGCGAGTACACGCAGTGTCGAGGAAGGCGTGACCCATGATGTCCGTAAAGCCTGGCGCAGCCGATACGTCGGCCGCCGTAACCACCGCCTCCTGGCTACCACTGATCGTGGTGGTCCTCACGCAGATTCAGGCGTCGTTCGCCGTCAATGCGCTGACCGTCTCGATGGCCGGCATCACCACCGATCTCGACACTCCTGCAACAAGTGTCGGCACCGCGATCACCGCAGGCACCTTTGCCATGGCTGCCTTCATTCTGCTGGGCGCCAAGATCGGCGCCCGCTACGGGACGCGTTTGGTCTTCCAGATTGCCGTCGCGATTCACGGTCTCGCGATGGCTGCGGTCGCTCTGAGCCAGAGCCCGGCAATGCTGTTCGTGGCGCAAGCCGCGTCCGGCGCCGTGATCGCTCTCATCGCCCCCGCGTTGACGGTTTTCATCGCCACGAACTTCAATGGCGATCAGCAGGCAAAGGCCATCGGTTACCTGGCAGCAGCAATCCCCGCAGCCGGTGTGCTGGCACTACTCATCGCCGGTTCCTTCGCGACGACCATCGGGTGGCGTTACTCCTTCGCCCTCGTCGTGGCGCTCGCCGTGGTCAACCTGGTCCTGAGCTTCCGTGTCAAACCTGTTCCCCCGCAGAAGGACATCACCATCGATTGGGCCGGCGCCGCACTGGCTGCCGTTGCCGTCATCCTGCTCAGCTTCGGTTTCAGCGGCCTGAACTCGTGGGGCGTCATCCTGGCCACCGACGCTGCGCCGTTCTCGGTCATCGGTGTTTCACCCGCGGCCATCCTGATAGTCCTCGGCACCATCTGCGCGCAGGGATTCTTCCAGTGGACGCGAAGTCGCAAGGCGCAGAACAAGCCTCAGCTCTTCAATCTCGACGTCCTCAAGACCGGCGCCGAGCGCGCCACCACGATTTGCATGGCGACGATGATGTTCGTGGGAACCGCGGCCAACTTCCTCATTCCGCTGTACATGCAGATCATCCAGGGCCGCAGCAGCTTGCAGACGTCGTTCTCGATCATCCCGTACACACTCTCGATCTTCATCGCGAGCACCGTCGTCGCGCGCCTGTACAAGACGTACTCCCCGCGTCTGATCGCACGAGCCGGGTTCGTCGTTGTTGCCGCTGGACTCATCCTGTTGGCCTTCACCATTCGTGGTGACTGGCATCAGATCTTTGTTGTCATCGGCCTGATCACCCTCGGCCTCGGGCAGGGCGCCATCGTTGCGCTGGTGTTCAACACCCTCCTCACCGCAGCTCCCAAGGAACTGGCCGGTGACGTCGGTGCCTGGCGAGGACTGGTACACAACATGTCCGGCAGCGTCGGCATCGCGGTGGCCAGCGTGTTCGCCGTCGGAATCCTGGGTACCCTCGTCAGCTCGCAGCTGATCGACAACCCCATCATCCCGGCATCCCTCAAGGTCGAGTCAGGGATCAATCTCGACCAGGTCAACTTCGTCCCCAACGATCAACTCGTCGTGACGCTCGAAAACACCTCCGCGACACAGGCACAGATCGACGAAGCCATCCGGATCAACACCGAAGCGCGCCTGCGCGCACTGCGAACCTCGCTGCTCGTACTCGCCGGGCTCTCTCTGCTCGCCATCATTCCGGCCGGGCGCATGCCCAACGAAGTACCTGCTCTGGAAGAACCGCAACCCACGAAGGGCAAGAAGTAACCGATGTCCAACCAAGACCAATTCGGTCCGATCGAGTACGTTGCCGTCGAGTTTCCCGGCGGTGCACCGACCTCCGCGGGATTCGAGCAGCTGCTCGCTCTCGTCGACTCCGGAGTGATCCGCATCCTCGACCTCGAGTTCGTCACCAAAGCCGCCGACGGATCGGTATCCGTCGTACCCGCGTCCACCTTCGAACTCGCAGATTTCGATTTGGCGCAGTTCGACGGCGCTGCCTCCGGACTGCTCGACGCCGGCGACATCGCTGCCGTTGGTGAAGAGTTGGCTGCCGGAAGTGTTGCCGCCGTACTCGTCTACGAGGAACTGGCAATACTGCCGGTCATCGAGGCCTGGACCCGCAGCGGCGCAAAGGTTGTCACCGAAGGTCACCTGAGCGTGGACGAACTAGCTGCTGCACTGGACAACACCGCACCGGATACCACGGAGAAGGACGCATGAGTTTCTTGAGGCGAGCCGGCCGGGTAGCCGTCGCAAGCTCCATTCACGGCAATGTTCAGCGCCGTCAGCGGACCCGTTGGGCTGCCGAAGATCAGGCCCGCGCAGCGCAGGTCCAGCCGGTGCCGCCGATTCCCGATCTACCGCCCCTCCCGCCGCAGGCAGCTCCGGCAGAATCGGAAATGTCGATGGACGCGAAGCTCGAACAGCTCACCAAGCTGGGCGAACTCAAGAATGCCGGCGTATTGACGGAGGCCGAGTTCGAGACCCAGAAGGCGCGCATCCTCGGCTGAACTAGCTGGGCCGCCCGAGTGCAAAAGCCATGACGGGAAGCTGCGTCGTCGCGAGATTCAACAGAGATACCACTCGCGCATCCGTGAATCCTGCGATGGCGCAGCCCACAAGTCTCATCGCCTCGGTCACAAGGTACAGATTCTGAACCAGCACACCGGCATCCACGTGCATCGTGCGGTAGTGCCGCATCGCGTACTTCTCGAGCGGCGCTTCCACGTTCGCGACGACAAACAGAAGAACCGGGAACACGTCGACGAACTCGGGCTGGAGAAGGCTCGCTCGAAGGTTTCCTTGTACGTCACCCGGCCGGACGGCCTCAGCACGGCCTTCCTGGATGTACCGGTACACCCCGGCTCCAAGCGAGTGTCCGGGTTGGCTGACAACAAACGACAGCGTCAGTTCGCGCATCCCACCGGCCGTCGGGCTGCTGACCAGACTGTGGTGCAGCACATTTGAAAGTTCATCGATTCCCAAAGCATCTTGCGCTGGGTTGTAGTGGCTCCGTCGTGCCTGCAAGATATCCGGAAAGTCCCGGGCCGGCAGTGGCGTCGGCGCCGGTAATTCAACGAACTCAGACGTCACCGGGGGCAGTGCGCCCTCGTCGAACGGTAGCTCCGACGGAGCCACCGTCCGGTCAAGCGCAGCATGCAGCGATACGACGGCCTCGACCCGCTCGAGGGCGGTCAAGACCTCACGAACCCGGGTGCAGCAGGCGAGATACCTCGGCAGCTCCGTCGATCGACACCAATTCACCGGCGAACCACGCCTCCGGAACGGCAAAGATCGCATTCGACGTCGCGGCAGGCGTCCCGGCAAATGCCGTGCGGGCAGCCTCGAGTGTGGATTCCCGAGCCGACTCGGTGGAGTAAACGACAAGAATTGCCTGCGGCGACTTCGCGAGTATCGATTCGGTGGCTACCTGGCCGAAGTACTTCCCATCCGGAAGGTCGCTCTCGTAGAGGTTCTTTCCCCCGGCCGCCTCGAGCACGCTGCTGTAGAGGCCCCTCGCCAGAGCGTAGGACTGCCCCTCCGAAACCTGAACCATCACAGTGGCAACCGGCTCCTTCCCGGCCGCGGATGCCTCGGTTTCTGCGAGCGACTTCTTGCCATCTGCCAGGAGAATTGCTGCTTCGTCACTTGTTCCGGTCAGGGCACCGAGACCGTCGATGTCGGACCAGACGTCGTCGATCCGCCCCTCGGTGACCGCCTTGTGGCAGTAGCCGCTGTTCACGAAGATCGGGATGCCGAGGTCACGCAATTCGTCCATGCTCTGCAGTCGGTCACCGTCGAACCAGTATTCCCCGTCGGAGACGATCAGATCCGGACGGGCGTCGAGCAATGCTTCTTTCGCGGGAACTCCGGTGCTCAGTACCGGCACGGCCGCGAACTGATCCGCGAGTTCGGGGCTGGGAGGAGAGAGATCGGTATTCGATTGTCCGACAATGCGGTCGGCGGCACCAAGTTGAATCAGAAGCTCTGTCATCGACGGATACAGCGAGACAATCCGCTCCGCCGTCTTGGGCAACGTGACCTCGCGGTCACAATTGGTGACGGAAATCTTCTCGGACGACGACGTCGCCGAATCCGCCGTGGAGTTTCCGCATGCGGTCAGTACTGCAGTGGCGGTAACGGCCGAGCACAACAGCGCGGCAGTACGTATCGAGGATTTCAAGACACTGCTTCTTTCGTGTGTAGGAGCGGAGGGGCGAACGAGAGCAAGGGACGCCCGGTCAAGGGGTGAGTGCCGAGATGCACCTGAACCCCGAATACTTCGGACAGCAGGTCCTCGGTGAGGACCTCGGCCGTTGGTCCTGTCGCGACAACTACCCCGCCGGAGAGCAGACAGACGTAGTCGCAATACGCTGCGGCCAAAGCGAGTTCATGGATCGCGACAATCGTCGTAGTACCGAGTTCGGCGACCAATTCCATCAGTTCGAGTTGAGCTCGGATGTCGAGGTGGTTGGTGGGCTCGTCCAAGACCAGCACCGACGGTTGTTGAGCGATCGCCCGGGCCAACATCACACGCTGCTTTTCTCCGCCGGACAGTTCGGCGAAGAGTCGTGATCCGAAGCCGTGCATACCGGTTCGCGCCAGTGCGGCACTGACGATGTCCCGGTCGATTTCACCGAGTCGAGAGAATGCGCTGTGATGCGGCGTCCGGCCCGTCGCCACCACCTCGCGGACGCTGAACGAGAAGTCGGATGAATGCTCCTGCCCCACAACACCGATGATGCGCGCTGCGGATCGTGGCGAGAGATCGTCCCACACGTTCACTTCGTCGACCTTCACGATTCCGCTTCTCGGCTTCATCGAGCGGTACAACGCGCGCAGGAGGGAGGACTTTCCACTGCCGTTCGGCCCGACGAGTCCGACCACGCTCCCCTCGGGCGCTTCGAGATTTACGCCGGAAACCACCAGACGCCCACCTCGAACGACGTGAATCCCGCTGGCCGACAATCTCATGACTGCGCACCTCCGTCGCGTCGAAGTAACCAGAGGAAGAACGGAGCACCCAATCCGGCGGTGATGATTCCGAGCGGCAATTCGTTGGGCGCATCCAACATCCGAGCCGCAAGATCGACGATCACCAGGAAGGTTGCACCGACCAGCGCGGTTGCCGGCAGCAGCTTGCGGTGGTCGGATCCGACCAGGAGTCGTACAGCGTGCGGCACGAGTAGCCCCACGAAACCGATTCCGCCGGCAACGGATACAACAACCGCGGTCAGCAACGACGCGATCACCAGTAGTAGCAACCTGGTACGGCGCACGTCGACGCCGACCGATTGCGCGCTCTCGTCTCCCATAGCCAGCGCGTTGAGTTGGCGAGACTGCGTCAACAGCACTGCCGCACAGACGGTGATCACCGCGGCGGGCACACCGAGATCCGACCAACCTGCCCCGCTCACCGAACCGAGTAACCAGAAGAGCACTCCCGAAAGCTGACTCGGATCGGCGCGCAACTGCACGAAACTTGTTGCGGCCGAGAGCAGATAGCCGATGGCAACTCCGGCCAAGACCATGCGCAGCGGGACAAGCATTCCCTCGCGCCGACCCAGTACGAGAACCGCGATCAGGGAAACCATGGCCCCCAGGAAGGCTGCCACCGGAACACCGATCGACAGGCCGGTTCCGATGCCCGTCGTCATGATCAGCACTGCGCCGAAGGACGCTCCCGAACCGACACCCAAGATGTACGGATCGGCAATCGGATTGCGCACCAACGCTTGCAGTACCGCGCCGGCCAGTGATAACCCGGCACCTGCCAGTGCCGCGATCAGAATGCGCGGGACCCGCAGTCCCCACACGATCCGGTCGAGCAGCGGGTCGACCGGCGGCCCACCGACGTGCGCGTACAACACCGCAAATACGTCGGCGAAGGACAGCGACGCAGCGCCCGACCACACCGCGACGGTAGAGACGGTGGCAAGGACCACGGCCGTGGCCAACAGAAACGGGACGTATCCGCGGTCGCCGACGGGATGCGCACGCGACGGGGCATCAGGTACTGCTTCGCTGGTCAGCGTCATCGCACTCCTGAATAGGTGGGGTTCACAGGGATGAACAGGTGGATCTAACCATAACGACAGTCGTTTTCATTAATAGTGACATGCTCATCTGTGCGGACAAGGATCGGTCCGCAGGGCGCTCACCCACGCGAAGAGTGCCCCGACCAGCGCAAAGCTGCACGCAACGAGGTAGGCGGTGCCGATATCCCAACGTCCTGCAATTGCCCCGGCAATCAAGGCACCCACCGGCGAACCACCCCAGGCGACCATCCTCGCCGTGGTGTTCACGCGCCCCTGTAGACGATCCGGAGTCAGACGCTGACGTGCACCGATGCCGTTGAGGATGGTGACGGTCGCACAGCCGGAGTAGACAGTCAGAGCGGTGATCGCTGCGGCGGTGTTGCTGGTTGTCGCAACGACGAACAGCACCACCGGGGCGATGGTCAACGCACCGACAGTGATCGCGCCGACCGGCCATTGCGCCGGTAGGCGTGGGAGCAAGACTGCGCCGACCACGCCACCCACGGAGACTGCTGTCCACACGGCCCCGATCATCGGACTCGACGTCGAAATCCCCAGCCTCTCGGTCGCGTACACCACCAGGAGCGCCGTGACAGCACCCTGCGTCAGCGAATTGACGAAGCCGACGCCGGTTAAGGCTCGCAGGAGCGGAGACTGCCAGAGGAAGCTGAGGCCTTCGCGTATGTCACGCGCAATTCCGGGTTCCGACTTCTTCGGCGCCGCAGGAGTACTCGAGAACGAGGCTCCGATCGACGCCATGGCCAGCCCGGCCAATACGTAGGCCAGTGCATCAGCACCCAATGCGTAGGCCGGGCCGATCGATGCCACGAGCACTCCGGCAATAGCCGGAAAGGCAACATCGACGAGCGTGCTGGAAGTCCACAGCGCACTGTTGGCGGCCGGTATTCTCTGCCGACCGACCAGCGCAGGCAAGGCTCCGAAAGCTGCAGCATCGAACCACACGAAACACGTTCCGATGCACATCGATACGCCGACCGCGTGCCATGCCGTCAACACACCGAGCGCCTGAGCCGCCGGAATGCTCGCCAAGGCAAGAGCAGCGACGGCCTGCGCACACAGGATGACTGTCCGCCGGTTGACTCGGTCTGCCACGGCGCCCGCGAACAAGCCGAACACGAGGTACGGCAGAACCGTCCCCGCAGCCGCGAGCGAGGTGAGAAACGGAGACCGGCTGATGTCGAACACCAGGATCGGCATTGCCACTCCGGTGACGGCCGCACCGGCCACGGCAATCGTGCGAGCCGTGAAGAAGAATCGAAACGATCTGTCCCGAAACACATGTGGTTGCGCTTCGGCGGATCCCGTCGTCGAGGCCTCGCTCATGTATGCACTCTCTTGTACCTGTTGCTCTCCGTGGCGATCTTTCGTACGGTGGCATCGTAATGGAAATGGTTTCCATTACGGAAGGGATGACAATGAGCAACATTTCGTTCGACAGCGTCTCCAACTCGGCTCCGGCCAATGCACTCCAGGGCGTCGGCACCAATGCCCTCGTCGACAACCCGTTCACCTTCGAGCCGGTTGCCGAGGCGACGTCCGCACATGCTCTGCAGGGTGTGGGCACCAACGCCCTCGTCGACAACCCGTTCAGCTTCCAGAGCTGAAACCTTCCCTGATCCGGACCGTTTCGACGGTCTGATCTGCCGATGACCCCGCCCGCATCCGACTCGTCGGGTGCGGGCACCGACAAGGAGATCCGTGTACGCCCTCGCCGACGGACACCAGCTGTATCCGACACCGGACGGTACTTGGCATTACCTGACACCGGACGAGAACGCGGTCACGATCGGTGCGCCGGCCGAAGACCTCGCGGAACTCGACAACTTTCTCAGGCGCTCTGGTTCGGTGCTCGGCCCGGGAGCGATCGAGATCGCCGACGCTCTCGTCTCTCGCGGCGTGCTGGCTGTTCCAGGTCAAGTGCCAGAGATTCCGGGTCCACAGCGTGTGCTGATGGACGGGGTCGGACCCGTTGCCGATGCCTGCATCGCTCTGCTCTCCAAGGCTCTTCCGGACCTCGACGTCGTATCCACCACTGCGCCAATCGAAGACGACGTTGCGTCTTCGGACCTCGTACTGTCGGTTGCCGACGCTCCTCCTCACGACGCGTGGTCGGAACTCGATACCTGGTGCCGCCGCAGCCGAACTCCGTGGCAACGCGTCCACAAAGAGCTGGGTGAGATCTGCATCGGTCCCTTCTTCGACGGCATCGACAGCGCGAGATACCGGGACGTCTGCGGTCGGCGACTAGCCGCGTCACGTGTACCGGATCACCTGCTGGCGCTGTGGAACCACCTCGCCGACAGCGAACGTCGTCCGCTTGGACTTTCACCCACCGCAGCCGCAATGGTCAGTGCACTTGCATGTTCGGACGTCGTGGCTGGTGCCCATGGCGCACCGCAATCACACCTTCACTACCAGATCCGGATGAATCCACGAACCCTCATGATGACTCGCCATCCCGTGCTACCACTGCCTGGCGGCGTTCTCGAACCTTCGCCGACGCTCCGGTGATCTCACTCGGAGTGAAGATCCCAGCGGCAGACGGCTCTTCGCTGGCTACGGATGTGCTTCTCCCACCAGATTCTTCACCTCGGGGACTGATCGTGATCCGCACCCCGTACGGACGCGGGTGGCATCTGGCCGAGGGGCTCGAATGGCGATCGCGAGGAATTGCATTCATCTGTCAGGACGTACGTGGACGGCACGATTCCACCGGATCTTGGGAACCGTACCTCCACGAGCGCGAGGACGGCGCCGCCCTTGCCGAGTGGCTGCAGGATCAGCCGTGGACACCGGAGTGCGTCATCGCAAGCGGGGCTTCGTATGCGGCCGGAACTGCGTGGGCGTTTACTGCCGAGACCAACGGCGCCGATCGGGCATTTCGTGCTCGCGGCGTCGTCTCCAAAGTGCCGACCATCGGAAGCGACCGCGTCAAACGTGATCCCTCGGGGATACTTCTCCTCGCCGAGCATCTGGCGTGGTGGGGCGAGCACGGAGATTCGTCTTCCTCTCGTGAGGGTTTCATCCCTGCCCTGATGCGCTCGGATTCGTCTTTGCTGGAACATCTCCCGGTGCAGTCGATGATCGAGGAGGTTGGCCTGACCTCCGATTCACCGGGCTGGTTGACGCCGATCCGTCGCGCTCGTGAGCGCGAAGACTTCGGTGGCGATGATCTGGTGTCCGCGGACGAACTCTCCGAACTCGACGTCGCCGGGCTGCACATCGGCGGTTGGGACGATGCGATGATTCGGGAGACACTGCGGCACTTCGCATCCGTGTGGCGCGGGCCGCAGAGTTTGATCGTGGGCCCCTGGGCGCACGACCTCCGCCCGGGAAGGGTCGGCGAGACAAGTTTCGGCCGCCTTCAGGTCGAGTGGATGGAATCGATATTCTCGGCGCGGCCCGTGACCATCAATCGGGTATTCGACCGGGGTGCCGGCGATTGGTCGACCGAACCGTATGTCACGGGTGCGAATCGCGTTCGTCTCGAACCAGACCCGAGGACGGCGCCTTTCAACTTCACGCACCACGCAGACGAGGGCCGAAACGACTGTGTTGTCTGGACTTTCGACATGGAGGTCGAGTGTGTGCTGTCGGGAATGCCTTCGGTGGAGTTGACAGTGCATTCGCCCGAGGGCGAAGCTGACTGGATCGTCGAGCTGAGCGTCGTCGATCCCACTGGAGTCACGAGATCGATCGCTCGTGGCGCGGGTGTCAGCCTTCGACCCGGCACGCTGACTATCGATCTCGATCCTGTACTCCACACCCTGCACCCTGGTGACGTTCTGACGCTGCGGATCGCCGGCTCGGACTTCCCACGGCTCGCACGCAATCTCGGAGACGGTGATCGCTATCGAGGAACACGCAGTACCGCACTGCACCAATCATTTTCCGGGTCGTTGACCCTGCCGATACTCGGAGGAACTGACGGTGGATGACTTGCTGGTCGACGCCCGAAGCGGCGTGCTGACCTCACTGGAACCACACATTCGCTCGGACATGCCGACGGGCTGGGTCGGTTGGGCCGCGAGGGTGGCCGACACCAGAAACTTCGGCGGCAGCGGTTCACTGTTTCGCGCGGACCCTTACGGATTCGGGGCTTCGATACGCGACGACGCAGCAGCTCGCGGTGCTGCAACCGGTGAGGCTGTCGAAAGATATTGCGGCAACGTAGTCCCTGAAGATCTGATCCGCAGCAGTGCGTCAGCGCTGGAACTGGCAGGCTCACGGGTCGTCGACCCGGCGAAATTTGCGTTGTACAGCGAGGATCAGTACCGCCTTCCCGGATTCCCCTTTGCTCCCTTCACATCGGCTCTGGAAATCCGCTGGGCGCTGGGTCACACCATGGACGAAAAAGTGCCCACCTATGTGCCGGCCGCCTTGACCTATCTCGGGTACTACACCGGCACCCGTCGCGGCGAACCACCGATCGCGTCGTTGCAGTACGCCGGAATCGCCGCGGGACGCTCACGCGACGAGGCCGAGATGTCAGCTCTGCTGGAACTTCTCGAACGCGATGCCACCGCGCTGTGGTGGTGCGGGGACCGGCCACAGCCGGCAATCGAGCTCGCCGATTGGGAGCGGTTACCTGTGCACCGCCAACTCGGGGATCTGGAGAGCGACACTCGGAGCGTTCGAGTGCTTCTGCTTCCCTCCCCCTTCGGCATTCCCGTCGCCGCAGTGTGGATCCGGGATGACCGACGTGGATTGGTCGCGCTGGGCACAGCTTGTCGACCAATGGTGGAGGCGGCAGTCTCGAAGGCCCTTGTCGAGGCGTACGCCGTACTTGCCATCACGATCGACCTCGCCGACCCCGACGGGCCGACCTGGCGCAGCGTGGTGGACGGAACGCTGCCGGCGCACCTGTACAAACCCTTTCGGGCCGACCGTCGTTACCGGGACGAGTTCGATCCGCAATGGAAAGACGTCGTCGATCTGCCGACCGTCGCCCAACTTTACCTCGATCCCGTGATGGCGCACCTTGCGGAAGAGCACCTGTTCGATTACACCGAAACACGCTCGGTATCAGAGATTCCCGACGAAGATCCTGTGAATCTTGCTTCTCTGGTAGCCCTTCTGACGTCTCGAGGGTACCAACCGATTTCCGTCGATCTCACCACCCGCGACATCTCGATTGCCGGGTTGCACGTCGTCCGCGTCCTGTCTCCCGGCCTCTACAACAATGCGCCGGCAGCTTTTCCCCTTCTTGGAGGTAGCAGATTGACCAGCGCATCGACCACCCATCTGCATCTGCCGGTTCCTCTCGCATGAGAACTTTGCTCGTCGACCGCCGAACTGGGATCATTCGAGAGTTGGTCGACGCCGTTGTTCCCCAGCACTTTCCGCCGGAGTTCAAGCTGATTCACTCGCATGCCTCCGACTCGGCACGCTTCTCACCCTGGTCCAGCGACTCGGCGGGTGCCGGATACTGCTTCGATCTGGGTGACCGTGCGCGGCCTACCGCTGCCGCGATAGGTGAAGCGGTGGAACGATATTGCGGGAACATCGTCGCCAAACCGATCGTCCGCGGGTCGGCCGATGCATTGATCGGAGCAAGCATCGACCTGTCACAACTCGCGCGTTTCGACGCCGCCCAGTACGCACGGCCACAGTTCCCGTTCGTCGAACCAACCGACGATCTCGAGTTGGACTGGACTCGCGGAGTCGACCTGATCACGGGTTCGGATATCTGGGTACCGGCCGAACTCGTCTGGGGTTCGTATCCTCATTTCGTCGCCCGGACGGGTCCGGCGATCTCTCCAGTAGCGCAGGCGGGTCTCGCCGCCGGTCCCACGACGGAATTCGCGATACGGAATGCATTGCGCGAGATAGTCGAGCGCGACGCGATGACGCTTTCCTGGACCGGAAGACGCGGCGTTCGGATAGTCACCGGCATCCCCGAGGTGCTTCGCCGCCTGGGCAATCACGGCAGCCTCTCGACCAGGTGGTTGTCATTCGACAGCGATTTCGGCATCCCGGTGCTCGGCGCCCTCGTCCACGACCGACTCACCGGATACTCGACCATGGGTACCGCCTGCCACGAAGAAGCGCAGACGGCTGCTTTCAAGTCGCTCGGCGAAGCGCTTCAGCTGCAACTGCTTTCCGCCGACTACGACGACCCGGAGAGCGGCATCGGTCGAGCCGCGGCCTCCCCGACCAGCCCGCTTGCGCCTTGGCGAGCTGACCGAAGCTATGCAGGCGCCTACCGATCGGACTTTGCCGACGTGATGGATTACGGGTGCCACTTGCAGCTCCACCTGGACCCGGAGATCCAAGCACGATTCGAGAGTGAGCTGGCAGGTGCCGTCGTCGGCGAGGTGGACCTCGACTCTCTGACGTCACCCATCGATACCGAAAGCGCACTGACAGGCTCGGGTTTCAGGCCGGCATGGGTCGACCTCACCACTGCTGATGTTCTCAGTACTGGCCTGCATGTCGTCCGCGTCGTCGTACCCGGTTGTCTCACCAATGCGGCCGCCGGATTACCGTTTCTCGGCTCGCCCCGACTAGTCGACAGTCTTGCCGGACATCCGTCTCGCACCATCCCATTGCCGCACTGACAGTTCGGGAACTGCCAGTTGTAACGACTCTGCGGTCTCCACCGCGTGAAACCACGTCGGCTTCGAGATTGCACGGTCTCGAATCACCTGCACGGCACGCGCCGCGATGGTTGCCGTCGCGGCGGACTGGCTACGCCCCGAAACCCACAGCGCCGGAGCGGTATCCGTTCGTGCCATCGCAACCCAACGATCCGAGCCCCACAGCTTCTTCGGCACTACCTTCTGGAGGGCGGGCGCCCACGTCATGGCCGCAAGCCCGAGCGTCGCGGTGGACGTGTCCAATCGCAAGTACGTCCTGACCGGGACACCAAGGTCGCGCGTCAGGGCATGTTGGTCCGAAAAATCGGCCCGCACAGCAGGACCGGATCGGTACCCGGTCGCGTCCGCCGGTATCCGAAACGTCTTCATCCCGGTGTAGTTCCGGATCGATCGCCCGTCAGGATCGGGAAACCTCGTCCCCAACATCCCGTACGTCCACGCCGTCGCGGCCGGTCCGTGTAGTTCTCCGCCGCCGAGGCCGATCACGATGTCCACGGGTCCGTCGCCGAGTCGATGCGCCTCGGCGGCAAGGACACTGGTCAATCCCGGTGCCAATCCGACGCCCATCAGAACTGGGCCGTCGACCGCTTCCAATTCTTCGCAGTAGCTCGAGGTCGCCGTGATGTCGACGAATGCCGCCCCACCGCGTACCGCTTCTTCTGCCAGGCGAACATCCTCGAAACCCGACGCATTCACCACGACATCGAAGTCTCGAACCACAGCCGCGTACGCGCCTGGTTCTTTAAGATCAACGACGACGTCCGCGCGGGCACGATCGCGCCCGGCGGAGTACGCGGAGATTTCGGGGACCTTCGCGAGTTGTTTCATCAGGGGAATCCCGACGGCACCGTAGCCACCGAGTACAAGAACCTTCGTCATTATTTCGCCTCCCGAGTCGCTAGAGTTCGACTCTAGAGTTAAACTCTAATCATGACTGAGGTTCTTCGGGAAGACACGTCGGCGCGGCGCAAGATCATCGAGGCAGCGCGGGAAGTTTTTGTCGATCCCGGCTACGCGGCCGCCACGATCAAACAGCTTGCCGCGGCGGCGGGCGTGTCGGTGCAGAGTGTCTATTTTGTGTTCGGCAACAAGCCGAGCGTGCTGTCAGCACTGCTCGACGTGGCCGTTGCGGGCGACGAGGAAAAGACGGCAACTCTCGACCGTCCGTGGGTGGCGGCAGCGCTCGGCGCCCCACATCCACTCGGGCAACTCCGGATTCAGGTTCACCACGGACGGCTCATTCTGGAGCGCACCGCGGACATCCTGTTGGCACTGCGGGCTGCCGCTTCCGCCGACGAGGACGCCGCCCGCCTGTGGCAAATCAACCGCACTCAGCGACGCACGGTGCAGGAACATCTGATGGTCGGCATCGTCGAAAAAGCGCCAACCGTCGACCTCGAAACAGCCGTGAACGTCGCACTCACGCTGCTCAGCCCCGAGACGTACACAGACCTCGTGGTCGGCGCGGGTTGGACCGGCCAAAAGTACGAAGAATGGGTGGTCAACACCCTTGCCGCCACCCTCGGCCTGGACCGAACCGTCAAATCCCGGAAGTAGCTGGGACTACTTGGTGGGCTTGTCGTCGATGTGCCGTGGGTTGTTCCACAGGCGTTCCGTCAGATCGTGAAGGACGGCGAGGGTGATCGTGTCGTCGTCCCGTCGGAGCAGAGACTGACTGACCGTCGCGCGCACCAATGTGCTGTCCGAGTGCACGAACTCCTTGACCGAGCCCGGCTCGGAGCTCAGTTCACGATGAGCCTGCTCGGCACTGACGTCGTCGGCATCCTTGTCGTAGAGAATGTCCTGCAAACGCAACGCCGAGACGGCCTTCTTGGGATATCCCAGCATGTCAGCGAAGGACGGGTTGGCAAAAACGATGCTGCCGTCGCGGTGAACGGCCATGACCGGCACCGGAAGCCTGTCGAGGAGAATCAGAGCAGGCATCTGCTCCAGATCCGCAATCGGCGATTGTGGCGGCTGCGCAACATTGCGGCGGCGTTCCATAACACGTCCTCTCAAGTTGCCCGAGTCGACAACAGTCTAACTGCCCAGCAAATCGCGGGTTGACTTCCCGCCCGGATGCAGTGACGAATGCCCGAATCGTGCCCGCCTGAGTTACGCCGCGAGCGCCTCCTGGTCCTCCGCCAAGGAACCGTCAACAACACGATAGACAGTATCCATCCGAGACAGGTGACTTCGGTCGTGTGTCACGAGAAGGGTTGCCGCCTCGTGTTCCCGCACCACCCCGATGATCAGATCCATGACAGCGGCACCGCGCTCCTGATCGAGCGCGCTGGTGGGCTCGTCGACCACCAGAAGCTGCGGATCGTTCATCAATGCTCGCGCGAGATTGACGCGCTGTCGCTGCCCACCCGACAGCTGAGACGGCCGTTTTCCGCTCTGATCCGCGAGCCCGACAGCGTCCAGCAAATCCATCGCTTTTGATTTCACGGCTTTGCGACGGGTCCGTGACGTGAAAACGGACTGCCCCAGATGCGCCATCACCTCGAGCTGTTCCAGAGCCGTCAGCGACGACACGAGGTTGGACTGCTGGAAGACGATTCCGATCGACGAGCGTCGCAGCTCCGACGCCGCCCGCCGACTCAGCGCCGCAATGTCGGTGCTGCCTTCCGGCGTCCGGAGATAGACGTGCCCGGAATCCGGACGGATCAGGGTCGACGCCACCGCCAACAGGCTGGACTTGCCTGAACCCGAAGGTCCGGTGATCGCGGCGATCTCGCCGCGGTGCAGTCGCAGAGACACGTCGTCCAGCGCCGTCACCCGCGATTGCCCGTCGGGAAACGTCAGATCGACGTTCTGGATGTCGAGAACTGTGGTGCCGGTTGTCATGGTCATCGTGCGCTCCCCAATGCTGTGAGTGGATCAGTGGTCGAGAGGAATCGAAGTGCAAAGGCCGCGCCGAGCAGGCCGAGTCCGATCAATGCCACGGCAGGTACGACGGTCGTGGATGCGTCCAGGACAAACGGCATGGCGTCTCCGATCAGCGAACCGGCTACGGCCGTCAGCCCGATTCCGACGGTGACGCCGGCAATCAGGACGATGAGGGCCTGACCCAGTGCGTCGCGCACCAGAGAACCGGTGGTTGCGCCGAGCGCTTTCAACGTCGCGATGTCCGGGGTTCGCTGGATCGTCCACACCGTGAAGAACGCACCGATCACCAGGGCCGAGATCGCGAACAACATGAGCGTCATCAGGGTCAACGACCCGTTCTCCGATTTGTACGAACCGATCGCGTCGAGCGAACCGCTGACCGTCGTCGACGTCGTCGCGGCTGACTTGTCCGTTGCGGAAGCGTCAGAGGCTCCGGTGACAGCCAGTACTGTCGCAACGCCGCCGCGTGGATTGGCCGCCTGCCAGTCACCGAGCGTCATCCAGACGACGGGCGAATGGCTGTACCAGTCGTCACCGCGAACGTCGCTGACGGTGAACTGCTGCGTACCGACGCTCACCTGATCGCCGGCGCCCGCCCCCAGATCGCGGGCGGCACCTTCGCTCAACACCACCGTGCCTGACGCCGACGGCGTCACGTCACCGAAACCGCCGTCAGCACCGAACAGGGCCACCGACTTCTGATTTCCGTCGGCCAATCCTGCCTTCCCGCGGCCGATTCCGATGGGATCGACATCCTTCGCGGCCCCGGCCCAGGCGTTGACCTGGTCCTGTGTGAGCGCCGACTCGTCGAACGACGCCCCAGCTCCGGTGTCTGCAAACACCACCGTGTCGGCATTCATGGCCTCGATGGCCGACACGTTCTGATGGCGAAGTCCTGCAGTCAACCCGCTGAGAAAACTGACCAGAAGTGCAACCAACAGAACCACGACGGAGATCAGCGCGAAACGACCTCGCGCTGCCCGTAAGTCCCTCATTGCGACAAACACTGTGAATTCCTTTCCTGTGCTTGCCTCTACGCTCTCGCGGATGCAGACTCTTTCCATCGCACCTCGGATCGACATTCCAGCGCTCGAAAGAACCATCCCGGTTTACAACTTTTGATGGATGAACCAGGCCCGAACCTCGCTAAGCTGGGCGAGATGCACCGATCTCCGCTCACGCCTGTCTTCGCCGGCCTACAACTGGGCCTGCATGTCCTTGTCATGGCGCTGGCCGGTGTGGTGTTTCTTCGAGCGCTGATCGACGAATCCGACCTGACCGCAACAATCATCGCGTTGGCCGTGATCTTTGTTGCCGTCTATCTTTTCGGGGTTGCCAAAAGGCTGCGCGGCAACGCTGCCCGCTGGTGGCTGGCCGTGCTGACCCTCGTCTGGATCGCGACGATGGCGGTATCCGCCGACGCCGCCTACCTCGCGTTCGGACTCTTCTTCCTCTATCTCCATATTCTGCGGCGCCCCTGGAGCCTGCTGGCCGTCACCGCGGCGACGGCCGTCGCCGTGATCGGCACCGGATTGCATCGTGGGTGGACGGTGGCCGGCGCCGTCGGTCCGATCATCGGCGCCGCCGTAGCCGTTGCTATCGGTCTCGGATATCAGGCGCTGTACCGGGAGGCAGCCGAGCGCGGTCGTCTCATCGACGAATTGATGAACACCCGTGAAGAATTGGCGTCGACGTCTCGCGATGCCGGAAAATTCGCCGAACGTGAAAGGCTCGCGGCCGAGATCCACGACACCGTGGCCCAAGGACTTTCGAGCATCCAGATGCTCCTCCACGCTGCCGAACGCGCCGATCCGGAGAGCCCGGCCATCCGGCAGATCAGCCTCGCACGGGAAACTGCAGCGGACAGTCTTGCCGAAACCCGCCAACTCATCGCCGAATTGACACCGGCGGCCCTGGACGGTCAGTCGCTCGCCGATGCGCTTCGTCGAATCTGTGAACGCGCGAGCAGTCCTGAACTGGAAGCGCGATCCGTGGTCGAAGGTGAGGCAATCCGGCTGCCGATGCCTCTCGAAGCAACACTGGTGCGCATCGCCCAGGGTGCGGTGTCCAATGTTCTCCGCCACGCGGATGCAACCAGAATGGCTGTGACACTGACGTATTCCGACAACACCGTCAGCCTCGACGTGGTCGACAACGGCCGCGGCTTCGACGTGAAAGTTCTCGAACGTGGACCGGCGGAATCTTTTGGCCTCAATGCAATTCGACGACGCGTCGAACTGCAGGGCGGAACGTTCTCCATCGAGTCGGAGCCGGGACACACGGCCGTCGCGGTGACGTTTCCCCTCGATGTCGGTGAACAGTGATCCGCCTGCTGCTCGCCGACGATCACGCGATCGTGCGCGCCGGGCTGCGAGCGCTGCTCGAAAGCGAATCCGACATCGAGGTGGTCGGCGAAGCAGGGACCGCCGAGGAAGCCATAGCCTTCTGCGCCACCTCGCCGGTCGACCTCGTGCTCATGGACCTGCGGTTCGGGCCAGGCAAGACGGGGGTCGACGCCACCCGCGCGGTATGCGCGCTGCCGAATCCGCCGCACGTACTCGTTGTGACCAACTACGACACGGACGCGGATATCTTGAGCGCCGTCGAAGCCGGAGCCAGCGGCTATCTGCTCAAGGACACACCCCCGGTCGAGTTGCTGTCGGCCGTCCGCGCCGCTGCGAGCGGGGACAGCGTTCTCTCCCCTGCCATCGCGTCGAAGCTCATGACTCGGGTACGCAAACCCGAAACCAGCCTTAGTCCAAGGGAAATCGAAGTGCTGAAGTTGGTGGCGGCGGGTCGATCCAACCGAGAGATCGGTAAAGAACTTTTCCTGAGCGAGACCACGGTCAAATCGCATCTGGTCCACATCTTCGGCAAGTTGGGCGTGAAGTCGCGGACGTCGGCGGTAGCTCGTGCGCGGGAGCTGGGTTCGATCTGACGTTTGTCCGAATTGTCGAAAGTAGCTGGACAGCAGTAATTTTCGCTTGTAATTCTCTTGTGTTCGAAACTCTGTTCGAATATGATTGCTTCATGAACAGTCGGGATGCGTGGCAACTGGATGGTGAGGACCTCAAGAGTGAGGTTCTCGATCTGGTTGGTGCCCGGCACGAGTTGCAGTCGCGGTTGGTGCTGCTGATCGTGGAGATGTTTTCCCGAGAGGTTCTCGGTGGGAAGGGTTTTCGGGCGATCGCGCAGTGGTTGCATGGTTCGACGAATCTGGAGATCGGTGAGTGCAGTCTGCTGGTCGGGTTGGCGCGGTTGTTGATGCTCGAACCTGTTGTGGGCGATGCGTTTCATCGTGGTGATGTGGATGCGTTGAAGGCGCGTCAGGTGGCGTCGTTTTGTCAGCATCCGCCGAAGAACATGACCCTGGCGGATGTGGACAAGGCTCGCGGGATCTTGTTGGGGTTGGCGTCGAAGAACATCGCGGATTGTGATGCGGTGCGGGCGGCGATTCGGCGGATCGAGAAGCAGTATGGCAAGCGTGAGGACGGTGTTCCGGTCGGGGAGGATTCGGAGCGTAACGAGTTCTACGCCTCGAAAGGCTTGTACGGCAGAGTGACTGTGAAGGGCGACTTGGATGCTGTGAACGGGGCCCGTCTGATCACGTTGCTGTCGAGCCTGTCGGCGCCGGAGAAGGACGGCGTGAAGGACACGCGTACTCCGGCGCTACGGCGGGCGGATGAGTTTTGCGAGTTGTTGCGCCGGTACGAGCGGGCGGGGTTGGGTCCGATCGAGGGCGGGGTGAAACCGCACATCACGGTGACCGCGTCCGCGAAAGACATGACGGACCTTAAAGTTCTGAAAGACCTGTTGCCGTCCACCGAGGAGCTGGGATTTGCGTGGACGGATTGGGTGGGCCCGATCAGTATCGATACCGCCCGGATGCTGGCGTGCGACTGCACCGTCACCCGAATTTTGTTGGATGAGAATGGTGTTCCGCTCGAGTGTGGGAAGGAAGCGAGAACGGCGACGGTTCCGCAGCGGCGGGCGTTGGCGGTTCGGGATGGTGGGTGTGCGTTTCCGGGGTGTGGGACTCCGTCGGGGTGGTGCGATGCTCATCATATTGTTCACTGGGGTGATGGTGGCCCAACAGATCTCGACAATCTGATCTTGTTGTGCGGTCATCATCATCGGACGCTGCATCATACGGAGTGGCGGGTCGAGATCGGTCCGGATCGGAAGTCGGTGTTCTATCCGCCGATGTCCGTTGATCCGTATCAGCAGCCGATCGGCGGGAACAGCCCGCCGACAGCCGCCTGAACGGCCATAACTGAAAATGCCAGCGTATGCACCGGGGAAGAATCATTCCCCGGGGCATACGCTGGCATTTTCGGTTGCGCGCGATGTCCGTCTTGCGACAGCATCTGTCTCCACTTCGACACGCAGGACCAATAGGGTCGAGGAATGTCTTTCTGCGAACCCGCCCGCGTTGTCACCGTCACGTCCCTGACCCCGCACATGCGGCGAATCAGCATCGAGGCAGAAGGTGACTGGCACTGGCCGACCGGCGGACAAGGCGACGAGCGCATCGATATTGCGTTCCCGAAACCCGGTGAAACAGAAGCAGATTACGACTACTTCAACAATCCCGACTACGGCAAGGCCGATCTCGGAACCGAGCCACCGTGGCGGCATTACACCGTGCGCAAGGTGCACGACGGCGGCCGACGTCTGGACATCGACTTCGTCGTGCACCCTGGCGGTATTGCAGCGGATTGGGCCCTGCGGGCCGAACCAGGTCACCTACTCGGCGTCTTCTGGTCGGACAGTTCTCGTTCCCACTACCAGGCTCCGGCGGGTCCTCGCTGGCAGCTGCTGGTCGCAGACGCCACGGGTCTCCCCGGACTGGGCAGGATTGTCGAAGAACTTCGAGAGGGCGATGTCGTACAGGCGATCATCGAGGTCGAAACCGAAGAGGATCGACAGGAGTTTGTCACTCGCGGCGACGTCACATACACGTGGCTCGTGGGGAGTGGCCTCGGAAAGGCGCCGAGCGCGCTGTTCGAGGCTGTGGAGAAGGTCGAGTTTCCCGAATCCGAATCGGCCGACGTCTACGCGTGGGTGGCGTGCGAAAGCGCAACCAGCCGTCGTATTCGTAAGCATCTGAGGGAAGTTCGAGGAATTGCTCGCGACAAGCACAATGTTGTCGGGTACTGGCGAGAGGGCGCCGACGGCCACGTTTCCGGCATGAACAGCGAGGAAGTCACCGTCGGCGCCTGAGCGCCGTGATCACTCTGCCGGCAGTGTGTCGGTAGATTCTGCGGCTGTAGCTTCTGCGTCAGTCGGTTCTACATCGGCCGGCTTTTCCGCCAGCATCTCGAACAGTGCTCGGCGTGCCTCGGCAAGGATTGCCTCTGCCTTGGCTACCTGCTCAGCGCTCCCACCTGCGGCTACCGCGACGGCAGCTCCGCGGAGTAGACCCATCGCAGGACGGAGAATTGCGCCGGCTTCACCGAAGTGAGGGCGGCCGAATCCGCGCTGGTCGGGCCGGCCGAATCCGCGCTGACCTCCGCGACTGCGTCGGCCTTCGGAGCGTCCTTCTGCTCGGTCTTCGAAGCGACCCTCGGGCCTCTCTCCCTCGAATCCTCGACGGAAACCATGTCCACGATGCGGACCTCGACGGCCGTGCTCGCGACGTTCTTGCATTTCTGGGTTGTTGTGGGGGGCGTACATGTTGTCCTCCTGGACTGCCTGTGTTTGTTTGACGTATCGACGATATATCGACAATAGATCGAACGCAAGGGTCCGGAGAATAATTCCCGCCCCCTCATCCGGATACGCTGAATCCGTGAACACGGATCTACAAGCCCAGGCCGCCGACGTCCTACGCCGCCTCGCACTCGACGAATCCCTGAAAGAACGCACCATGGCGGACGCTGCGACGGCAGCACTCGCACGGAAAGTCGCCGCTCGCTACATCGGCGGCGAAACCATCGACGACGCTTTCGACCGCCTCCCCTCGATCTTCGCGCGAGGACACCAGGCGAGCATCGAATACACCGGGGAAAGCGTCCGGGATCCCGAGCTCGCGAACGCCGAAACCGATGTTTTCGTGGAACTCGCGGAACGAATCGGCACGTCGGGTGTCGAGAGCACCGTGTCGTTCGACCTCTCGCACATCGGCTTGGTAATCGATCCGGAGCAGTGCTTTCGCAATGTCGTGCGCCTGGCCGAGGCCACGGAACGCGCAGGTGCCGAGCTGATCATCTCCGCCGAAGCGTCCGATCGCACCGACCTGGTCCTCGACATGCACGCGCGGCTGGCCGAGCGCTTCACTCACGTGGGGATCACCATTCAGGCCCGACTGCACCGGACCGCAAAGGATCTCGCCGCTCTGCTGGACCGACCCGGCCGCATCCGTCTCGTGAAGGGCGCCTTCCTCGAAGCCGAATCCGTCGCCTACCCGCGCGGTAGTGCCGAGCTGCGACGCGCGTATCTCGACTACGCAGCCCGAATTGTCGAATCGGGTCACCAGGTTTCCATCGCGACGCATGACCGCGACATCCTCGAAGCATTACGCGCCGAGCATGATTCGAAGCTCAGAGGCGAGCACATCGAGTTCGAGATGCTGCTTGGTCTCGGTACCGAGCAACTGGACGCACTCCGAGCCGCGGGCTTCACCACACGCGAATACGTCATCTTCGGAACACAGTGGTGGCTGTACGTACTCAATCGCATCGCCGAAGAACCGGAGCGTGTCTACACCGCGCTCGTCGACGCCGCGCTTGTCACCACTGCAAACTGATCCGCAGCAACACAAGTGGGGCTGCACTCGAATCGAGTGCAGCCCCACTTGTGTAAGTTTCTAGCTCTCCAGAAACGCCTTGATGCGCGCCAGAGTGGTTTCCATTCCGGTCTGCATCAGCTGATCTCGACCCCGACCGAGCAGGCCGCTACCCGACATCATGCGGACGTAAAGCGCAGGCGTGGCATAGATTTCACGAGTCTCGGTAAGCACAGTGCCCGTTCCCGAAGGCTCGAGCACGTACGTCCACCGCGCTTTCGGCTCGTCCGATTCGAAGGAGAACTTCCGGCAGTCGACCACGTCGACCACCGTGCAGTGCGTGCTCCACCGAATCAGGCCGTGCTTGTTGGTGCCCTTGAACTTTGCACCCACGGCGCCCGGGGTTCCGGAAGTCCATGCTCCGCCGGTGTTTTCAGGACTGAAGCGACCCATACCCTCGATGTCGCTGACAACCTTCCACACCGATACCGGCGTTGCCTCGATGTACGCGCTGGCGGTTACCACCCGTTACCGGCCCGGAACCCAGGACATGATCTTGATGGCGTGAGGCATGAGCTTTGCCCACACCTTGGCCGGAAGTCCGCGCGGTCCACCGAGATTCATGACGCGAGTGGTAGCAACGGTCTGCGGTTCGGTGTACTTGATCAGACCCTCGGCGCCGTGACGACGACCGACGCCCGAGACACCCATGCCGCCCATCGGTGCAGCGGTGCTGCCCCAGGTGGGAGCGTAACCCTCGTCGACGTTGACGGTGCCGGCGTGGATACGCGCTGCGATAGCTTCACCGGCGGCCTTGCTTCCCGCCCATACACTGGCGTTGAGGCCGTATTCGGTGTCGTTGGCCTGAGCGATGGCCTCCTCAACGTCCTTGACCGGGTAGATCGAGACGAGCGGCCCGAAGGTCTCGTCGCGGTAGCACTCGGCGTCCTCGGGAACCCCGGTCAGCAGGGTGGGCTCGTAGAACAGCGGTCCGATGTCCGGGCGGGCCTTGCCGCCAGCAATGACGGTGGCGCCCTTGACGACTGCGTCGTCGACATGAGCGGAGATTGCCTTGACCTGCGCCTCGGAGACGAGACTGCCCATCTCGATTCCGAATTCGTAACCGGCGGCGAGGTTCATCTTCTTGACCCGATCACCGAACATGCGGATGAACTCGGGAGCGATGGACTCTTCGACGTAGATGCGCTCGATGGAGATGCACAGCTGACCGGAGTTGGAGAAGCACGCACGCACAGCGGCGTCGGTGACCTCGCGCAGGTCTGCGCCGGCCGCGACGATCATCGGGTTCTTGCCACCGAGTTCGGCGGAGAAGCCGATCAGTCGACGGCCTGCCTGCTCTGCGAGGAGCTGACCAGTCGCGGTGGAACCGGTGAACATGAGGTAATCGGTGTTCTCGACCAGGGCGGTGCCGACGACGGAGCCCGGTCCGGGAACCACGGCGAAGAGGTCGCGAGGCAGACCCGCCTTGTAGAGCAGTTCGACGCAGGCGAGCGCGCAGTACGGCGTCTGGCTGTCCGGCTTGAGGACAACAGCGTTACCGGCGAGCAGCGCGGCGATGGCGTCGGACACGGCCAGCGTCATCGGGTAGTTCCACGGCGAGATGACGCCGACGACACCCTTGGGCTGGTATCGGACGACGGTCTTCGTCAGGCCCGGAAGCATGCCGGAGACACGACGCGGACGCAGCATCTTGGGCGCCACGCGTGCGTAATGACGCGACGTCATCGAGATGTCGAGGACTTCTTCCTGAGCTGCGGTACGCGACTTTCCGGTCTCGGCCTGAGCCATGTCCATGAGTGCGTCGCGGTTCTCGAGGATGAGGTCGCGGTAGCGGTGGAAGACGGCAGCGCGATCGAGGACGGAGCGCTTGGCCCATTCCTTCTGGGCGACGCGCGCACGGGCGATGGCCGCAAGTGCGTCGTCGGCGGTGCCGACGGGGATGGTCGCCAGCTCCTTGCCGGTGAACACCTCGGTGATGGACTTCGTCGGGCGATCGGCAACATTGTCGATGGCGATCAGATCGGCGAGCCGCGAGAAGGTCGCAGCGGACGGAGCAGGCATTTCAGTACCCCTACTGGTGAGTAGTTCTTGGAGTTACACACAACTTACCCCGTCGGTGGTACCGATCACAGTGCCGAATCAGACAGAGTCAACCAATACTGCCTCTTTCGGACGCTTTGCGATCAACAACGACATGACTGCAGCGATCGCGCAGAGCGCGCCGGCCACGAAGAACGCGGCGTCGTACGAGCCGATCTGATCACGAACGAGGCCGGCCAAGAAGGCCACCAGACCCGCACCGATCTGATGCGATGCCAGCACCCAACCGAACACGATGGGAGCATCGGCGCCGAAGTGCTGACGGCACAGCGCGACGGTCGGTGGAACCGTCGCCACCCAATCGAGCCCGTAGAAGATGACAAACGCGATCATCGGCGGATTAACGGTGTTGGCGAGCAACAACGGCAGAAACAGCAGTGAGATTCCGCGGAACAGGTAGTAGATGCCGAGAAGTTTTCGCGAGTCCATGCGGTCGGTGAACCAACCCGAAGCGATGGTGCCGACCATGTCGAGGATTCCGATCAACGCCAACAGTGACGCGGCCGTGGTGATCGGCATTCCGTGATCGTGCGACGCCGGGACGAAGTGCGTTCCGATCAGTCCGTTGGTGCTCGCGCCGCAGATCGCGAAGGTACCGGCGAGAAGCCAGAACACCTTGGTCTTCGACGCCATCACCAGCACCGAGATCGCCCGGCCTCCGGCACCGCCGCGCTGGTAGGCAGGCTTGGCGGGTGGGGCGTAGTCGGCGGGGGCGCCGTACGGCGTCGTACCCACGTCTGACGGATAGTTACGCAGGAACAGCAGAACGAACGGCACGACGGCCAGTGCGGCGAACGAGACCGTGAATGCGACGCTCTTCCAGTCGTAGGTTTCCGCGATCCTCGCCAGGACAGGCAGGAACACCAACTGACCGGCCGCACCACCGGCCGTCAGGATGCCGGTCACGAGACCACGCTTCTCGACGAACCAACGATCGACGACGGTGGCGACAAACGCCAGCGCCATCGAACCGGTACCGAGGCCGACGAACACGCCCCACAGCAGGATGAGCTGCCAACTCGAGGTCATGAAGATCGTGAGACCACTGCCGAGCGAGATGAGCGCCAACGCCGAAGTGACGACCGCCCGGATACCGAACCTTTCCATCAGGGCAGCAGCGAACGGCGAGGTCAGCCCGTACAGAATCAGGTTGACCGAGACTGCGGCCGAGATGCTGGCGCGGGACCAACCGAAATCCTCGTGCAGCGGATCGATCAGGACGGACGGGGCGGCGCGGAAGCTCGCCGCTCCGACCAACGCCAGAAATGCCACGATCGCGACGGACCAGGCGCGGTGAAAGCGCGGCGGGCTTACCTGCTGTGGGCCCGATTCGGGGAGAGCGGTCTCAGAAGTCACAGAGAAGATTCTTCAGTTCGGATTCGATCGAGAACAGTGGCCGGATTGCCAATATATGAAAGAATCGAGCCATGTCTGGTCCGCATCGCGTCGTCGTACTGGCGCTGAACGGAGTCATCCCCTTCGAACTCGGGATCCCCGCGCGCATCTTCGGGCGCGCCCTCGACGTCGAGGATCGGCCGCTGTACGAGATCCTGACGTGCACCGTCGACGGCAATCCCGTGCAGACAGACGCAGACTTCAGCATCTCGGTCGACCACGGGAAGGAGCTGCTCGCCACCGCCGACACCGTCGTCATCCCCGCGTCATACGAACTAGGCCCGGCGTACGAAGACGGCTACCTCTCCCCCGAGTTGGCCGCAGCGTTCCAACACATCCGCCCGGGCACTCGACTGGTCTCGATCTGCACCGGTTCGTACATCCTCGCCGCGGCGGGTTTGCTCGACGGACTCCGCGCCACCACGCACTGGCGCAACACCGACCATTTCCAGCGCATCTACCCCAAAGTGAACGTGGACCCCGACGTGCTGTTCGTCGACGAAGGCCACATCCTGACCTCGGCCGGGGTGGCGTCAGGGGTCGACCTCTGCCTGCACATCGTCAGGCGCGACCACGGCATGGAAGTGGCGAACACCGTCGCGAGGCGTTGCGTCGTACCGCCGTGGCGCGACGGTGGCCAAGCGCAGTACATCCGCCGCCCACTGGCCGACAAGCCTTCGGAATCGACTGCCGACGCTCGGCACTGGGCCCTCGAACATCTCGACGACCCGATCACGCTGGCGGACCTGGCGGCGTGCGCCAACATGAGTGTCCGTACGTTCAGCCGTCGATTCCGCGACGAAGTCGGAACGACGCCGAACCGCTGGTTGACCAGCAGACGCGTCGATCGGGCGCGGGAACTCCTGGAGGAATCCGACCTGTCGATCGATGCGATTGCTGCTCGAACCGGCTTCGGGACTGCGACATCCATGCGTCAACACATGAACGAGGCCCTCGGCGTTTCACCGAGCGCCTACCGACGCACATTCAAGGCACCGGTGTAAGCGGCAGTACCAGGCACTATCCTGGAGGCCATGGCCGAACAGACTCGCCCGAACTTTCCCCAGTACTGCGGATACCTCCTGGGAAAGACACTCCCCGACCGGTACCAGGACTGGGTGCGAAACGATCTGGTCGGACCGGGCGCGCAGGCTCGCTACATCATTCGTTTCACCGTGCCGGCCACGCTGATCCTGCTCTTGTTCCTGTTGATTCCGGGACCGATCTGGATTCCCTTGGCCATGATGGCCTTGTTGCTCATCCCGCTCGCGTACTTCGTCGTGGCGCTCGGCACCATCTACCGCCGCCACCGCCTGCTGAGCCACGGACTCGATCCCGAACTGCTCGACGAGAAGGCCCAGCGCCGCGCCGATCGCACTCGCGAGGACTACGAGAAGCGGCACGGTCGCTGAGCACCCCTCAGCGGAACGTCGTCACTGCGGCCTTGGCGAGAACCTTCGGGTCCTTCTCGTAGTGATGCATCTTGGTGAGCTTGTCTTCCGGAATCCCCAGGAACTTGTAAACGGCCACCTGAGCACAGCGCACCGAGTGCTGCTCGGTGAACACCATGTCGAACGGCAGCTCCGCGAACTGACTGATGAACGCCAGGCGTAAGGCATGTGGCTGGGAATCGAATTGACGACGCTGTCCATGATCTCTTGTCTGCGCGTGGTAGTGCGGCTGATGGTGGACCACGATCGACAGAAGCACGTTCGAGTCCACGAACTTGTTGAGCGCATTTCCGGGGAGCTGCTTGGTGATTCGGGACATCTCGTTGATGAGCTCGTGTGACGACGTGGTGACAGTGAAGCTGGTCCACTCACTCTGCGCCCGGTCCCCGACGAACTTGTCAGGATTCCCGAGATCGTGGAAATGCTCGGTGGCCTGCTTCCACAGCAGCGCACTCGGTGGGTTTCTCATGTCTTCTGCGATCGGGGTGTACTGGTTGTACGCGGACCTGGTGATACCCGCGAGAGTCTGAATGCGACTGAACTCGAGAATCATTCGGTTCATGTGCCGGCGAAGCTCATCAGCTTCGCCAACAGGTATCGATCGTTGTTGTCGAATTGCATGTGCTTGTAATCGTTCTCGCCGGGACGGAACCACACTCAGCACGTCCCGGAGGTTCTCGTAGGACTCCTCGTTGAGCATGCGACCACCACGGTTGACGAAGCCCGCGTCGTCGCCTAGCTCGCGATCGCCGTACTGACGCTGGGCGGTAGCGGCAGATTCGCCGCCATTCTCTCCATGCATGTCCAGGTCCATGATGGTGATGCCGGCACCGATCACGTAGGCCTTGTGAGACAGCTTGGAAGACATCGCGTTTCGTTCCTTACTCGAACGGATGACGTCCGTCACGGTCGATCGCAGCGCACCAGATCGAGCGCAAAACGCGCATAGTCGCGTGCAATTTCCTCGGGCGTTTGCGGTCCGCTCGGCCGATACCATTGCGCAACAGAGACACACATCACGACGATTGCACGCGCAGCCTGTCGCGGTCGATCCGTCCCGAACACACCCGCGGCAATTCCGTCGTCGACTTGCTTCGTCATCAACCATTGCTGGTAGTTGCGTGATTCCGTGATGCGCAATCTGTTCTCGTCTGTGAGACTGCGCATTTCGCTGGCACCGAGGAATCCTTGATCGCGGCGATAGATATGGAACAAGGTCACACATTCGACAAGGAAAGCCAGCCTTTCGTCGGGACTTCCACCCTCGTCGATAGCCGCCAACGATCTCGTGTTGAGCTCGGCCATGGTGAGCTCGAGAATCTCGGCCAACATCTGTTGCTTACTCGAATAGTGGTGATACAGACCCGGAACACTCATCTGCGCACGTTTGGCGATCTCACGCATCGCAGCGCCGTGATACCCGGTCTTCACCATCTCCGCGAGCGCCGCCGCCAACACCGGATCGAACGAACTCGGGCCGAACCTTCGCCACTCGTTCGGGCGAAAATGTGCATCCGGGTCGGCGTCGTCGCCTCCCCATCGCGGCTGCTCTGCGGGGCGCACTATCGCAGCCGGAAGCAGAGCGTCGAAACGCACTCCCAGGATCCCTCCGATTGCCGCCAACCTGTCGACGCTGACTCTGGTCTTTCCGGTCTCGACAGCACTGAGCGTCGCCGGGCTGACATCGAGACGCCTGGCCAATTCGCGCAGCGAGAGCCCGCTGTGACGCCGCGCTTGCCGGATCGACGCCCCGATCAGGACGGCGTTCTCGAATTCGGTCATAGTGTTCAGTATTCCCGAACATAGGATTTCCAACAATGCGATGACCACGGCAATCGTCGATCCTGTTGACTACTGATTATCGGCCTGAACATGATGTCAATCACAAAAACCCAGGTCCGCCCGAGCGATCGTTCGGTGTCGGTAGCGAGAGGATCGAATCACCATGACCGAGGCGCCATATCTTGGAGAACTCCTGCGCGACGCACCCAGCAACTGGGGCAAGTGGGGAGAGTCCGACGAGGTCGGTTCACTGAACTACCTCGACGCCGGACAGGTTCTTCGTGGCGTCGGAACCATCAAGCAGGGTTCCGTGTTCACACTCCAACGTCTTATCGGCGATCCCAAGGGTGATCCGGTGTGGCCGGGACGCAGCCCCGCCGAGCGCACACAGATCTTCGACGAGAGCAGCTGGGACGGCGACGACGCCCCCAACTTCCCCGGCGGTCTGCATTACGCGGACGACAAGATCGATGCGTTCCTGCAGGGCTCGACGCAGTACGACGCACTCGGCCACGTCTGGTACGACGGTGCCCTGTGGAACGGATACTCGGCTGATACCACTGTCGGCGGCCTGGAGAAGGCCAGCGTCGAACCGATTGCCGACCGCGGCGTCGTCGGGCGGGCGGTACTGCTCGACATGGCGAAGTTCCGCGGCAAGGAAAACCTCGACAAGGCCGAAACCTTCACGCACCATGACCTTTTGGCGTGCGCAAAGTCGCAGGGCGTGACTATCGAGAAGCGTGACATCCTCGTCATACGTACCAACTTCCTCAAGCTGTTCTTCGACCAGGGCGAAGCCTTCTACGAGGGCTTCTGCGAGCCCGGCTTGATCTACAGCCCCGAACTCGTCCAGTGGTTCCAAGACATGGAGATTCCGAACCTGGTCACCGACACCATTGCCAACGAGGTCACCACCGACCCCGAAAACGGTGTGGCACTGGTTCTCCACAACGCATTGATGCGCAATCTCGGCGTGGTTTTCACCGAGATCTGCGATCTGGAGAAGCTGGCTGCAGACTGCGCATCCGACGGCCAATACACGTTCTTGTACGTCGCCGCACCGCTCAAGGTTGCCAAGGCCAGCGGCTCTCCCGTGAATCCGGTTGCCATCAAATGACATACGAAGATCGCCCTTGGTTGGCGTTGTACCGCAACGACGTTCCCCCCGACATCGACGTCGAACATCCCACAATGCTCGAAATGTTGGCGGCCACGGTTCGCTTTGATCCGGACGCCACGGCCGTGAAGTACTTCGACGGTCAACTCAGTTTCGCCGAACTGGATCAGCAGAGTGACGCCCTGGCCCGCGCACTCCGAGCAGGTGGCCTGGCGAAGGGAGACCGTGTCGCGCTCTTCCTGCAGAACGTTCCGCAATTCGTACTCGCCCTCGCCGGGATCTGGAAAGCCGGCGGCGTCGCAGTCTCGATCAATCCCATGAGCCGTGAACGAGAACTGGGATACCAACTCGAAGATTCCGGAGCAGCGGTTCTGATCGCTCTCGAGGGGCTCTACGAGTCCGTCGGCCGCAATGTCGTCGCCGACTCGCCGGTCAGGCGAGTCATCACCACCTCGGAACTCGAGTACCAAAGTCGCAACGATCCGAGGATTTTCGACGGAATCGTGAAGAAGGATCTCGGTACCGACGATCTCGCGACACTGATCGACGAGCACCGTCTCGGCGATCCGATCACTACCGACGCTGCACCGGAAGACATTGCGGTACTGACATATACGTCGGGAACCACAGGTCCGCCGAAGGGAGCGATGACCTCTCATGCGAACATGACTTTCAACGCCCAGGTCTACCGTGACTGGCTAGGGCTCACCCCGAAAGACACGGTTCTCGGCGTCGCACCGCTCTTCCACATCACTGGGTTGATCGGTCACATCGCGGTGTCGGTGCTGGCGAGAATGCCGCTGGTGCTGGCCTACCGCTTCCAGCCCGAGGTAATGCTCGACGCGATTCGTGAGCACCGCCCGACATTCACAGTCGGCGCGATCACCGCGTTCACCGCACTGCTCAACACTCCGGGTTGCGCGCCGGAAGACTTCACCTCCATGCGGTTGCTGTATTCCGGCGGCGCACCCATCTCGCCGACAGCCGCTGAGGCCGTCCGAGCCATGACCGGTGCTGCGCTGCACAACATCTACGGGCTGACCGAGACGACGTCGCCGACCCATGCCGTTCCCGTCGGCGCGGATACTCCGGTCGATCCCACGTCCGGCGCACTGTCCGTCGGCGTTCCGGTGCCGAACACCGTCGTCCGCATCGAAGACGAGGGCGGTGCGGTCCTGCCGATCGGAGAGATCGGCGAACTGGTCGTCCGTGGTCCACAGGTTGTGCGCGGTTACTGGAACAAGCCGGAGGAGAGTGCGTCGGCCATTCGCGACGGGTGGTTCCACACCGGCGACGTTGGGTTCATGGACGAAGCGGGTTGGTTCTACGTCGTCGACCGTAAGAAGGACATGATCATCGCGTCCGGCTACAAGGTGTGGCCACGCGAGGTCGAGGACGTCCTTGCCGAGCACCCCGCAGTCCGGGAGGCGGCCGTCGTCGGGATCGCCGACGAATACCGCGGTGAGACCGTGAAGGCGTTCGTCAGCCTCGTCGCGGAGGCCTCGGTGACGCCGGACGAACTGATCGATCACTGCAAGCAACGGATGGCGGCGTACAAATACCCACGATCCGTGGTGCTCGTGGAGGAACTGCCTAAGACCGTCACCGGCAAGATCCTGCGACGGGAATTGCGCACGACCTCCTGATCGACAACGGCAGGCGGGCCTCTTTCGGTCCGCCTGCTGTCTGATCGCGCACAGTTCCCGGTCGACCGCGCCATCGGGGTAATGGAACAGTAATATGTGCTGAGTACCCACGGAGAAACGGGAGACATCAGTGAGCAAGTTCGGACGTAAGAAGCAGCCGACGCCCAAGAGCTACCAGTGGCTGGCCATGACACTCATCGCGTTGTCGCTGTCCGTGTCGATCGGGATTGCTGCCAAACCTTCCTGAGCTCCTCGGATCCGAAACTTGTAACCCCGCGTCCATCCACACATGGGCAAAGGCAAATAGGTGCAATTCGGACGCTTAGCTGTTCTAACTTTCCTTCCGTCGTGCCACCTCGGCACCGATGGAGAGAACTCACACACCATGCGAAGCTCACGCTTCGGTTTGCTGGCGGCTGCCGGCGCGCTCGGACTCGTGCTTGTCACCTGTGGCGCTCAGTCCATCGCCACGGCGTCACCCTTGGGCTCGCTCGACGCTGGTTCGAGTTCCGGCTCGGCCGAGACTCCGGCGTCGACCGACGGCGGCTTCACGTCCAAGACGCCGTACTCCCCCGGCCAACGCGTCGCCGACTATCAGGCCCCGCCGACGGGATACTCCCCGGTGTACACGGAAAGCGTTGCACGCCAAGGTTCCCGGGCACTGTCGAGCCTGAAGTACGACGACCTGAGCCTGCAGCTGTGGGAAATCGCAGAAGCCGAGAACGCATTGACTCCCGTCGGCAAGGAGTTCGGTCCGGCGCTTCGTGATCTCATGGCCGCCAACAAAAAGCTCGGATACGGCAACCTCAGCGGGCTCGGGGTCACCGAACACCGGCAGCTCGGGGCGCGGGTCACCGAACGCCTCCCCCAACTGTTCGACGCCATCGCAGCGCAACAGGGAGCCATCACGTTGACCTCGTCGGGTGTCGACCGTGCTGTGGACAGCGCTGAGAACTTCGCTCAGGGCCTGACCGGTGCGTTTCCAGCCGTCGCCGGCGATGTTGCACCGGCGACGCCGCCGTCCCGGGAGCGGACTTCCGGTTTGCACACGCAGAAACGATCATCCCCTTCGCGGCGCTCTTGAAACTGCCGGGAAGCACCGTCTCACAAGCCGAGGACGATCTCTACACCTACGCGAACAATCTCTGGCGCGGAGCGAATGTCAGCCCGATGGCCGCCAACGTGCAGTGGGACGTGTTCGGCGGACCGGACGGTAAGCGCGTGGTCCGAATGCTCTACAACGAGCGCGAGACAGCATTTGCGGCCCCGTGCGCTCCGGTGAGCGCCGGGAGTTACTTCTACACGCCGGACGAACTGGCCCGCTGCCTACCGGAGATTTCACCGGCGGCCTGAGGTCCGGACCGAGGTCGACGAGGGCGCGCCCATGCCTGGTGCAACGCCAGCATGCGCGCCTTCTCATCGTCTTCCATCAACAAGGCGTCGCAGATACGTACGATGACCGGAGCCGAAACACCAACGGACGTACCCTGTTCCAGCCGCTGATAGTGATTGAAACTGATGTCGGCGATCTGTGCGACATCACGCCGACTGAGGCCGTGCATGCGGCGAGAACCCTCGCAGCGCATGCCGACCTTTTCGGGCGCAAGACTGTTTCGTTTCTCGACGAGCATCTGGCTCATCAACTGACGCGCGCTCGACCCGTCCACGTCGCCACCTTTTCCATCCCTGAAATATGCCTTCACCTAACATGTTTCAGAATATGGGATGGGACGGGCACGGCGGTATCTCCGAGATGACAGATAATCACGCGATACCGCCAACCCTTGCCTGTTCGGGCTGTGACGATCAGGCTATGAACCTGCCGATAGTCGGATTCGACTGGCAGATCGGACTACTGCCCCAGTTGATCGAACCGAACGCCGTCGCAACGACATTGCCGACGCCGGTATTCACCGTCGCGGACAGATACGGGTACGTCCCTACCAGGTCGACGATTCCGGACTTGCCGGTGTCTGTGTTAACCCACGCAACAGTGACCTGACCGGCCGCCGGGATAGGCGCAGCTGCCGGGAACGAATCGAAGCGAATGTCGCCCTTGGCAATGGGCGGATTGGCCTCTGGTCCGGACTGGCCGGTGAGACCGGTCAACGAAGCCAGCGACCCCTGATTCGGACACCCGATGGTGACGGCGGCGCCGCCGAAAGGATGGGGCGGATCAGCCGAGGCGACTCCGGCGAACATGACGCTCGCGGCAATCGGTAGTCCGATGGCCGCAAAAACCCCGGCCGTGCGTGTGACGCTCATAGCTGCTCCTCGGGTCGACAACACTTTCCGGATACCCCTGGTACAACGCCCGAAACGAAGGAAAGACGACTATTCACACCCCCTAGACAACGCGTGTTGTCAGAACTACAGTCGGTGGTGCAGCTCACACCTACCTCTGCCGCGCGCAGACCAGTCTCAGGGAGTGTTCAGATGAAGCGCTACGACCTCCGCAGTCGCACGGATCGACTCGATCCCGAAACCGATTACGAAGAGATGTCGCGCATCCTCGCGGCGCAGGAGTTTCCCTGGGACATCAATCAAGCGCTCAGCTTCGCGCTGTTTCGTACGTACGCAGTCCCCTCCATCGGCAAGCTCCTTTTCTCCACGGGCGAGTTCACCGACAAGGTTCAGAAACGCTACGACGACACCAGCCTGATCCTCGACGCCATCCTCGAGCACGGCCTCAGCAGCACCGAAGGCCGCAAGAGCGTCCGTCGAATGAATCAGATGCACGGCTCGTACGACATCTCCAACGACGACATGCTCTACGTCCTGGCCACCTTCGTCGTCACGCCGGTCAGATGGCTCGACGAGTACGGCTGGCGAAAAATGACCGAGAACGAGATCGTCGGGTCGACGAACTATTACCGCCACTTGGGCAGGTACATGAACATCAAAGACACTCCTGACACCTACGCAGGATTCGTCAAACTTCTCGACGACTATGAGCGCGAACACTTTTCATTCGATCCCGGCGCCCGGGCCGTCGCTGATTCCACCCTCGACCTGATGTGCACCTTCCCGCCCAACAACCTGGCGCCGAAGGCTCTGGTCAAGGGATTCGCGTTCGCCCTCATGGACGATCACCTACTCGACGCCTTCCACTACAAGCACCCGAGCACTGCGATGCGCGTCGTCTCACGCGGTGCGCTGAAGGTCCGTGCGCGTCTGCTGCGCTTCTTCCCGGTACGCACGAAGCGGAAATTCGCCCGCGAGCTGCCCAACATCCGCAGCTACCCGAGCGGATACAAGGTCGAAGACCTCGGCACCTTCCCCGCCGGATGTCCGGTCAAGCACCTCCAGGCAGACCAGCAGGCCAAAGCGTAATCGCGCTAGGACACCCTGCTGACAGAACTCGACAACTGTCAGCGATCTGGCGTCAGTACCAGTACGGCGGGACGATATCCGGGTCGTCGAGCACGGCGTCGATCCGCGTATCGGCCACAATTCGTGTGATCGCTTCCTCGGGGGCGGCGATGATCGCGAAATGTGGATCCACATCATTGGTAATGCACCAGGCATGATCAGCCGGCCAGATGAAGGCCGGATCAGGGGAAGAACCCCACGGCCAACGAGCTGAGTTTTCCACGCTCCAATCGGCGTAGTCGGCAAGCGTTCCACGAAAGAGCCAGTAGTCGCGATTGGGGATCTCGAACCGCGGAACGTCATCACCGACCGCCGACTCCCACCCGGTCCACATACAGAAATAGCACTCGTCAGGTGTGGTTGTGTAACTGGACAACACATCCAGGGCATAGCCGATCAGCACTTTCTCTTCCGGCCCGGTTTGATCGAAATCGACATCATTGGATTTCTGACCGGGAAAGCTCGGATCGGGGATGAACCGCAAGCGCGCATACTTCGGAAATCCGATCGGGCCGCGCCCTGCCAATTGATACCAAGGCAAATCCTGATCGACCAGCCAATCGGTAGCCGTCAGATCGGTGCACAATGTCAGGCCCGTGCTGGGCTGATCCGTATCTCTCATGCCGGCGCGAAGGATGAGTCTCGACCCGTGCGACGCAGGGTGATCAATTCGTGGTTCGTCTCGGCGTCGAGTCGACGCCCCTCTTCTTCGAACTCCATCAGCTCATAGAACCTGCGGGCGCGATCGTTGAGGGTGTAAACCTCGAGTGTCACCTCGCCGTGCATGGTGGAAGCGTGTTCGACCAACGCCCGCCCGACACCCAACCCTTGTGATGCCGGCGCGACGAACAGTCCCCCGATTTCGGAGCCGATCATTCCCAACAGGCCAACGACTTCGGACTTGTGTTCAGCCACCCAATTGTCGGCCTGAATCAGATAAACCTCTCGCATCTTCTGCTCCCGTTCACCGGTCCCCTCACCCGCAAGGAACGGATGCGCTTCGCGGGCTGCACGAGACCACAGGTCGACGACCACGTCCTCATCCGAGGGCTGGTAGCGGCGAATGATCAGATCCTGGTTCACAATCCGACCATACCCTCAGGCGATAGAGGACTGACCGGCACCGAAAATGTTCAATTCGCGGATCTACGCACGACGACCCCGACGTATATCAGTGGGACAATTCCATTCGTTGCAGCTCCGCAGTTACTACATTGTGCAAGGGTTATCCGATGACTAGCGGCGATCCGATGACCGACGGTGGAGGCCCGGCATCTTGGTGGAAGGTGACAGCGATTGTCACCGCAGTGCTTGCCGCCCTCACGTGCGGGGTCATCGTGTGGTCCTTCATGCCGCCGGTTGTGTACTTTCCGTTCTTTGCGCTCGCCACCTCAGTATTGCTCGGTTTGGGTGGAGTGTGGTTGATACTCAGCCTGATTGGTTGGATGAAGTACAAGACACTGCGTTTGAGCACAATCGCGCCGGTGATAGTCCTCGTCACCGGCGCGCTCGTGACGTTGTCCGTCCCTTCGCATGTTGCGTTTGCATTGTCGAAAGATTCACTCGAAGCAGTCGCCGCGGATTGCCAGAAGTCGATGGACAACCAAACAATTGGCGTCTATCGGGTCCTGCAGGTCTGGCCCGTCGGCAACGGGTGCCGCTTCCACATCGAGGGCGGTCTGATCGATTCAATCGGATTGGCGTACTTACCTGACGGCGCACCATATCTCGGCAAGCCCCGCCGCGACGGCGAGATCGGTTACCAGGAGTTCGACGGCGACTGGTACACGTTCGTTCAAGCGTTTTAACAGCGTGAAACTAGCCGACCAGCTTGGCCTTCAGAAGCGCGATCGTGTCCGGAGTGAGTCCGAGACCTGCGGTGAGATAACCATCGACGGTTCCGTAGTCGCTGACGATCTGTGCGAGACCTGCCTCCAGGTACGAAGCGTCGACACCGAGAGCGGGCTCGAGATTGGTCGCCACCTGCGGACTCAGTGCCTGAGAGATCTGCGCGAGAATCTTCTGGTTGGTCGCCTGAAGGTAGGTGTTGCTCAACAAATAGTCGTCCATGATCGTCTGGGCGGGGACACCGGCGATGGACTGCAGCAACATCGCGGTCCAACCCGTGCGGTCCTTACCCGAGGTGCAATGGAACAACTGCACACCGTCACTCGCAGCGATGTCCGAGAGAACCTGCTTGAAGCCGGCCCGGCGCACGGGATCGGTGACAAAACTACGGTTGGTATCGACCAAGAACTGCTTGGCCTCCTCCGGCGACTTGATCGTTGTCGCGAGCTGGGTGAGATCCTTGAACTCGATCGGGATATTCGTGTACGTCACGCCGTCCGGGAGCTTGTCTGCGCCACCGATGAACGGGTTGGAGATCTCGGTTGCGCCGCGCAGGTCATAGGCGTCGGCAAGTCCGAGGCCGGCGAGCGTCGTCTTGTCTGCGTCGCTGGTCGCGGTCAGCGCATTGGACCGGTAGATGACGCCGCGCTTGAGGTGTAAGCCGTCGACGGTGGCGTATCCCTTACCGTCGTTACCGGCGATGTCGCGAAAATTGGCCACGGAGGCCAAGTTCGGTGTCGGCGCGAGCACAGGATCGAGCGAGCCGAGATCGATCGATCCGAGCGATCCCGTGTTCAGAGAACCCAGGTCGAGCGGGATGGCCGTGGCGGGAGCGGCAAACAACAGACCTCCGGCGACAACAAGGGCGGCGGCCTTCGCAGTGCGAGCGAACAACATTCGTGATCTTGTGGACATGTGGCAGTACCTCTCTTTGTGGTTTGGTGAGCTGTGGTTACGGTGCGACGTCACCGATTCCGGTGAATCCGTATCGCTGGTGAGGTCCGATCACTGCTACCTCGAACAGGCCTGTCCCGGTGCGCGTTACGCCGTCCTCGACGAGGGTGAACCGGGCCAAGTTGTCGACTGGGCACAGCATCTTCTTCCACGGTTCGATGTCCGAAACCTTTTCTCGCAGGCCTTGAACCACCAGTTCGCCCTGCCACATCCCGTGGCGCCAATCCTGCTCGAGTCCGTAGCCTGTGCCGACACCGATGTAATTGGGCAGTATTGGTTCACAGGTGATCTCCAGGATGTGGTCGGATTCGCCTGGTGCACCGGTGCGCCGGAAGTACAGAGTTCCGCTCTTCACCTCGCGTGTACCGGAAATGAAGGTGAGTTGGTGGTCGGGTCGACCCAACCACTCCGGCTCCCGCGAACGGTCCGCCCAGACGCGTGTCGCATCCTCGAGGATTCGGCGTCCCTGCTGATCTTCTTGAACGACCGTGACGATGGTGAAGTCACCGAATTGCATGATCGAGTAGATCCAGAAAAAGTTCTGACTACCGGCGATCGACGGATCCGCCTTGCGTCCAGGAGGTTCCGCTTCGCCGACCGGTCGAACACCCCAGGATCGGTCGCGATTACCCCGCCACGTCTCCGGGGTGACTGGGATGACGTCGCCGTCGACGGTCAGTGATCCGGACCATGTTCCGGTCTGCACGAATCGTTGAGTATCGAAGGTGACTCGTTCCAACTGACGGTGAAAATGCCTGGCCTCGAGATTAGCGGGGCCGTCGGACTCGAATGTGAGGTCGAAGCTCAGGTCCGGCGCTTCGGGACTCGGGTCCAACATCACCCGCAGACGGTGCAGACCCTCGATGATCTCAATCCTCAACGGGCCTACTGACAGGTCCATACGATCGTCGCCCAAGGCTCGGGATGCCCGGAAGACTATGTGGTCTTCGCCGCGCCGAAGAACCGCAAAGCCATCGCACACACCCAGATTGGGGTACTGACCGAGACCGATGATGAGAAACAGCGGCTCGGTGTCGCCGTCGACGCCTGCATGGCAGTTGAAGTAGTAGCGGTCGTAGAAGTTTCGATCCGAGGTGCCCACGTGGCGGATGGTCTCGGCGATCTGATGTACGGGGTAGTCGTCGAGCGGGGACAGTGTCATCGTGCATCTCCTGTTGCGACCGGGGCTGTGGCGAGCAATTCCCAATAAGTGCCGTCGAGCATGGCTTCGAGCGTCTTGTGGTGCAGGATCATCTCGTCCGGGTTGTCGGGGAATTCGGCCTGACCGAAAGCCACTGCGCGGCTTTGGACTCGGAACATGATCACCGCATGCCGCAACGCGGCGTACACGATGTAGAAATCGAGATCCGATACCTGGTGGCCGGACAGCGAGCGGTAAGCATCTGCCACGTCCTCGCGACGCAGGAAGTCCGGCATTCCGGGGAGGTCGGCCATGGCAGCGAGATCCTCGAAGAACCTGTGCTGGAAGATCATCCATCCGAGGTCCAGCTCACGCGGCCCCAGCGTTGCCATCTCCCAGTCGAGGACCGCCGCCGGCTCGAAGTCGCGGTAGATGACATTTCCGATCCGCGAGTCTCCCCAGCACAGCACTGCGGAACCGGCATCGGTGGGGAAGTTCGCCTCGATCCAGTCGAAACCACGCTCGATCAACGGGGATCCAGGTCCGTCAGCGGTTGCCCACTCGTAATAGCGTCGCTGCTCCTCGAGGTGCGCTCGAAGTGCTTCTACCCCAGTCGGTTCGGCACCGCCGCCGCACAACTCGGGGAGAGCCAGGTGCGGATCGGCCATAGCGTGCAACTCCGTGAGCACCCGGACCGATGACTGCTGGAGCCGAGAACAGTCGGCCGCTGAAGCCTCCGAGAGCCAGGATCCGAACGTGTACGGCATGACGTCTGGCGGGATTTCGCCGTCACGCCGTTCCATCACGAAGAACTCGCCGCCGAGCGCGTCCGGGTTGCTCTCGGACCAGTACACCCGCGGGACCGGCACCGACGTGTGAGCTGCGACGGCGCTCATGACCCGAAACTGCTGGTCCAGGTTGTACGACGGGAAGATCGGTACCGCACTGTCTCGCGGGGCGATGCGGGCGACCAGGCGATGCTCACCTCGAATCCCGTCCTCGATCCACGTCGCGTCGAAAAGCACAGTTTCGTTGGACATGCCGTTCGCGGCCGGTATCTCGACCGAGGTCACGGAGGGTTTCGAGCCTCGCCACAGCACGGTCGCGAGCCAGACTTCGAGGCTGCGCCGCATTTCGGCCGGGTCGTTGCGGGATTCGCCGGGTCTGGCGAATTCGGCGTAGTCGGGATCTTCGCCTGAGGTTTCTGTTTCGGTTCGAAGGTTCATCACCACTCCTCGTGGTTCGGTGGCGCCGATGCGCACGTGCCGATAGTCGATACAATATGTATCGACTAAAGCCGTGACAGAATGTAACGGCCATCACAGCGATACCGCAAGGGATTTGCCCAAAATGTCCAAAGATTCCGAAACTCAGCACCGCCTGGGCCCGCAGCGAAACCCTGCAATCGACGACGCAGTACTGGACGCGACCAGGCAACTGTTGGAGGAAAAGGGGTATGCAGGCACGTCCATCGACGCCATCGCCACCCGTGCGGGAGTGGGGCGCCCGGCGATCTACCGTCGGTGGCCGTCTAAGGCGCACATCGTCAACGACGCGATCTATCCGGTGCTCGACGTCGAACAGGGCGCGGACATCGACACCGAGCTCGGCACCGAAGGCACGATCGCGGATCAGATCCGCGCGCTGGTGCACGGCGCGGTTGCACTGTTCGCAGCTCCTGCCACGCGAGCCGCTGCACCCGGGCTGATGAGCGAGGTGCGAACAAACGCGGAATTGCGTGAGGTTCTGGTGGTGCGGCAACTGGCCGGAGTCCGCGTCGAACTGAACCGTCGACTGGAAGCGGCGAGGGAGCGCGGCGACATCCGAAGCGGTGTCGACGCCGACGCTCTTCTCGACATCATGGCGGGCGCGGCCATCTTCGCGATGTCGGTTCGGGACGTCCCAGACCCGGGGCCGTTCGCCGACTCACTCGCCGACATAGTGCTGAACGGCATACTCCCCGGTTGCTAATCCACTGGCGCCGTACTGGTTTGGCCTACCCAGTCGAGGAACTGCCCATGGCCACCGGCTAGTCCCTGGGGTGTGCCGTCAAGAGAGACAACAAATTTGCCGCGACATTCCTCGGGTGCCACGGTCAGCTTGGCGTCGACTTCAGACAGAACTCCAATACCTTCGTTGGCGATCCAGTGACATGGCAAAGCGCGAACAACTTCTGTGAATTCCATTCTGGCAGTGGGGATCAGATAGTTTAGGACTGCGCTGTGAAAGACGACGATCGTGGTGTCGAGTGGCGCACGTTCGACGAGATTGGCAACAGCCGACGTGAGATCTCCGCGAACCAGACGAGGCGGATCCGCACGCGCGAGGGCAGCAGCGTGGCGCAATCGCTGACGGCGATGGTCCTGTTCCGGCCACACAAGACTCTCCAACCATCCCATGTCGTCGGTATCGCTTACATCGAGTGGATTGAGGTCGATACCCGCCCGGTAGACCACGTCTGGGACTTTCTCCGGAATCGGCGGATTGCCAGTCGTCGCGCACTTGAGCAACACAGTGGACGGACCTTCTACTGGATGCAGGTACCTTTCCCTGCCATAGAGATAGCTGTAGCGGTCCGGATAGAGGCACAGGCCCGCCGAGGCACCGACTTCGATAAGTGAGAGCGGCCCTTTCAACAATCCGAGGACGGGAACCAGGACGGCAGCGCGGCCGGCTTCATTGGTCTGCGTAGTCCGGATCCGCGCGAGTTGTTCCACCTCGGACCAGTTCTCCCTCAGCCACCGGCGAAACGACGCATACGGCGCGACCGGGGCACCGAGGTGACGACTCGCCCCGAATATCAGGTTGGGTTGCCTGCGGGGTTCTGGAAGTCGATCGATCAGAGCGAGGACTGCTGGATCCTCCGATACGCCGAGGCCCCATTCCTCGTAGGTCGCTGAGTTCCCTCGAGCCTCCACTTCCGCGAACGATCGGTACCAGCGCGATGTGTCCACCGTCGATGTCTACCGGATGCGGCATAGGTCTGGGAACCCGTGGTCGGCTCGCTGCCGACTATCCTGTGGGGCATGACCGAGCCTGTAGCGACCGCTGACCTTGCCGACGAGATCGGACCCGACATCCGCAGCTGCGACACGCAGTTCACCCAGTTCGGTGGACGTGAGGTTTTTGCCGGCCCCATCACCACCATCAAGTGCTTCCAGGACAACCTGCTCGTGAAGCAGACCCTCAGCGAACCGGGCAACGGCGGAGTCCTCGTCGTCGACGGTGACGCGAGCATCCACACCGCGCTGGTCGGCGACATCATCGCCGGCCGCGGCGTCGACAACGGCTGGGCCGGCGTCATCGTCAACGGAGCTGTCCGCGACTCGGCGATCCTGCGCACCCTCGACATCGGCGTCAAGGCTTTGGGTACTAACCCGCGAAAGAGCACTCAGACCGGTTCGGGTGAGAAGAACGTGCCGATCGAAATCGGCGGCGTCACCTTCAACCCAGGCGAGATCGTCTACAGCGACCAAGACGGCGTCGTCGTTCGCGAAAGCTAGTCAGAAGTCGCGGGATCAGGCGGGGGCTTCCACTTTGGCGGCCATCCCGCCGATCTCGACGACATCGCCGTCACGAAGCTGACGGCCACGGCGATCTTCGACCTCACCGTTGACCGAAACCATGCCGTCGGCGATCACTTCCTTGGCCTCCGCGCCCGATTCGATGAGGTTCGCGAGCTTCAGAAACTGACCGAGCCGAATCATTTCGTCGCGGATGGGTACTGCTGGAATGTTGTCGGTCATGTCAATCATCTTCCTCCTCCCACAAAACTGGACACGACAGACCACACTTAGCGTGAGGATCTGATCGACCGGTAGGAGAGGAAGCTCGATGGCACCATTGACCGAGGTATCGGACACCACTGCAGAGTTGGTGGAATCGCCACCCGAAAATCCGCGCCAGGCGCGTCGATTCCGCAAAGGGCGGTTCAGCCAGGTTCCCCATATCTCGGGACTGATCCTCGGAGTCTTCTCTGTACTGGTGTTCCTGTGGAGCATCTCGCCGGTACTGCGGCACATCCTCCGCGTCCCACGCGAATACATCGACAATTACTACTTCGACGCACCGGATACGAGCCTGTCGTGGGCGCTCGTCGTCGCCCTGCTCGCCGCTGCCCTCGCGAGCCGCAAGCGCATCGCCTGGTGGCTGTTGACGATCTACCTGTCACTGATCACCCTCACTAACATCGCCTCCGCGATCGTCGACAAGAACCCGAACAACGCCGTGGCCGTTGTCGTTCTACTGATCGTGATCGGAATCCTGATCGCCGCGAGGCCCGAGTTCTACACACGCGTACGACGCGGCGCCGGCTGGAAAGCTCTCGGCGTGCTGATCGGCGGCATGGCTGTAGCGACCGTGATCGGTTGGGGCCTGGTCGAACTCTTCCCAGGTGACCTGCCGCAGAACCAACGATTCCTGTGGGCACTGAACCGCGTCACCGCCGCGGCTTCGGTTGACAACGAGGTGTTCGACGGTCATCCACGCGTCTTCGTCAACACGATCCTCGGTCTCCTCGGCGCCATCGCACTACTCGCCGCCGTCATGACGCTCTTCCGCGCGCAACGCTCCAACAACGCCCTCACCGGAAACGACGAGTCCGCGATCCGCGGGCTGATCCAGAACTTCGGTGCCGACGACTCCCTCGCCTACTTCGCCACCCGCCGCGACAAGGCCGTCATCTTCGCACCGAGCGGCAAGGCCGCGATCACGTATCGCGTCGAAATCGGCGTCTGCCTCGCCAGTGGTGACCCGATCGGCGATCCCGAAGCCTGGCCGCACGCCATCGAAGCCTGGCAAGGACTCGCGTCGCAGTACGGCTGGGCGACGGCCGTCATGGGCGCCAGCGAAACCGGAGCGACGGCGTACAAGAAGGCGGGCTTGAGCGTCCTGCAACTCGGCGACGAAGCGATCCTGCGTACCCGCGAGTTCAATCTCAACGGACGCGATATGCGTCCGGTCCGTCAGGCCGTCACCCGTGTGAGACGCCACGGCGTCACCGTCCGGATGCGACGCCATCGCGACATCCCGCCCGAGGACATGGCGGCCGTCATCATCCGCGCCGACGACTGGCGCGACACCGATACCGAGCGCGGCTTCTCCATGGCGCTCGGCCGATTGGGCGATCACCTCGACGGCGACTGCCTCCTCGTCGAGGCCGTCATGGGTGAAGGCACCGAGGACGAAAGCGTCGTCGGCATGCTCTCGCTCGTGCCGTGGGGTCCGAACGGCGTGTCGCTCGACCTGATGCGCCGCAAGCCGACTGCGCCCAACGGAGTCGTCGAACTGATGGTCGCGGAGTTGGCCACACGTTCGGACGAGATCGGCGTCGTACGGGTCTCGCTCAACTTCGCCGTGTTCCGCTCGGTATTCGAGGAAGGTTCGCGCATCGGCGCCGGCCCGATCCTCCGCATTTGGCGCTCGGTGCTCGTCTTCTTCTCGCGCTGGTGGCAGCTCGAAGCCCTGTACCGCTCGAATGTGAAGTACCAGCCTGATTGGGAGCCACGCTTCCTCTGCTTCGAAGACAACCGCGAACTGCCGCGCGTCGGATTCGCGTCGGCCATCGCCGAAGGCTTTGTGGTGCTGCCCAGTTTCGGGCGCAAGTCGAGCCAGGTCGTCAAACACACCGGCACGCATGTGGCGGTGCCCGCCGCTCTGGTGACGTCCGAAGGACTGCACGCCGACGGCAGTCCGCCGGACTCGGCGCCGTCGTTCACGACCAACGGCCCGCGTCGACCCGAGCAGGTTCGGGTGCGCATGAACAAGCTCGCGCAACTGGCCGACGAAGGAATCGCCGCGTACCCCGTCGCCTATCCGCCGACGCACACGATCGCGGCGGCAGCGAAGTCACCGGAGGGCACCCGCGTGCGAATCGCGGGACGCCTCCTGCGGGTCCGCGACTACGGCGGAGTGGTGTTCACGGACGTGCGCGATTGGTCCGGCGACATTCAGGTCCTGGTCGACCAGGACAACGTCGGCCGCGAGAAATTGGCGGAGTTCGCCGCCGAGTTCGATCTCGGTGACCTTATCGAGGTCAGCGGAACCATCGGCCGCAGCCGCAAGGGCGAACTGTCGCTCATCGCCACCGAATGGCGCATGAACGGCAAGTGCCTGCACCCGCTGCCGGACAAGTGGAAGGGCCTCTCGGATCCCGAGACCCGTGTCCGCCAGCGATACCTCGACATCGCTCTCAACCCGAAGGCCCGCGAACTGCTCGAGGCCCGAAGCGCCGTCGTGAAGTCGCTGCGCGATTCACTCGGTAGTCGCGGATACCTCGAAGTCGAGACGCCGATCCTGCAGCAGGTGCACGGCGGCGCGAACGCCGCACCGTTCCTGACACACATCAACGCGTACAACCTCGACCTCTATCTCCGCATCGCACCCGAGCTGTACCTGAAGCGCCTGTGCGTCGCGGGTATGGAAAAGGTGTTCGAGATCGGCCGCGTGTTCCGCAACGAGGGCGTCGACTTCAAACACAATCCCGAGTTCACGATCCTCGAGGCGTACGAGGCGCACAGTGACTACGAGGGCATGATGCGGATGTGCCGCGAGCTGATCCAGGCGGCGGCCGTCGCAGCGTTCGGTCGCGAGATCATCATGCGACCCGGCCCGGACGGCGAACTGGTCGAGGTCGACATCTCCGGCGAGTGGCCGGTGAAAACGATGCACGGCGCCGTCGCCGAAAAACTTGGCGTCGACGTCTCCCCCGAGACGAATCTCGAAGACCTGCAGAAGCTGTGCGACGCCAACGAGATTCCGTACCAGTCCAGCTGGGATACCGGCGCCATTGCGCAGGAAATGTACGAGCACCTGGTCGAGGACTACACCGAGTTCCCGACGTTCTACACCAACTTCCCCACCTCGATGTCGCCGCTCACCCGGCCGCACCGCAGCATCCCCGGCGTCGCCGAGAAGTGGGACCTGGTGGCGTGGGGCGTCGAACTCGGAACCGCGTACAGCGAGCTGACGGACCCCGTGGATCAACGCAACCGGCTCACCGAGCAGTCGATGCTCGCGGCCGGCGGCGACCCAGAAGCGATGGAATTGGACGAGGACTTCCTCCAAGCCCTCGAACACGCGATGCCGCCGACGGGTGGTCTCGGGATGGGCGTCGACCGAATCGTCATGCTGATCACGGGTGGCAGCATCCGCGAGACGCTGGCCTTCCCCCTCGCGAAACCGCGTCAGTAGTCCGGATTCTCGCGTGCCGGAATTGTTCCACGTGAAACCACCGGGCGAAATCTTGCAGGTCGGCGAGAACCGGCTGCATGTTCTGGCCGAAGGCGACGGCCCCGTCGTCGTCCTGTGCGGCGGGCTGGCAGGCAACTGGTTCGACTGGGATGACTGCGCACGTCATCTCCAGTCGGACCACACCGTCGTCCGGTTCGATCGCCCGGGTTTCGGACTCAGTGAGCCGACTTCCGAAGTGCCGACCGTGCGCGGTGAAGCTCAGCGGATCCTCGATGTTCTCGACGCTCTGGGGTTGGAGGGGCCGGCGGTGGTGGTCGGCCACTCCATCGCCGGCTTCTACGTCGAAGGCTTTGCACGCCTCTTCCCCGATCGCGCGGCGGGAATGCTCCTCCTCGATTCCAGTGCCGAGAAAGAACCGAAACGTCTTTTCCCCCGCGACCTACTGCTGATCGCCTCCCGGGCCGCCGCGGCCTCGTTCAGCACCACCGGGCTGCAACGTCTCCTCGGCACCACGACGCGCAAGATCCTCAACCAGTCCGTGCCGCCGAGCGGCTCCTCGGACGCGACGCTCGAATGGGTCCGGAAGATCTACCGCGAGCCTCATTATCTGGAAGCGGCGATGGTCGAATACGTCGCATACACCGATATGGCGTTGGAGCTCAACGCTTTACGACGGTCGAGCACGCACCCCCTACCCGACATCGACCGTAGCGTCGTCGCCGCGCACACGGGCCACACCACCCCCTGGTCCATCGCCTGGATGGCGAAACAGCAGAAACTCGCCACCTACCTCGGCGGAAGCTTTCACGTACTACGCCCGGCGCATCACCACGCCATGATCGATCAGCCCGAGGAGTTGGCGGAATTGATCCGGCGCCTCACGCAGCCGAACCGTCGAGAGTGACACCTAAAGTTACAACTCGGACAGTAGCCGGATCATTGCTAGTCTCGGACAGCTTCTGCTTTCTACGACAGGCTGACCATGGACCGTTCGACACGTCAGGTGCGCTCGTGCCTGATTTTCGTGGCGATCCTCGTTGTCGCCCTGGCGGGCATCGCCGCCCGTCCGCCCGGGTTTCTCTCGACCTTCTGGCCCGCCAACGCGATCCTTCTGGGCATTCTCCTTCGTAACCCTCGCTCGTTTGCGCCGATCGGACTGGCTGTCGGCGGCGCCGCGCTGATGACAGCGGATCTTGCGACCGGAAGCCCCGTGCAGCGGGCCTTCGAACTGAATGCGATCAACCTGATCGGAGTCACGACGGGATTGATCGCCGCGAACTTGCTCGGCTGCTTTCCACAGCGAGTCTCCGAAGCGAAGTACACCACCAGAGTCTTTCTCGTTTCGGTTCTGGCATCTCTGACGGCCGGGTCCGCCAGCGCACTCCGCACTCAACTCCACGAAGGAAGCGGTGCGGCAACGGAATTGGTGGGGTGGTTCTTCGCCGACCTGTGTACGTATCTGATCGTGCTGCCGATCGTTCTGTCGGCACCGACGCTCGAACACATTCGTAGAACCTTCGGGCCGTCTGTGCGGCAGAGTCTGCGCGTGAGGCGGCTCACACAGATCCTTGCGCCGCTAGCCGCACTCCTGGTCTGTCTGCCGTTCGCCTTGGAGGTGCAGGGTGCTCTTGCGCTACTGCTCCCGATGCCGGCGCTCCTGTGGTGCGCGATGCGCGTCTCACTGTTCAGCACTTCGCTACTGGCAGCCGGATGGAGTGCCTGGGCACTGGTCATGGCGGGCAAGGGGCGACTGGCACTGGCAGATCCGATTCACCTGCTGAGCGAAGGCGTGACCACCAGAATCTCCGTCATCTTGATGGCACTCTCCCCCATCGCCGTGGCCGTCGCGACGGGCGCACAGCGACGCGCTGAGCGAGAACTCCAACGAATCGCCGAATGCGACGCCTTGACCGGAACGCTGAGTCGCCACGCGTTCTGGACCCAATCGCAGGAACTCCTCGACGCCCAGCACGCGGCGCAACGACCGATCGCCGTCATGATGCTCGATCTCGACCACTTCAAATCCATCAACGACAACCTCGGTCATCTCACCGGCGATTCGGTCCTCGAACAATTCGGAAACACCCTCCTCGCCACTACCGAAGGACTGGGACTGTCCGGTCGACTGGGTGGTGAAGAATTTGCCGTCGCGATAGGCGACTGCACCTTCGAGGAAGCCATCCAGCTCGCGGAGCGGATTCGGCAGACCCAGGAGGCTCACGCGCGATCCATTCGCGGTTTCGCGGGAACGGTCAGTATCGGCGTCGCCTGGGTCGATCGTGCGATGCCGGGCATGGAGACTCTGCTCGACATCGCCGACAACGCGATGTACCAGGCAAAACGCGACGGCCGAAACCTCGTGGTGGCGTTCGATCTCTACATGGCAAGGTGACGTAGGTGCAACTACTCCTGATCCGACACGCGCTCCCCGAACTGGCCGAGGTCACCGAAGGCCGCGCCGATCCCTCGCTGACCGACGAAGGCCACGCTCAGGCACTACGGCTGCCCGCAGCACTGGCGCCGTACCGGACCACCGGGCTCTTCAGCAGCCCGCAGAAGCGCGCACTCGAGACCGCGGTCCCAGTAGCGCAGGTATTGGATCTTCCGGTCACCCAGCTCGAGGGTCTGGCGGAATACGACTACGAGCAGCCCCACTACATCCCGATGCACGAGGTCTTGGAACGCGCACCGGAAACGTATGCGCGCATCAAAGCCGGCTGGCTACCCGAGTCGGTGGACGGCGACGCTTTTCGTGAGCGCGTACTCGGCGCGATCGACGACGTGGTCGCGGCGACTGACAACGACGCCACCGTCGCGATCTTCTGCCACGGCGGCGTCGTCAACATCATTCTTCAGGAACTACTCGGGCTGGAGCGTCCGTTGACCTTCCCGATCGAGTACGTCTCCGTGACGCGAATTCTTGTTTCCCGTAATGGAAGCCGCAGGGTCGGGTCGATCAACGAAACCGGTCACGTGCGAAACATGTTGCGCGTCTAGCTCAACTCACACGTTGTGGCACGCCACCTGGTGTCCACCCTCGACGAGACGGAGTTCGGGAACTTCCTCCGCACAGAGATCCGTGGCCAGCGGGCACCGGGTACGAAACCGGCAGCCACTGGGCGGATTGAGCGGCGACGGCAGTTCGATGACCTTCTGCTCGACGTTCTGCGCCGCGGTCACGGTGGCGTCGGGATCGGGAATCGAAGCCAGCAGTAGCTGCGTATACGGGTGCAGCGCACGGTTCTGCATGTCTTCTGCGGGAACGATTTCGCAGACGCGACCCAGATACATGATCATCACGCGGTCACTGATGTTCTTCACGACGGCCATGTTGTGCGCGATGAACAGCAAAGACAGCCCGTGACGCTTCTTCGCGTCCTCGAGCAGGTTCAGAATCTGCGCCTGCACGGACACGTCGAGGCTCGAGACCGGCTCATCACAGATCAGGACCTTGGGGTCGAGCATCAACGCGCGGGCGATGCACACGCGCTGACACTGTCCGCCCGAGAGCTCGCGCGGGGTCCGGTCCCACACCATGTCTGGGTCCAACCCGACCTCGGCGAGAACCTCGCGCGCCCGAGCTTCGATGGCGGCCTTGTCTTTTCCGCCCCAGATCGACGGACCCTCGGTGATGAGAGCCTTGACCTTGCGTCGCGGGTTCAGCGAGGAGATCGGATCCTGAAAGATCATCTGCAACTGGGTGCGGCTGCGACGCAACTCCTCCGCGCCCAGTGCCGTCATCTCCGTCCGTCCCAGGCGAATGGAACCCGACGTCGGCGAAGGCAACTGCATGATCGCCCGGCCCGCCGTGGACTTGCCGCAGCCGGATTCACCGACCACACCCAAGGTTTCACCCGGGGCGACGGTGAAGCTGATCCCGGATACAGCATGAACAGTCTGACCCTTGCCGACGTTGAATTCGACGACCAGGTCCTCGACCGTCAAGGCCGCGTCCACCGTCTCGGGCTTTCTGGTATCCACTGATGCAGTCATCAGACCATCTCCTTCACCGCGAGCGTCAGGCCCGCTGCGGTCGTGCCGGCCTTCTCGTTGGCGACCAATGCCGTTGTGCCTTCCGGGGTATCGACCGGGTAGTGGCACGCGAACGTATGACTTTCGGTTGTGTTGTCCCCAGGGCCGCCGGGAGCCAGAGCCGGGTCGCCGGTCAGGCAGTCGTCCTGGGCGTACCGGCAGCGAGCGGCGAAGCGGCAACCGGTGATCGGCTTCGTCATGTCCGGGAGCCCACCCGGAATTGTCTGCAGCACTGTGTGCGTCGGCGATTCGAGTCGCGGAATCGCGGCCATCAGCGCTTCGGTGTACGGATGACGCGGACGAGTGAACAACTCTTCGGTCGCCGACGTTTCCACGACGGAACCGGCGTACATGACGGCGACACGATCCGATCGACCCGACACCACACCGAGGTCGTGGCTGATCAGGATGACGGCCATGTTGAGCTTGTCGTTGAGTGAGGCGAGCAGGTCGAGGATCTGCTTCTGTACCGTCACGTCGAGAGCGGTCGTCGGCTCGTCCGCGATCAGCAGTTTCGGCTCGCAGGCCAGGGCCATCGCGATGACCACGCGCTGTCGCATACCGCCCGACAGTTCGTGCGGGTACTGATCGAGCCGACGCTTGGGCTCGGGGATACCCACCATCGACAGGAGTTCCGCAGCGCGATCGCGGGCCGCGTCCTTCTTCAGACCCAGGTGGAACTTCAAGGATTCGGTGATGTGGGTGCCGATTCGCTTGAACGGATTGAGCGAGGTCATCGGGTCCTGGAAGACCATGGCGATCTCGGGTCCCCAGAAGTGCTTCATCTCCGACTTCTTCATCGTCGACATGTCGCGGCCGGCAAACGTCACCGTCCCGCTGATGTCGAGGGCTGGACCCTTCTGGAGCAGACCCATGATGGTGCGCCCGAGAACCGACTTGCCGGAACCGGATTCGCCGACGATGCCGAGAGTCTCACCAGCGGAGACGTGGATCGAGACACCGTCGACTGCTCGCAACTGGCCACGCGGAGTGGCGAATACGGTTCTGATGTTGTCCGCCTGCAGCAGCGGAACGCCGTTCTGAGCTGAAGTGGTCACAGCTTACTCCGATACTTCTCGCCGATGAGGTTGAAGGAGAACACCGTAAGGAAGAGGAAGACGCCTGGTACCAGGACGATGAACGGATGCTTCTCCACGATCCCGCCCTGACCTTCGGCAATCATGTTGCCCCAGGTCGGATCGGGTTGTGCGATACCGAGTCCGAGGAAGCTCAGTGAGGCTTCCGCGACGATCAGACCGGAGACGGCCACCAAGCCGAGCGCGGCGACGGGAACGAGGACGTTGGGAACCAACTCGCGCCAGATGACACGCCATTTGGTGGCGCCCATGGCACGGGCGGCAAGCACGAACTCCCGTTGGGCGACAACGATGGTGTTGGCCCTCGCGATTCGAACCATGCTGGGAATGCAGAGAATCGAGAGTGCGAGCGTGATGTTGCGCAGGTTCGACGTGAGCACTGCGGCCAGTGCGATCAGCAGGACCAGGGAAGGAATGGCCAGCAGCGAGTTGGTCAGGATTCCGACGACGGCATCGACCTTGCCGCGGAAGTAACCCGCCATGACGCCGATGGTGCCACCGATGATCATCCCGATCAGTACGGCGCAGATGGCCACGGTCAAGGATGCTCGAGCCCCGAACAGGGCGCGGGCGAGGAGGTCGAGACCGAAGTTGTTGGTACCCAACGGGTGATCGGACAGCAGACTCGGCGAGGCGAAGCCCGGCTCGGCCAAGGTCTTGACCGTGTCCTTGTACTCACCGAGCGGCAGCAGCGGCGCGAAGATCGCGGCCAGGATCAGCGCGACCAGCCAGATGCACGCCAACCAGTACGACAGATCGAACTGACTGCCCCACTTGGACGTACCGAGTTTGCCGAGACCCTTGAAGAGGAAAACCAGGGCAACGAGCGCGAGCACGATGCGGACGGTCATCATGATGGCCGAACCGAAGAGCGCGGTGCCGAGAAGCGCAACGCCGACCACTGTGAGAATCGATCCGATCAGGACCAGATTCTTGGGCTGTTCCAACGTCTCGACGGGACCGGGAGCCAGCAGGACTGTCTGCTGCCGGTATGTCATCACCTCGGACGGGGCCGGCGACGGGGCCGCTCCGTCTGGCGTCACTTCAGACATGGACACGACGACTCCTCGGGTCAAGATAGGTGTACAGAACATCGATCGCACTGTTGACGAGGACGTAGATGACGGCGATCACGACCACCGCGCCCAGCAGCATCGGCGAATCACCTTGCTGCGCTGCGCGGACGATGAGCGTGCCCATTCCGGGCAACGAGAAGAGCGTCTCGACGATCACGGTGCTGCCGATCATGCCGCCGAGAGCCAGACCCATCATCGTGATGAGCGAGAACGACGACGGCCGAAGCGCGTCACTGAAAAGCACTCGCAGCGTGGGCATTCCCTTGGCCTTCGACGCGAGGATGTAATCCTCACGGAGCGTCGTCACCAGGTCGGATCGGAGAACGCGAGTGAACATCGCCATCTCGAGGAGGCTGATGGTGATTGCGGGAAGTATTGCGTGTGAGAGGTTTCCGGAGAGGCTGTCGCCGATGCGCACCCACTGTGATCGCGGGAACCAGCCGAGCCAGTTGACGGTGACCATGATCAGCAACAGACCGGCGAGGAAGCTCGGGACGGAAAGAACACCGAACGTCGCGGCGCTGATGACGCGGTCGATGACGCCTCCTTCGTGGTGCGCCGACCAGAGTGCGAGCGGCACGGCGACGACGAGTGCGATGACCAAACCCATCACTGCCAACTGAACGCTGACGGGCAGTGCCGAGCCGATCGCGGTGAGGACGTCCTGCTGCGGGGGAACAAGCGAATTACCGAGGTCGCCTTGCAGAGCGCTGGTCAGCCAGTCCCAATAGCGAACCAGGAGTGGGTCGTTGAGCCCGAGCTGCTGCCGAACTTCCTCGTACTCGGCGGGCGTTCTGCCTTCACCGAGAACGGAGACAGCAGGATCGCCGGGGATCAGTGATGCCAGCACGAAGGTTCCGAAGCTGACGATCAGGATCACAATGACGAGCTGGCCCAATTTCTTACCTATTGCGCCGATGTTCATCGATTTCGTCTCCTTCGGACAGCGAGCTCGCAATACACAGCAGTTCCTCTGATTTCAGGTCTTCGTTCGCGGCCGGCCCCGATCCGCTGCAATATCGGCGCGGGGCCGGCCGTGAACTTCAAGCTCTCCAGGGCTTCAGGCTCTCTAGGACTTCCAGGCTCCGTCGAAGAGCACGATTCCGTCGAGGCTCTGCTCGAGACCGTGAACGTTCTGGTTCCAGACGTCGAGTGCTGCAACGTTGCCCCACACCTGCCACGGGACGGTCTCGTTGGCGCGTTCCTGAATCTGTGCCAGGACTGCCTTCTTGTCGTCGTCGGTGGTTGCGACGCCCAACTTGTCCAGTAGAGCGTCCATTTCGGCGTCGGAGTAGCCGGTCGCGTTATTACGGCCGCCGGACTTGATGCCCGTGTACAGACGCTCGTAGGGATCGGCCTCGGCAAGGCTCAATGCTGCGGTGCTCATGTCGTAGTCGTGATCGGCATACATCCGCTTGACCAGATCACCTGCACCGGTGACGTATTCGATCTGAGCGTCGAATCCGACTGCGTTGAGCATCGCCTGGATGGCCAGAGCGGTCGCCTGCGCGGACGGTTCCTGGATGGAGAGGAACGTGATCTTTCCGTCGTAGCCGTCGGCCTTGGCCTGATCGAGCAGTTCCCTCGCCTTGGCGGGATCGACACCGATCGGTGCGACGTCGTTGTGCCAACGCGAGGTGTCCTGGAAGATCTCCTGGCCGGGCAGTCCCTTGCCGTTGTTGACGCGGGTGTTGAGCGTCTCCGGATCGACGGCCAGCGCCATCGCCTGGCGGACACGAACATCCGAGCCCGGGCGGCCCGGGGCCATGTTCACGTTCGCGATGTAGCCGAGCGACGGGATGTCGACGAAGCCGGGGTAGCCCGACTCGATCAGATCCAGGATCGGGGTGAGCGTACGCATGTACGCGGCATCGATGCCGCCGGTCTTGAGGGCTTCGGCGGTGGGCTGAGCGCCGACGATGCTGATCAGCTTGAGCTTGTCGATGTTCGGTGCGCCGTCGTAGTAGTCGGGGCGAGCAGCCAACAGAAGTTCCTCGTTGGGAGCGAACTTCTCGAGAGTGAAGGCGCCGGCACCGATCGGGGTGAACTGGTCAGCCTGCTGGGCGCTCGGGGCGACGATCATGCCGGGTCCGGTGGCGAGCATCGACTGGATGCCCGTCCACGGATCAACGAGGTTGAAGACAACCGTCGTCGCGTCCGGGGTGTCGATCGAGGCAACCTTGGAAGCCCAGAGGCTCGACTGAGGTCCCTTGTTGGTGACGTAGCGGTTGATGCTGTCCGCCACTGCTTTGGAATCGAAAGCTGTTCCGTCGCTGAACTTCACACCGTCGCGCAACTTCAGCGTCCAGGTCTTGCTGTCCGAACTCGCTTCGAGCGACTGGGCGAGCTTGGGCTCGAACTTCTGCCCGATGGGGTCGTAACGCATGAGCACGTCGTAGATGGCGCTGAGCTCGCTGCCACCGGTAGCGCCGGCAACCTGAGCCTTCGCGGGATCGAGAGTCGTGACCGCCGAGTAGCCGCTGAACGTCAGCGTGCCGCCCTTGGTGGGAGTGCCGGGGTCGGCCTGCTCGTTGACCATGCCGATCTTCAGCGAGGAACCGGAATCAGCGGATTCGCCGCCGCCATTGCTCGAGCCATTGTCGGCGCACGACGCCAGGAACATACTTGCGGTGATCGCCAGCGCAGCCGCAGCCAATCTGCGACTTCCGCGGCGGGAACTACGACTCATTCGAATGCCTCCAAGGCGGGGTAAGACCATGACGTGATGTGGAACACGAAACAGTCTGTGATGGGAGGCACAGAAAATCGGATCGAGTCTCGCTCAGTGGAATCGGTTAAGTTGCAGGCCTCAACGGTCGGGTAAACCGACCCTGGCCAGCGAATACCCTCGCCGAGATCAGACCAGGCGGTCTAGTCCAGATCTAGTCTCGATCCAGCGTCGCTTCCTCGAGATCGAGCTCTCGAAGTACCTTTCGGAGAACCTCGTCGTCGATCCGGCCGGCATCGCGCTCGGCGATGAAGACACCTCGCTCGGCATCGATCATCTCGAGGCGCAGCGAGCGGAAGGCATTCGACGGGCTCTCCCCCAGATCCTCGTCGCTGCGCCCCAGTCGCTCCCACGCCGAGTTCGCGCGGTGGGTGTTCCAGCTTCGCAAGATGTCTGCGGCACGATTCCGGACCTGAGGAACGTCGTCGGCGTCGGCTCCGACCAACTCGTCCAGCCGCGCCGCAGCGGCCCGCGCAGCCTTGTCCTGTGCTGCCGCCTCAGCGCGTGCGTCGGACTGCGCTTCGTTGCCCTGCACGCCGAGGACACGGATGACCCACGGCAGCGTCAGGCCGTGCAGCAGTAGCGTGCCGACCACAACGACAAATGTCAGGAAGAGAATCAGCGAACGGCCGGGGAAGTCCTCCCCACTGTTGACCGTCAACGGAATCGCGAAGGCAGCCGCCAGTGACACGACCCCTCGCATACCGGCCCACGACACGACGAACACCGCCCGAGCCGAAATCTCCGGTTCCCTCGCCCTGATGCGGGGAGACAGCCAGCGTGGTACATACGTGAACGGGAACACCCAGGCGATCCGCACCACCACGACGGTCACGAGAACGGCAACCGACGCCCAGACGACGATCGAGGTGCTGTACCCCTGCAATCCGTTGACAACGCTGGGCAATTGGAGCCCGATCAACAGGAAGACGAACGACTCCAGGATCAGGTCGACGGCCTTCCACACTGCCGTGTCCTGCAAGCGCGTCGCATAACTCGCGCGGGTGGAGCGCTGGCCGAGGAACAATCCGGCCACGACGACGGCGATGACGCCCGACGCGTGGATCTCTTCTGCAGCCAGGTAGGTGAAGAACGGCACCACCAATCCGATTCCACTCTCCATCACCGGATCCTGGAGTTTGCCGCGAACCTTCGAGATGACAAAGCCCACCGCGAGGCCGATCACCGTTCCACCAACCGCTGCGACGAGGAACGTCTCGAAGCCGCCGATCAGCGTCGCACCAGTACCCACGGCGGCGGCGAGAGCAACCTTGTACGCCGTCAGAGCGGTGGCGTCGTTGAGCAGGCTCTCCCCGCCCAGCAGGGTCATGATTCGGCGCGGCAGACCGAGCTTGCGTCCGATTGCGCTCGCGGACACCGCGTCCGGCGGCGCCACGATGGCGCCGAGAACCAGTGCCGCTGCAATCGAGAACTCCGGCACGATCAGGTAGGCGACAAAGCCCACCGCTGCCGTCGTCGCCAGGGGCAGCCCCACTGCGAGAAATCCGATCGGACGCAGATTGGAACGCAGTGCCAGATATGAACTGTCCAGTGCTGCCGAGTACAGAAGTGGAGGCAACACGACGAACAGTACGAGGTCGGGATCGAGTTCCAATTCCGGAACACCCGGTATCTGACAGGCGATCAAACCGACCAGGACAAGGATCAGCGGCGAAGACAATCCGAACCTTCGCGCGACCGCCGCCACCAGCAACGCCGCTACTACAACCCCCAGTAATATGCCGTTCACCCTGGCAGCATGCAGTATGGAAGGCGATGAAGAAAATCCTGAAGCGAGCAGCAGCTCGCACACAGCAGCCCGCGCCCGCTCCGACAGGTTGCGAGGAACTAACCAATGCGCCCGACACGGACCCGGCGGCGCTGACACCCGGCGTCTGCCAGGAGTGCGCCGCGTTGGGCGAGGATAACTGGTCTCACCTGCGCATGTGCCTGTCCTGCGGCCACGTCGGATGCTGCGATTCCAGCCCTCATCAACACGCCACCAACCACTACCGCGACACCGGGCACCCGGTCATGCGCTCACACGAGCCCGGCGAATCCTGGCGCTGGTGCTACGTCCACGACCTGATGGACTGACGGCGCGCGACTCCCAGTGCACTGCGCATAGTGCCCACCTGTCACGGCGCACAGCCCTCGGCGTTGCGCACATTGCTCAATCCACTGGGTAGCTATTGCCCAATCTGTATGCCGATGATGAACTTTGACGCAGAATCTGCACAACAGATCAACAGGTGCGGCTGGACTTTGCCGCACCGAACGGTTCGGCCTCAGGAAGTCCTGCCAAACATCACAACCACATCGTCGGCCCCACGATCTGGGGTACAGGCGGTGCGGTGATCGATGTCCACTACTGAAGGCAGGACCGGCCGTGAACAGCCCCAGCATCAACCAGAACGCTCCCGAGTCACTGGCGGAGATCGAGAAGCGCGTTCTGTGGTTGTCGACCGCGATGATCCATCACGCCAACCGTGTCCGTCCGAACCCGAGTGGGCTCAAGGTCGGCGGCCATCAGGCCTCCTGCGCGTCGATGGTCTCGATCATGACGTCACTGTGGTTCGGCCAACTTCGTTCCGGCGACCGGGTTTCCGTCAAGCCGCACGCCGCTCCGGTGCTTCACGGCATCAACTATCTGCTCGGTGAACTCGACGAGTCCTACCTCACGACTCTGCGCGAGTTCGGGGGCCTGCAGAGCTACCCGAGCCGATCGAAAGATCCTGATCCGGTGGATTACTCGACCGGTTCGGTGGGCATCGGCGCGACGGCTCCCATCTGGGGCGCCATCGCACGCCGATACGTCGACGCCTCCCTCGGCGGCGCCGGAACCGGGCGTCAGTACTCCCTTGTCGGTGACGCCGAACTCGACGAGGGCGCTGTGTGGGAAGCAGTTCTCGATCATTCGGTTGCCGAACTGGGTGAGATCGTGTGGATCGTCGACCTCAACCGGCAATCACTCGACCGGGTGGTCCCGAACATCGCGGCAACCCGCCTGGAGCGCATGTTCTCAGGCGCCGGCTGGCAGGTCATCACCGTGAAGTTCGGCGCACTGCTGGAATCACTGTTCGCCCGGCCCGGCGGCACCGCGTTGCGCGAACGAATCCTGGACATGCCGAATCCGGAGTACCAGCGTCTGCTGCGATGCACGGCTGACGAGGTGCGTCTGAGACTGCCTGGCGACGCGGCGGACGCCGACGCGATCACGTCGCTGATCAACGACCTCGACGACGCCACGGTGCTCGAGGCCATCCGCAATCTCGGTGGCCACGACCTCGACGCTCTGCGAGAGGCGTACGCGCAGATCGACGACACCCGTCCCACCGTGATCATCGCGTACACGATCAAGGGCCGGGGCCTGCCGACGCAGGGTCATCCGCAGAACCATTCGTCGCTGCTCACCATCGAGCAGTACAAGCACCTGGCGGCGGAACTCGGTATGGATCCGTCGAAGCCCTGGGAACGGTTCGAGACCGACAGCCCGGCGGGCCGCATCTGCGCCGAAACCGCTGGGCGCCTGGCTCGCCCGAAGGTGGAGCATCTGGTGCCTCCGGCGGTTCCGAAAGATATCGGCCGCACTCCCTCCGGCACATCCACCACTCAGGCAGCTCTCGGTCGGGCGCTGCTCGACCTCAGCCGCGAAGCGCCGGACGCCGCGAAACGTGTTGTCACACTGAGCCCGGACGTCAGTTCCACCACGAACCTGGCAGGCTGGCTGAACAAGGTCGGGGTGTGGTCCCCCAACGAGCGGCACAACTGGTTTGCCGACGACGCCGAAACGATCATGCACTGGCGTGAGAAGCCCACCGGTCAGCACATGGAACTCGGTATCGCCGAGACCAACCTGGTCGGTCTGATGGGCGAACTCGGTGCAACCTGGAGTCGCTGGGGCCAGCCGCTCTTCCCCATCGGCGTGATGTACGACCCCTTCATCGAGCGGGCTCTCGAACCGTGGTCGTACGGCATCTACGCCGGTGGACAGTCGATCATGGTCGGCACTCCGTCAGGCATCACCTTGGCTGCCGAAGGTGGTGCACACCAGTCGATCAAGACCCCCTCCATCGGTTTGGAACAGCCGGGATGCGTCAGTTTCGAACCGGCGTTTGCCGTCGATGTGGAGTGGACGCTCCTCGACAGCATCGGACGCCTGGGCCGCCCCGACGGGAGCTCGTCGTATCTGCGTCTGTCGACTCGTCCGGTCGATCAGGCCCTGGCCGCGGTACCGACCGATCCGGCTGCGCGAGAACGCCGTCGACGTCAGGTGGTCGCCGGGGCTTACACGCTGCGGCACAATCCTGATCCTGCCGTCACTCTGGTCGGTATGGGTGCCACCGTCACCGAAACACTGGTCGCCGCAGAAAGACTCGGCGAACAAGGTATTTCCGCGGACGTCGTGTGCGTGACCAGTCCGGGCTTGCTCTTCGAAGCACTCCAGTCTCGGCGCGGCCTCGCGGACTGCCCGTCGTGGATCCTGGATCAGGTCTTTCCGAATAGCCGGTCCGCGCCGATGGTGACCGTTCTCGACGGACACCCGCACACCCTCGCGTTCCTGACGGGAATCAACAACGTCCCGGGCGCTGCGCTCGGAGTGAGCCGGTTCGGTCAGGTCGGTTCGCTCGAGGACGTCTACCGGTACCACGGCCTCGACTCCGACAGCATCGTCCGCGCCGCCCTCGATCTCACTTCTTGATCAATCACACTCTCTGATGCCGAGAAGCGTCCCCCGTGGGGAACGCTTCTCGGGTCTGGGCAGTTCTTCAGGTGTCTAGTTCTTCCAGGCCTTGTCGAAGAACATGATTCCGTCGAGGCTCTGCTCAATGCCGTGGACGTTCTGTCCCCACACACCGAGCCAGGGAGTGTTGCCGTAAACCTGCCACGGCACAACCTCATTGGCTCGCTCCTGAATCTTGGCGAGCACCTCGATCTTCGCGTCGTTCGACGTCGCTACACCCAACTGGTCGAGCAGCGAATCGATCTCGGGGTCGGAGAAGCTCGTGGCGTTGTTTCGTCCACCCGACTTGAGATTCGAGTACAGACGCTCGAACGGATCGGCTTCCGCGAGGTTGGCCGAACCTGTTGCCATGTCGAAGTCGCGGTCGGCGTACAAACGCTTGACGACGTCGGCAACCGAATTGACGTACTCGATCTGGAAGTCGAATCCGACGGCGTTGGCCATCGACTGCAGTGCCAGAGCCATCGCCTGCGCCGAATTCTCTTGGAGCGTCAGGTACGTGATCTTGCCGTCGAAACCGTCGGCCTTGGCCTCGTCGAGAAGCTGCTTCGCCTTGGCGGTGTCGACGCCGATCGGAGCTACGTCGTTGTGCCAGCGAGAGGTGTCCTGGAAGACGACCTGCCCGGGGAGGCCTTTACCTTCGTTGAGCCGGTTGTCGAGAGCGACGGGATCGGTTGCGAGCGCCAATGCCTGACGTACCCGCACGTCGGCACCGGGACGACCGGGAGCCGTGTTGACGAGCGAGAGGTACGACAGCGACGGAATGTCGACGAAGCCCGGGTAGCCGGAGTCGATCAGATCCAACACGTTCGGAAGCGAACGCATGTACGCGACGTCGGTGCCGCCGCTTTCGAGCGATTCGGTGGTGGACTGCGAACCGACGATGCTGATCAACCGCAGCTTGTCCACGTTCGGGGCACCGTCGAAGTAGTCTTCCCGAGCGTCGAGGATCAATTCCTCGTTGGGAGCGAACTTCTCGAGGGTGAACGCACCGGCGCCGATCGGGGTGAACTGATCGCCCTGCTGGGCGCTCGGCGCGACGATCATGCCGGGGCCGGTGGAGAGCAGTGACTCGATACCGGTCCAGGGGTCGACGAGATTGAAGACGACCGTCGATGGATCCGGAGTGTCGACCGACGCGACCTTCGATGCGTACAGACTCGACTGCGGTCCCTTGTTGGTGACGTAGCGATTGAGGCTCGCCGAGACGGCCGCCGAATCCACCGGAGTGCCGTCACTGAACTTCACACCGTCGCGCAGCTCGAGAGTCCACGTCTTGAAGTCCGAACTCGGCTCCATCGACTCTGCGAGCTTCGGAACAAATTCCTTGGACGCCGGGTCGTATCGCAAGAGCGTGTCGTAGATGGCGCCCAACTCCGAACCGGCGACCGAACCGGCGATCTGCGTCTTCGCGGGATCGAGATTCGTGACGGCGGAGTACCCGCTGAACGTGAGCGTGCCACCCTTGACCGCGTCACCCTCGCCGGATTGCTCGTTGACCGGGCCGATGGACAACCCTGAACCGGAATCCGGTGCGTCGCCGCTTCCACCCCCGTTCCCGCTGTCAGCGCACGACGAGACGAACAGGCCGGCGGAGACAGCCAGCGCGACGGCGGCAACCTTGCGGTGACCGCGCCGAGAACTGCGACTCATTCAAAACCTCCAGGTCAGAAACTGTGATGTGAAGCATTGTCGAGACAGTTTGTGACTTAAGGCACAGGTATTAGTCGTAGGTCCCGCTCAGTGGAATGAAGCGCGACGATTGGTCAGTTTTCGAGCGACATTCGCAGGTCAGACCCTTAGCGAAGGACAGGAATTCGTTCTGATTCAGGCGCCTTTCAACGGATGAATCGCCGGGGCGCCGTCGAGGAGCGGACCGGCAGCGGCCAGCGCAGCCTGCAAATGCGGGGACTGCATGTGAGCGTCCAACTCCTCCTGCCCGCGCCAAGTTTCGATCGTGACGAATGTGCCGGGCGCAGCCGCTGACTCGAACAACTCGTACGACACGCAGCCGTCCTCGGACCGACTCGCCTCCGCGAGAGTTGTCAGAGCCGATCGGACGTCGTCCTCGGAACCGGACTTTGCCGGGATGGTTGCAACTACACGAAGCTCGCTCATCGGATACCTTTCGCAGAGGGGAAGTCAGCTAGAGACACACGCCACAAACGTACATACGAAAAGGGCAACCAATGGGGCTACTGAAGGACGTCACCGGCTGGCGACGCGGAACGAAGTTGCAGCGTCGACTGCGCGATCTCACCGGCACGCTGGTGGTGATCACCGGTGCGGGCAGCGGCATCGGGCGTGAAACGGCCCTCGCCTTCGCGGCCCAGGGAGCTATCGTCGTCGTCTCCGACATCAACCTCGAAAGCGCGCAGGACACTGCGGCGCTCATCAACACACCCACTCAGGCCAGCGGAGCCGAAGCGGTGTTCGGTGGCGGTTCCCACGCCTACCAGGTCGACGTGTCCGACGAACAGGCAGTGATCCGGTTCGCGGAGATCGTCGCGGCACATCACGGCGTGCCGGACATCGTCGTCAACAACGCCGGAATCGGGTTCTCCGGAACGTTCGCCGACACCGAGCAACGCCAGTTCGAGCACGTCATGGACATCAACTTCTGGGGAGTTGTCTACGGCTGCCGCGCCTTCACCCCGATGATGATCGACCGAGGAACCGGCGGGCACGTCGTCAATCTGTCCTCGGCCGCCGCGTACACGCCTCAGAAGGCCCTCACCGCGTATTCGACCAGCAAGGCAGCGGTATTCATGCTCTCGGATTGCCTACGGGCAGAACTGCTTCCACACGGCATCGGCGTCAGCACCATCTGCCCCGGCCTCGTGCACACGAACATCCTCAAGACCACCGAGTTCGCCGGGACCACCGCCGAGGAGCAGCTCGAGAACCAGACCAAGGTCGACAACTTCTACCGGAAGCGAAACTTCACGCCTGATCGAGTGGCCAGCGCCATCGTGAAAGCAGTTCGCACGAACAAAGCCGTCGTGCCCGTCACCGTCGAAGCCAAGCTCGGACGCACGATCAGCCGGTTGTCTCCCGGATCGATGCGCGTCGGAGCTCGGTTCGAGATCTAGGTCAGCTGCCGAAGCTCAGGCTGCCCGTGAAACCCTGCTGCACATCGGCTTCCGAACGGGGAAGAACCTCGTAGGTGCTGGCGTACTGGCCACTGAAACCGGTGACGGTGATCGGGCGTCCTACCTCGACGGCGTCGACGGCGATTCCGGTCTGGGTGTTGACGAAGATGACGGTGTTTCCTTCGACACCCGAGACCAGGATCTTGTGACCGTAGGGAAGGTCGTCGACGACGGGTCCACTCACGATTCCGGACACTGTCACGAGACGACCCTCGCTGCCCTCACCGATTGCATTGAGGGGCAGTCGCGCCGGGCTGATCTGGGAGGTCGTGCCGATTACCTCGACGGCAGTCGGGCGGACGACAAGCAGGCCCTCCTGGTCCGCGAGGACGCCGGTGACCCGAACCTGATCGCCGAGAGTAATCCCGGAGTTGTTCGGATCGCTGATGTAGATGCCTGAATTGCCACTCTGGAGACCAAAGCCCTTGTCGTAGAAGCTGGATTCGAACACTCCGGACGGCGTAGTCGCGGTTCCCACGACGGTGACCGTCGTTCCGATGGCCTGCGCACGGGCTGACGCAATGGAGTCCGCGGACACCTCACCAACGGCTGCCGCCGGCTCCGCCGTTGCCGCAGTACCGACAAACATCGTGGCTGCCGCCACCACGGCCAGGGCCGTCACACCCCGACGTAGAACCGGACTCGCAAGAACGCTGTCTCGAAACATATTTGAGGACTCCCCTGTGATTTCGTGGCCGCGCAGGTCCTCCTGATGGAGTGCCGCCTTCGCCCACCCTGAGGCACAGGTTATTACAGGTCGGACGCCGCAGCGGTGGTGACATTCCGTCACCACCGCTGCGCCTGGGCATCCGAATTTCTAGGAACCGGAGCTTCCGGACGAACCGCTCGAGCCGCTGGATCCTGTTCCGCCACCGAGATCGTCGAGAGGATCGCTACCGGTGAGCCCGCCCGGGTACAGGTAGGCGTCGGAGATCGTGCTGAGCGAGGTTCCGGACGTAGCCGGTACCTTTGCGCGCCAGTTGACGATCGGATTCAGTACCCCGAACGGTCCGCAGCCACTGGCGGCGGGCAGCGCGAAGCCGGTGGCCTCGTTCCCGACCGGGCTCACTTTCAGCGCATTGTCCGGGAGCACCGTGTAGGTCGGGACCACCGACGGGTCAGGCGAGAGACGGAGATTCACCGGCGCAGCCTCGGAACCCAGGTAGCAGTTGTCACCGAGGAACGCGTTGTTGATCTTCATCCGGACCGGGATGCTCAGATCCATGTCGGTGATGATGCCGTTCAGGGTCGGCGCCTCTACTGCCTGCACCTCGGCGGTGACGGCGGCAAGGCCGAACAGATTGCCGAACGGCAGATCGATTCCCAGAACGCCGCCGGGAACCGTCAGCGGCTTGGAGTAGACACCGTTGTGTCCGTCGTCGCGTGGGAGAAGAACGGTGGACTCACCTTCACCGGAGCCGGCCTCGGCGGCAATGATCATGTCGCCTTTTCCGATCGGGAGGTTGAAGCCGTTGTTGTCGAAGGTTCCGCTCTGAACCACTACCGACACACAGGATTCGGCAGTAGCCGGACACACTGCGGCGCCCGGTACCGAATTGTCGACCGGGTCCTGAGCCGAGGCCATCGGCGCTGCAAAAGCCAGCACTGCACCTGCGGTACCTGCAATAACGGCCACGCGCGTGCCGAGACGTCTATTGCCGTTCTTGTGAGATGTCTGCACTGATTTCTCCCTGCCTTTTATGTGATGGGGGACGAAACTCGCAGTTATTGCTTGTGTTTCGACCGCCGCCGACAAGGTCTTGCGGTGTGCTCCTACTCACAAGTAACAACTGAACAGATGTATATCACAGGACTTCGACTTAAAAACAGGGCAAAAGGGAGTTTCCTTAAAACGGACAAACTAAGCGGTACGGTGTGTAACACTCACGGGTGATGAACACGAACAGACTGGTCCTCTGCGTCGCGGCAGCGGGCTTACTCCTCAGCGGTTGCAGCAGCCAATCCGACCGCGATGCAGCAGAATCCACATCTGCTGCCACCAGCACCACGGTGGCGGCGACGTCGAGTTCAGCTGCCCCCGAGTCCCTGTCGGCGCTGGCGACCAGCCCACCCGCCGCAACTCCGGAAGCCGCGCCGAGCGTGGTCGAATCGACGCCTCCACCGGTGTCACTACCGGTAGCGCCACCGGCAAATTCAGTGCCACAGCCAAACGCACCGATCGATGCACGGTCACCGGAAGAGATCGTCGCGAACGCGGGTGAGAAGGGACAGCGGTACATCGCCGCTCTGCGCCTGGCCGGGATCCCGCCCGCCGGAATGGATTCCGCAGAGATCCTTTACGCCGACGGCACGTGCAAGGCTCTTGCCGACGGCATGCCTCGGTCCGAGGTGCTGGCGGAGTTCGACTCCGTGGGCGAGGTGTACTCACAGATCACGCCGATGTCCTCGCAGCGAATCGCCGAGATCTACGTCGACACCGCGCAGCAGACGTACTGCTGACGAGCGATGTGATCAGGCCTTGCCGGCCAACCAGCCGTGCAGCCAGGATGTCGCCGAATTGCCCGCGCCGTCAACAACGTAACGCGTGTAGTCGGTGTGGACTTGCGAGCCGTAGAAGTCGACCAACTGATCGACGCGCCGCGAATTCGCGCCCGGATCGAGCTGAGCGATCAGTGCGGGGAGCCCACCAGCGGTCACCAGATCGTTGACGATCACGGCAGCCTCGTCGCGCAGCGCGAGCGCACTGGCGGGAGTGGGATCGGACGCCTGAGCCATGAATCCGGCCAGACGCATCACAAAATCGTCCTTGGGCGTCGAGCAGTACAGGTCACCGACGGCGCACAGCGTCACCGTTTTGCCTGACAGCCAACCGAACCCGCCGATGCGCGGGCCACTGGCACCGTTACCGCCGACAGCGGGGCCGATCAGGACGTCGGACTCGGAACGACGGGGATCGGACAACAAGCCGACGCCCTCGACGCGAGTCGGGGGAACAACGCCGATGCCGGTTCCGATCTCGGCGGCGAGATCGCCTGCCGCGTCGGCACCCTGGCTGTATCCGACGATGGCGAAGCGAGTGTCACCGCACGAGGCTGCCATGGCGCCGATCATGCCGCGGGCATTGTCGACGGCCTGCTGCTTCGACTTGGCGTAGACGTTGGATTCCCAGGGGAACGCCGTCGCCGAGTAGGTGACGTAATCGGTGCGCACGGAGCCCGGAAGCCCGTTGGTCACCGGGGCGAGCATGCCGGCGCCGGGCCTGGTGCCCGAGGGCTCCCACGTTCCCGGGATGGCCACGACGTAGAGGCTGGGGCAGGGATCAGCCGACGCCACGGGAGAACTGACAACCGGTACCACTACTGCCGCAGCTAGTGCCGACAACACCGCAACGAGACGCCTCGCACGCATGAAACTCCCCTGATTTAACTGAAGCAACCCATACACCACTATCGATGCTCAGGAATCATACTGTCTGGGCGTTGTGTCTGTCCGATGCACGATCGATGAATGTTTGTTACAGATCGTGCGAATTACTTGCAGAAACACAGCCGCACCCCACCGAATGCGGTGGGGTGCGGCTGTGTAAGAACCTCTAGCGCTGCGGAGCCGCTGTCGGGTGGATCGGTGACGGAAGGGCCGTGACACCCTCGAGGTAGGTGTCCACAGCAGCTGCTGCGGAACGTCCCTCGGCGATGGCCCAGACGATCAGGGACTGACCGCGGCCCATGTCGCCGGCCACGAACACACCGTCGACGTTGGTGTTCCACTTCGACGTGCGGGCGACGTTGCCACGCTCGTTCAAGTCGACACCGAGATCGGTGAGCAGACCCGGCTTCTCGGGACCGACGAAGCCCATGGCCAGGAGCACGAGATCGGCTTCGAGCTCGAAGTCCGAGCCCTCGACCTTCTCGAAGCGACCCGACTTCATCTCGACCTCGTGAGCCTTGAGTCCGGTGACCTTGCCGTTTTCACCGACGAAGTTCTCGGTGTTGACGGAGAACAGACGCTCGCCGCCTTCCTCGTGAGCGGAAGCCACGCGGAACATGAGCGGGTATGTCGGCCACGGAGTCTGCTCCGCGCGAGTCTCCGGCGGACGCGGCATGATCTCGAACTGGTGGACACTGGCCGCGCCCTGACGGTGTGAGGTGCCGAGGCAGTCCGCACCGGTGTCGCCGCCGCCGATGATGACAACCTTCTTGCCCTCAGCGGTGATGGTGGGAGCGTCGAGGTCACCCAACTGCACGCGGTTGGCGATCGGCAGGAACTCCATCGCCTGATGGATGCCGTCCAGTTCGCGACCCGGGATCGGCAGATCGCGAGCTGCGGTGGCGCCGCCGGCCAGAACCACTGCATCGAACTGCTTACGCAGCTCGTCCGCGGTGATGTCCACGCCGACATTGACGTTGGTCTTGAAGACGGTGCCTTCGGCTTCCATCTGCTCGAGACGGCGGTCGATGTGCCGCTTCTCCATCTTGAACTCGGGGATGCCGTAGCGCAGCAGGCCGCCGATGCGGTCTGCCCGCTCGAAGACCGTCACTGCGTGACCGGCACGGGTCAGCTGCTGCGCTGCAGCCAGACCGGCCGGACCACTGCCGACAACTGCGACCTTCTTGTTGGTGGCGTGCGCGGCGCGAACCGGCTTGACCCACCCTTCGTCGAAGGCCTTGTCGATGATCTCGACCTCGACCTGCTTGATGGTGACCGGATCCTGGTTGATGCCCAGGACACAGGACGCCTCACAGGGTGCGGGGCACAGACGACCGGTGAACTCCGGGAAGTTGTTGGTCGCGTGCAGACGCTCGATGGCGTCGTGCCAGTGGTCCTTGTAGACCAGGTCGTTCCACTCGGGAATCAAGTTTCCGAGAGGGCAACCGTTGTGGCAGAAAGGAATTCCGCAGTCCATGCAACGGCTGGCCTGAGTCTTGAGGGTTTCGTTCGGGAACTCCTCGTAGACCTCTTTCCAGTCGAGCAGGCGCAACGGCACCGGCCGGCGAACCGGAAGTTCGCGCGACGTGTGCTTCAGGAAGCCGCTTGGATCACCCACGAGCTGCCTCCATAACTGCCTCGTCCACGTTCTTGCCATCCTTCTCTGCGGCCGCGATGGCCAAAAGAACCTTCTTGTAGTCGCGGGGCATCACCTTTGCGAAGTGACCCACCTGCTGCGACCAGTCGCCGAGGATGCGCGTGGCAACCTCGGAGCCGGTTTCGTCGCGATGACGTTCGATGACGCTCTTCAACCAGGTGAAGTCGTCGCCCGAAAGATCCTCGAGGTCCACCAGTTCGGTGTTGAGGTTCTTCTCGAATGCCTTGTCGGGGTTGTAGATGTACGCGACGCCACCGGACATGCCGGCGCCGAAGTTACGTCCGGTGGCTCCGAGGATGACCACCTTTCCACCCGTCATGTACTCGCAACCATGATCGCCCACACCCTCGACGACGGCAGTGGCGCCGGAGTTACGGACTGCGAAGCGTTCGCCGACGACACCGCGAAGCAGAGCCTCGCCGCTGGTGGCGCCGAACAGGATGACGTTGCCACCGATGATGTTGTCCTCGGCGACAAAGCCTTCCGCTGCATCCAGCGGCGGGCGTACGACGATGCGTCCACCCGAGAGGCCCTTGCCGACGAAGTCGTTGGCGTCGCCGTGCAGGCGCAGGGTCATACCGCTGGGCACGAAAGCACCGAAGCTGTTACCGGCAGAACCGGTGAACGTGATGTCGATGGTGCCCTCGGGCAAGCCCTCTCCACCGAACGCCTTGGTGACCTCGTGGCCGAGCATGGTGCCGACCGTGCGGTTGACGTTGGTGATCGCGGACTCGAAGGAGACCGCCTCACCCTTGTCGAGTGCGTTGCGGGCCGAAACGATCAACTGCTGATCGAGTGCCTTGTCGAGACCGTGATCCTGCGTGCCGGTGCAGTGGACGTCCTGGTCCATGAACGCGGACTCGACCTGGGTGAGGATCGGCGACAGATCGAGATTGCCTGCCTTGCTTCCCTTCCAGTGATCGAGAGCGCGCGTGGTGTCCAGCATGTCGACCTGGCCGACGGCTTCGAGCAGCGTGCGGAAACCGAGTTCCGCGAGAAGCTCGCGAACCTCTTCGGCGATGAACATGAAGAAGTTCTCGACGAATTCCGGCTTGCCACTGAAACGCTGACGCAGCAACGGGTTCTGCGTCGCGACACCGACGGGGCAGGTGTCGAGATGGCAGACGCGCATCATGATGCAGCCCGAGACCACCAGCGGTGCGGTGGCGAAACCGAACTCCTCGCCGCCGAGCAGGGCAGCAACGACGACGTCGCGACCCGTCTTGAGCTGGCCGTCGACCTGCACGACGATGCGGTCACGGAGACCGTTGAGCAGCAACGTCTGCTGGGTCTCGGCGAGGCCGAGCTCCCACGGTGCGCCCGCGTGCTTGACGGAGGTCAGCGGGGTGGCACCGGTGCCACCGTCGTGACCGGAGATCAGAACGACGTCGGCATGTGCCTTGGAGACACCGGCCGCGACGGTTCCGACGCCGACCTCGGAGACCAGCTTCACGTGGATGCGGGCCTGCGGGTTGGCGTTCTTCAGGTCGTGGATCAGCTGAGCGAGATCCTCGATCGAGTAGATGTCGTGGTGCGGCGGCGGCGAAATCAGGCCGACGCCAGGCGTGGAGTGCCGAACCTCGGCCACCCACGGGTACACCTTGTGAGCCGGAAGCTGGCCGCCCTCACCGGGCTTGGCTCCCTGCGCCATCTTGATCTGGATGTCGGTGCAGTTGCTCAGGTAGTGCGAGGTGACGCCGAAGCGTCCCGACGCGACCTGCTTGATGGCACTGCGACGCAGATCGCCGTTCTCGTCCGGCGTGAAGCGCGACGGATGTTCGCCGCCCTCACCGGAATTGGAGCGGGCGCCCAGACGGTTCATCGCGATGGCGAGAGTCTCGTGAGCCTCGGCGGAGATGGAGCCGTAGCTCATCGCACCCGTCGAGAAACGCTTGACGATCTCGCTGGCCGGCTCGACCTCGTCGATCGAGATCGACGGCCGCTTGCCGATGTTGAAGTCGAACAGACCACGCAGAGCGGCAAGGCGCTCCGACTGGTCGTTGACCATGGTCGTGTACTCCTTGAACACCTCGTACTGACCTGTGCGAGTTGCGTGCTGGAGCTTGAAGACCGTGTCCGGGTTGAACAGGTGGTACTCGCCTTCACGACGCCACTGGTACTCGCCGCCGACCTCGAGCTCGCGGTGAGCGCGCTCTTCGGGGCGATCGAGGTACGCGATGCGGTGACGTGCTTCGACGTCGGCTGCGATCTGGTCGAGGCCGATGCCACCGAGCTGCGACTGCAGACCGGTGAAGTACTCGTCCGTCAGCTCCTGCGAGAGGCCGATGACCTGGAACAGCTGAGCACCGGTGTACGACGCGAGCGTCGAGATGCCCATCTTGGACATCACCTTCAGGACACCCTTGCCGGCTGCCTTGATGTAGTTCGCGATGCCCTTCTCGAGGGTCAGACCCTCGAGCTCACCGTTCTGCAGGAACTCGTCGATGGTCTCGAAAGCCATGTACGGGTTGACCGCTGCGGCACCGAAGCCGATGAGGAGCGCCATGTGGTGCACCTCGCGGGCGTCGCCGGCTTCGACGATGAGACCGACCTTGGTGCGCGACTTCTCACGAACCAGGTGGTGGTGCACGGCTGAGGTGAGGAGCAGCGACGGGATCGGCGCGTAATCCTCGGTGGACTCGCGGTCCGAGAGCACGACGATGCGTGCGCCACCCTCGATTGCCTGCGAGACCTGGTACTTGATGCCCTCGAGCGCACGACGGATACCGTCGCCGCCTTCCTTGACGGGGTACAGGCCGCGGATCACGACGCTGCGGAAGCCCGGGAATTCGCCGTCGTCGTTGACGTGAACGAGCTTCGACAGGTCGTCGTTGTGCAGGATCGGCTGCGGGAGCGCAATCTGCTTGCAGGAGTCCGCATTCGGGTGCAGCAGGTCGCCCTCGGGGCCGATGGTCGCGCCGAGGCTGGTGACAACCTCTTCACGAATCGCGTCGAGAGGCGGGTTGGTGACCTGAGCGAAGAGCTGCGAGAAGTAGTCGAACAGCATCCGGGGACGTGACGAGAGCACGGCGATCGGAGTGTCGGTACCCATCGAGCCCAGTGCCTCGGCACCGGAGAGAGCCATCGGCTTGACCAGCAGGTTGACCTCTTCGCTGGTGAAACCGAAGAGCTGCTGACGCAGCACGACGCGCTCGTGCGACATATACGTGTACGGGCGGTCCGGCAGGTCGTCCATGTGGATCAGACCTTCGTCGATCCACTGCTGGTACGGGTGCTCGGCAGCGAGTTCGGACTTGAGTTCGTCGTCGCTGATGACCCGGCCCTGCGCGGTGTCCACGAGGAACATGCGGCCGGGCTGGAGGCGGACCTTGCGGACCACGGTGGACGGATCGATCGGCAGAACGCCGACCTCCGACGCCATGACGACGAGGCCGTCTTCGGTGATCCACAGACGCGACGGACGCAGACCGTTGCGGTCCAGCACGGCGCCGATGACGGTGCCGTCGGTGAAGCACACCGATGCCGGTCCGTCCCAGGGCTCCATGAGAGCCGAGTGGTACTCGTAGAACGCCCGGCGGGCGGGGTCCATGCTCTCGTGCTTCTCCCAGGCTTCCGGGATCATCATGAGAACTGCGTGCGGCAGGCTGCGGCCGGCGAGGTGCAGCATCTCGAGCACCTCGTCGAAACGAGCGGTGTCACTGGCGCCCTGGGTGCAGATCGGGAAGATCTTGTCCAGGTTCTCGCGGCCACCGAAGACGTCGCTGTCGATGAGGGACTCGCGAGCGCGCATCCAGTTCTCGTTGCCGGTGACGGTGTTGATCTCACCGTTGTGAGCGACCCGGCGGAACGGGTGCGCCAGCGGCCACGACGGGAACGTGTTGGTGGAGAAGCGCGAGTGGACCAGGCCCAGTGCGCTCTCGACACGATCGTCCTGCAGATCGAGGTAGAAACCCTTGAGCTGCGGGGTGGTGAGCATGCCCTTGTAGACGAACGTCTGGCCGGACAGGCTGGGGAAGTACACGGTCTCGCTACCCGGGCCGCCCTTGCCGGCGCCTTCGGAGCCGAGTTCGTGCTCGGTGCGCTTTCGCACCACGTATGCACGACGCTCGAGATCCATGCCGGTGTACTTGTCATCCTCGGAGCCGATGAAGATCTGACGGAACGTCGGCATCGCGTCGCGCGCCAGTGCGCCCAGCGATGAGTCGTCGGTTCCGACCTCGCGCCAGCCGAGAACCTTCAGGCCCTCTTCGACGACGATCTTCTCGACTGCAGCAGCAGCCTCGTGCGCATCGGCGTCGCCCTGCGGGAGGAATGCGATACCGGTTGCGTACGCGCCTTCGGCGGGCAGCGCGAAGTCCACGACAGCTCGGAAGAACTTGTCGGGAACCTGCAGCAGAATGCCCGCACCGTCACCCGTGTTGGGTTCTGATCCGGCAGCGCCGCGATGCTCGAGGTTGACCAGAGCAGTGATCGCCTTTTCGACGATGTCCCTGCTGCGGCGACCATGCATGTCGACAACAAATGCGACTCCACAGGAGTCGTGCTCATTGGACGGGTGATAGAGGCCCTGGGGGCCTGGAAGTTGCTTCATACCCAGCCTTCGTATGCCATAAAGATGCACCGACGACCAGCAGCGCTGATGGCCATCAACTTGCAATGCAAGTCCTTCAAAGCACCGACACGACGATGTGATCGGTACCACCGAAGTAGCCGCCCTGCGCAGACGCGATGGTGTGCGTTCTGGCACCCGGCGACGTGAGTCTTCGGTCGGTTGAAACTTTTGTGAGTCAACCGTGTAACGAAAACGATAATTCAGAACCCCGGCACGGGCGCAACTAAGGTAGCCCTATAATTGCTCTGAACTGCGGCGATGCAGGGAGCCAGAAGGCCCCTCGACAGATTTCGGAGCTGCGTCTGTGCAGAGAAGTTCCGATTCACAGGATACCGAATCCGCAGGAAACAGGCGCGATGGGCGATGAATGCAACAACTGGCCGCAGCGATAAGAATCAGCTGCGGCCAGTGCGCCTCGAACTGTAACAAAAGTTGATCGATCAACCAAGGTCTAGGCCTGAATTGTTTGCTCGCAGAATGCCATCGCTGTAATTTCCGTAGGCTCACCCTTGAGAAGACGGGTGGCGAAGAGCAAATGACAACAGCAGTAGTGGTGGGCAGTGGCCCCAACGGCCTCGCGGCGGCGATCGAACTCGCCCGCGCCGGAATCGACGTCCATGTCATCGAGGGTGCGGACAAGATCGGCGGTGGCACCCGCAGTAGCGAATACATAGTCGACGGGCTCGTCCACGACGATTGCTCCGCCTTCCATCCCACGGCCTTGGCTTCTCCCTACTTCAAGGAACTCGACCGCGAATTCGGGCTCGCCAAGCATGGCCTGACGTGGCTGTGGCCCGAGATCGATCTGGTCCATCCACTCGACGACGGCACCGCCGGGGTTCTGTGGCGTGACATCAACCGGACCGCTGACGGATTGGGTGTCGACGGTAAGCGCTGGCTCGATGTGTTCGGATACCTCTCCGAGAACTTCGACGAGTTGGTGCAGGACGTTTTCAAGCCGATCGTGCACGTTCCGAAGCACCCGCTGATGCTCGCGCGTTTCGGGACGGGCGCTCTGCTTCCCGCGACGGGTTTCGCTCGGATGTTCAAGACCCCACAGGCGCGGGCACTGTTCGGTGGCGTCGCGGCGCACATGTTCGGGCGGTTGGACCTTCCCCTGTCCAGCGCTGTCGCGTCAATGCTGACCGCGGCCGCTCATGCTCACGGTTGGCCTGTCGCGCAAGGTGGTTCGGGCTCAATTGCAGCCGCCCTCGCGTCGATCCTGCGAAGCCTCGGTGGCACCATCGAAACCGGGAACTGGGTCACCAACTACTCCCAGATCGCCGACTACGACATCGTCATGCTCGACATCGCCCCCGACGCGGCCGGTCGTCTGCTCGACGGCCGGCAGCCCGACCGCATTGCCCGGGCCTACCGCAAATTCCGCTACGGCACCGCCGCGTACAAGGTCGACTACGCCGTGCGCGGTGACTCCGACGGAAGCGTCGTGCCGTGGACGAATCCGCATGCCCGCAAGGCCGGCACCCTGCATCTGTCCGGGACGATTTCGCAAACTGCTGCTGTCGAACGCCAGACCGTGCGGGGTCAGATGCCGGACAAGCCCTTCATTCTGTTGGGCCAGCAGTTCTTGGCCGACCCATCCCGTTCCGTCGGAGACATCCATCCCGTATGGGCGTATGCGCATGTGCCGCACGGCTATCCGGGTGACGCCACCGATGCGATCACGAGTCAGATCGAGCGGTTTGCGCCGGGGTTCCGGGACCGGATCGTGGGCGTCCACGTGCGCAATGTGCCGCAGATGCAGGAGTACAACCCCAACTACGTGGGCGGCGACATCTCCGCGGGTGCGAACACTGCGCGGCAGATCATCGCGCGCCCCCGGTTCGGGCTGGACCCCTATGCCACCGGCGCCCCGGACGTCTACCTCTGCTCGTCCGCGACTCCCCCGGGCGGCGGGGTCCACGGGATGGGTGGGTTCAATGCTGCGCGGGCGGCGCTGAAGGCGCGGGGTTGAGGCGTCCCCGATGGGGACGACATTGTCAGCGCGACTGCGGACGGGATCCTTGACGAAACCCATTGGGTTGAGCCGAAGAAGATGCTTCCTCCCAGGGCGCTCGCGCAATACATGACTAGCGAGAGACCTTGCGTCACTGAGCGTTGACGGCCGCGCGTTCGTTAGCGGGATTGAAGATAACCATGGGAAGCCCGGCGCGGTCATCGGCGTCAACACGGAAGGATTCATATCCAGCCTCGACACCACTGCCCCCGGCCGGCGCACCACATATGGTCGACGACACCTATTGGGGGCGGGGCGACGAGGACAAGAGGCCACTTCGGGATTCGAAGTCCGTCGACTTCTCGCTTTCAGACAGGAACGCGCCGATGACTTCGAAAATCGACTGAGATTTGTTGGGCAACGAGTCGTGCGCCCTCATTCGGTACGCGTTGTGCTCGAAGTCGGTCGGCAGTTGACCGATTCCGAGTTCTCGATCCACGAAGTGTGCGACAACCCGATCTGTGTCCGGGCCACGACGAGCGTCGCCGGACGTCCCCATGCGGTTGCGGGTACGCAATCGCAGAATCCTGCAGGGATGAGCGCGAAAGGTCGCGGCGGCGGCCGGGGGCAGAGCTGGCATTGGTACGGCCCGGATCGCGACGCCCGTGCGGCTCGATCGAAGGCTCTGCTGGATGCGTTGCGCAATGGATGGGACGCAGACGCGGTGGAATCCGCATTGCTTAGCACGGACACTCCGACACTCTTTGACGAGCGAAAGGCACGAGAAGATGAGCGAGAACTTCACTCCGCGGGAGCGGTCCGCAGTGGAAGCGGCGGCATACCAGGCAACGAAGCACAGGCAAAAGATCACCGCCACGGATCTCATTACGGTCGTTGAGGGTTTGACCGGAACGTCGGTTGCGCGGACTCCGCGTATCGACATCGCGTTTCCGGCGGCGGGTGATCCGGACGAGCTCTTCCACTGACTGACGCACGACGCGGCTCGGTTCGCCGGTACGCGCAGTGTGGCGCAGTGGTGGTAAGGGCTCGATGCCCAAGCAACCACCACCACGTACGGGGGCGGCCCCGACTCTCTCGAGTTGAGTCGGGGCCGCGTTTTTGTCCGTTCGGCTATTCGGTGTCGAGGTCGATTCCCATCGACCGCGCCACCTCGACGCCGATGGTGGCAAGTTCGGCGATCGCCTCCGGCTTGATTCCGGCCGTGCGGGACGCGTCGAGCAGCTTGAGCAACGTCGTGAGACTGGGATCGTCGCCGATAGCGCTAGCAGCGTCGAGGTCGCTCCCTCCCCTATCTGTTGCAGACGGTAGAGGATCTCGCCGCCCGCGGTGTCAGATTCAAATCGTTGACCGAAGCAATCGATACCACCACCTCCGGCGGCAAACTGATCTTTTCCATCTTCGGTGCTCTCGCCGAGTTCGAACGAAACCTCATCCGTGAAAGGACTCAGGTCGGTCTTGCCGCGGCCCGAGCACGGGGCCGTACCGGTGGCCGGCCACCGAAGATGACGTCGACGAAACTCGCTCAGGCACAACGGATGCGGGAGAACGGAATGCATCTGACCGACATCGCCGAGATCATCGGAGTCGGCCGGACCACGCTGTACCGACACCTGAAGTAGCCCCAGGATTCACTTCGTCGGTCTACTTGAGTCAACGGTCTCCGCACTGCCCGAAATCGTGCATTCACCTGTTTCGGTCAGTACGGTTCCGGTCATGAGTTTCGGTCGACGATTCGCTTGTGACTTTCGGCTGAAGATGGCGCGGTTTCTGATGCCGTGGTTGACATGGTGTGGACGTTTGTAGGCAACCGTTCTACATGCCGCCGATGACACGGGCGCTCGCGACGGTGTCGACGACATCAGCGGCGACTGTGGGTGAGGTCATTGATTTTCGTGATGTGTTTGACCTGCGTGTGACTCTCGGAATTATTTGGCACGCCACCGCGGGACGTTTGTCAGGTGAGGTTCCGATAAACGGTCGATCTGCAGACGCCGAGCGCTTCAGTGATTTGGCTATCGACATGCCATCGCTGAACACTCACGTACTGAAGACCGACGAAGGGTGATCCACTCATCGCCGGGCCATCCGGAGGCTTCCACTCAGTTGGTGAGAGTCGTATCAGGCGAGAGCCTTGACCGCGTCGAGATACCCGATGATCGCGTCGCGGTTGCGCGTCAGGAACTCGATACGATCGCTCATACGGTCGCGTTCATGTTCCAGAGTGGTCAGCATCTCGGGAGTCGCATCGACGAAGTGAATGGTACGGGGTTTGTCCAGACACGGCAGGATCTGCTTGATGATCCGAGTCGGCAAGCCGGAGTCGAGCAGGCCCCGGATCTGAATGACCCGATCGACCAAATAGTCGTCGTACTCCCGGTACCCATTCGCCATACGGCGGGGCACGATCAAACCTTCGTCCTCGTAGTAACGCAACGCTCGTGCAGACGTGTCCGTCAGCTTCGCGAGTTCTCCGATCCTCATGCGACGCAACTCACTTCCCGTTCCGGGCCTCGAACTTGACCTTGACACTAACGTCAACCATGGACGATAAGGTTATGGCTCAAGTACAGCACACCCCGCAGCGTGCATCCCGGCCCGAGCGTCTACCGCTGGCCGGCCTGCTGGCACTGGGCGCAGCCGGGTTCATCACGATCATGACCGAGGCGCTGCCCGCCGGAATCCTGCCCGCGATGAGCGGCGACCTCGGCGTCACCGAATCCGCAGCCGGGCAGACGGTGACCGTCTACGCAATCGGCTCCGCCCTCGCCGCCGTACCGCTCACCGCGGCAACCATCGGCTGGGCGCGCCGCCGCCTGCTATTGCTAGCGATCGCGGGGTTCGCCGTCGCGAACACGATCACCGCCATCTCCGACAACTACGCACTGACTCTGGTCGCACGGTTCGCCGCCGGGATTGTCGCGGGACTTCTCTGGGCACTGATGGCGGGATACGCCCGCCGCATGGTCGCTCCGGACCAGCGAGGAAAGGCGATGGCGATCGCTATGGCCGGCACCCCGGTCGCCCTGTCGATCGGAGTGCCCGCCGGCACGTTCCTCGCCAACCTGGTGGGCTGGCGGTACACGTTCGGGATCATGACACTGCTCACCCTGATCCTGATCGGTTGGGTACTCGCGGCAGTGCCGGAATTCCCCGGCCAAGCCAAGGACGCGCGCCTGCCCTTGCGTCGCACCCTTACGATCCCCGGCATCGGCGCGGTGCTGTTCGTGACGCTCGCCTTCGTCCTCGCCCACAACATTCTCTACACCTACATCGCCCCCTACCTGGCACCGCTCGGTCTCGCCGATCGCGTCGACGCGGTGCTGCTCACCTTCGGCGTCGTTTCCCTGCTGAGCATCTGGTTCACCGGTGTCCTCGTCGACCGCCGCCTGCGTCCACTGATGATCGCGAGCTGCGCCCTGTTCGCCGTCGCTGCAGCCGCACTGGGACTCTTCGCCGCCGTCCCGTGGCTGGTGTTCGCCGCCGCCGCGGTGTGGGGGCTCGCGTTCGGCGGTGCCGCGACCCTGCTTCAGACCGCTTCCGCCGAGGCCGCCGGGGAGGCGGGTGATGTCGCGCAGTCGCTGGTGGTCACCTGCTGGAACATCGGCATCGCCGGAGGCGGGATCGTCGGTGGTCTGCTCTTGAGTGGCGTCGGCCCGGCCTCGCTGCCCTGGGCTGCGCTTGCCCTCCTGATCCCCGCCCTCGTCGTCACCGTCGCCGCGCACCGACACGGGTTCCCAGGACACCAGCACCGCAGCGACCGCGAGACCGCGGTATGAACAAGGACGTGACACCCGAAACTGGCGACGGCCGGCCGGGATGGTCGCTGGCGGCCGCGAGCACAGTAACGGGAGTGTTCGTACTCTCCAACGCTCCGACGCCACTGTATGTGCGATGGCAGGCCGAATGGGGATTCAGCTCAGGCACCTTGACCGTTGTGTTCGCCGCCTACATGGTCGGCCTGATTGCCACCCTCCTCACCGCTGGAACACTCGCGGACCACTACGGGCGCAAAGCCGTCCTGATACCCGGGCTGGGAGCCGCCGTCGCCTCATCGGCACTCTTCCTGCTCGCCGGCAACGTTCTCTGGCTCCTGGTAGCGCGACTACTCGCCGGAGTTGCGGTCGGAGCGGCCGTGACCGCGGGCATGGCGGCGACGGTAGACCTCGCTGGGCGGCGCCGTGGCCGAACCGGATCGCTGATCGCTTCGGCGGCAATGGTTTTCGGCGCCGGGCTGGGACCACTCCTTTCCGGCATCATCGCCCAGACGAGCAACGCACCCCAGCGGCCGGTGTTCACGATCGTGCTCGCCCTCACCCTGCTCGCGCTCATCGTTGCCGTGTGTCTCCCGATCGGTCGACCGACGGCGGCGAGCAGTAGCCCGCACCGCTGGTCATGGCCGAGCGTGCCCACCCGGAATCGCCGCCCACTCGCGTGGGGTATCGCTACCTTTGCCCCCGGCATCACCGCCACCTCATTCGTCCTCTCTCTCTCGGGCCGACCGTGCTCTCAGACGGGCTGGGGCAGAACAGCACCCTGTTCGCCGGTCTCACCGCAGCTTCGATGTTCTTCGTGGCCACCGGCGTCCAATTCGCCCTCGCCCGGCTGGAGACTCAGTCGCATCTGATCCTCAGCTCTGCCGCAGCGGTCGCGTCTACGACCACGCTGGCTCTCGCCCTCACCGCCTTACCGGTCCCGGAACTGTTCGTCTGCGCGGCCCTTTTCGCCGGTGCTGCCCAGGGCCTCGGTCAACTAGCGGGCCTCACTCTCATCGCCACCCACGTCCCAGGTACCCGGCGAGCCGAAGCGAACGCCGCCCTCAACATCGCCGGCTACATCCCCGCAGCCATGCTGCCTGTCGCCACGGGCTACCTCATCGACGCCACCGGACTCACCCCAGGAGTCCTCGCCTTCGCCGGAGTGCTCGGCGCTGCGGCAATGATCGCGCTCATGATCGTGGGATTCGACACCACGAGAGAAGTAAGAATCCAGGCGAGAATACGTTCCAGTGCTTCACCCCAGTACTTCACCGAGTAACTGACAGAAGCCATGCAGGTGCCTCGGACCGCGATAGCAATGCCTCGGATCATTTGGCAGAGGACACCTGACAAGTCGGGCGAGAATCAAGGTTCAGTCATATTTGTTCTCCCGCTGTGTCACTCCATATTTGTGCGCGGTTGGTGACGATAATTTCGGTTATCGCACCGTCTCACCGAAATCGCCTGATCAGCACACTTTTCGCCTGTTCTGGCTCATCAAATCTGATACGGACTCATCGAATCTGATCTTTGCGCCAGCCCCAGCTGGGCTAGCGTGATTCCTCGGCCTTCCGGTCACCGGCCGCGCCAACCTCTCTTGGCGCGCTGCACTCAACCGGAAGTCAGTCCGTCACGTCTACGATCGATGGATTCGTCGCGCTCTCCGTGCCACATAATTCTGTAAAAAAATTCCGAGAGTCACACCGCTGGAGATTGATGTGGTCAGAGCTTTGCGTTGCACTGTTCATGGGCTGTCGCGGCTTGGCGAGTGATGTGGGTCGGGACAGTCTCACCGGTCTCGGGGCAACGGCGCCGATTTCAGCCGTTTCTTGGTAGGGATGTGAGTGCCGTCCGCCAGTAGGAGGACACCCGGCGGCAGTCGGCACGCACGTTGCGACTCGCCGGTCGCTGAGATGTGACTCAGCCTTGTAGGTGAGTCGAGTTCTGAGGTCGGTGGACTCCATCAATGGGCGGTTCGGGGTCGATGACGTTGACCGTGGCGGATCTTCGTCGTCGTGCCGAATCAGCGGCGATTCGCGTGTCCTGAAACGGAACGCCACGCCGCCGCTGATTCGGTTGGCGGTCAGTTCCCCCGGCTGGGGAACCGTGGGGATTCGCGGTTGGCGAACGCTGCCAGCCCGGCGCGGGCATCAGCGGAATCAAAAGCTTGCTGCCCATACAGGGCTTCGGCATGAAACGCAGCCTCGAGTGGCATATCGCCGAGCTGGAGTACGGAGCGTTTGACCACATCGAGTGCATTGCCGGACAGCGTCGCGAGACGGTCCGCCCACCGCATCGCTGCATCGAGGACTTCGTCGGGCTCGACTACCAGATTCACCAGACCCATTCGGTACGCCGTGTCGGCATCGACGCGGTCGCCGAGTAGAAGCAGTTCCATGGCGTGCGCGTACCCGATCTGCCTGGTCAACCGTGCGAGGGTACCGCCAGCGGGAACAACACCGATCCCTACTTCCGGCAACGCGAACTGCGCAGTACGAGACGCCACCCGTAGATCCGTCGAGAGCATGATCTCGAACCCACCACCGAGAGCGAGCCCGTTGATCGCGCAGATCACCGGTTTGAACAACCGGGTGTGCTTCTGATGAGCACCGTCCCAATGCGAGATGTCGAAACGACCCTCCGCCAGGGCGGGAATCGATTCCGAAAGGTCTGCACCGACACAGAAAGCCCGATCACCAGCACCGGTGAGAACCACCGTAGCTACTCCGTCGTCACACCTGGCTGACTCGAACGCCTCGGCCAACTCGTCGTACATCGCCAAGGTCAGTGCGTTGAGCTTGATCGGACGGTTGATGGTGACGAGGGCTGTGGGTCCGTGTTTTTCATACGTGATCGACATCAGATCGCTCCTACTGACCGGAGTTTCTCGATGTCCTCGGGGCTGTAGCCGACCAATGCCCGCAGGACCGGGGAGGTGTGTTCGCCGACCAGGTTGGCGCGACGAGCGGGGGTTGCCGGTGTGACGCCGAGTTTGATCGGTTGCCCGAACATCCGAAGGTGTCCGAACTGGTTGTAGTTCACGTCGACGATCATCTCTCGGGCAGCGGTCTGCTCGTCGGTGACGACCTCGTCGATCGTTTTGATCGCCGTCATTGGCACCTTCTCGCCTGCCATGTCCTCGAGTTCGCTCCGTGTTCGATCGGCGAACCATTTGTGCAGGAGCGGGCGGACGCGTCGCTCGTAGGTGTCGCGGTCGAAGCGCTTGGCCATGGTGTCGATTTCGGGATCAGTCGCGGCATCGGGCTCATTGAACATCTCGCATGTAATCGTCCAGAACTTGTCGGTGTATCCACCGAAGAACACATCACCGTCCTTGCAGGGGAACAGCTCGTACGGGCGGACGAACGGATGCTCGTTTCCGAGACGGCCTGCGACCTGGCCGTCGACGGTGAAGTTGACGACGGCGGACTCGGTCATCGCCACCACGCTGTCGACCTGTGCGACGTCCACCAGCTGACCTACTCCGTGCTGTTCGGCGTGTCGCAGTGCGGCGAGGGTTCCGATGACGCCGAACATTGTTGCCGACAGGTCACCGATGATGGTGCCGACCCGCTGCGCGGGGCGGTCTGGTTCACCGTTCATCGACCACAACCCGCCGGCGGCTTGGGCGGTGTTGTCGTATGCGGGGCGGCGGCTGAGGGGGCCGGTTTGTCCATATCCGGAGATCGCGGTGTACACCAGTCGCGGGTTGATCTCTCGCAGTACGGAATACCCGAGGCCGAGCTTGTCCATGGTTCCGGGGCGGAAGTTCTCCACGAGGATGTCGGCTTTGGCCACGAGATCTTTGAGGACCTGTTTGCCCTCGGGGACAGCGAAGTCGACGGTGATGCCGAGCTTGCCTCGGTTGTATTGCGCGTAGAAGGCGCTGAGTTCCTCGTCTTCGTGTTTCAGGAACGGGGGGAAGGTCCGCGTGTAGTCAGGGTCGCGCGGGTTCTCGACCTTGATAACAGTCGCTCCTAAATCCGCCAATATCTGCGAACAGTACGGTCCTGCAACCACTCTGGAGACATCGAGGACCACCACACCGGACAGTGCACCGTTTACTGTGTCGCCTGCCAGCAAGGCCTCGGGCGTGCTCATTGTTACGTTCCGATCTTCGATGGTGTGACGCCTTCGACCTTGATGCGGGCGTCGAGTTGGGTGCCGCAGTCCGGGCAGTAGAGCTCTTCGAGGTGCACGGTGCCGATTTCGTTGTTGCGGTGGCGGATACGTACGCCGAGGGCTTCCATGGATTCGGCTGCTACAGAAGTTCGGGTGTGGCAGCCACCTCGCCAGGAGTCCGTCGATCCGAGGTTACCGGTGCACGACGGGCATTCCCAGAAGCTTCCGTTGCGTGTGGGCGAGACGGGGCCGGAGATCAGATCGTCGCGGACGCTTCGTGTCGGCGCGGTGCCGATTCGTGCAGCACGCATCTGGCTGCGGAGCTCGGTCGTTGCGGTGGCGTCGACATTGCCGTCCGCATCGAGGCCGACACCGTAGACGTCGTGTGCAGCGGCGGCGGTAATGTAACGATCGCGTACATCCTGCGCGACGGTAGCGGCCGAACGGAGGAGCGGGTCGCCGTAGCCGCCGCCGCCGGCGCACCACTGCACGAACACATCGCTCTGGTGGACGGTCAGGCCTGTGTGGTTGATGTCGAGGAGTTGGCGTTCGTCGGAGACGAGATTGGTCTCCGTAGGGACGACGCCCTCGTCGATGAGCGAGTTGGCGTTGGTACCGCGCCAGATTTCGTGTCCGCTACCACCTCCGGGAAGTCCGCCGCCGAATCCGTCGGCGGGTACCTGGGCGGTCGGCGAGAACACGGTCTGCACCACCTCTTCGGCCCCGCGTAGCGTCCACGCGAACTCGGCTCCGAGGCCGCCGCGGGTGCGGCCGTGCCCGCCGCTGGACAGAGACAGCCTCTTCCAGAGGTAGTGCACCGGGTAGAGCATCTCGTTCATCTCCACGTCGGGGAGCATGTTGTTGACCTGGGTCATCATGCCGGCGCAGTCCAGTCCGTCCGATTCTGGTTGCGCGCCGGCGCCCACGGCGCCGCCGTCCATGTTGAACAGCACGGTGTAGTTGCCGTCGTCGGTGTCACCTGACGAGATGCCTCCGGTCCAGGAGTCCGCCCACACACCCTGGGTGCGGTTGCGGATGATCTCGTCCTCGCTCAGGCGGCAACTTTCGTTGAGCAGTTTCGTCACCACACGGCTGACACGAGCGCCGGTGGTGAGGTGGCCGTTGCTGATCGGCGCTGGAGGGACGGGGTCGACGATGCTGCCGCGCCTGGTCTTGACCTCGAATGCGGCGACGACACCTTCGTTGAAGGGAACGTTCCACGCCAGGATCGGGACGATCGCACTGGCGACGCTGCCGAGCAGTGCTCCGTAGGAGCAGTTGACGAAGCCGCCGGTCTGGTCGCTGGAATCGGTGAAGTCGAACGTGACCTGGCCACCGGACTTGGTCATGACGCAGTGCACGCGGTACAGGTCGTTGTCGTGGCCATTGTGCTCGGTCCACTCTTCCGCTTCCCACCGTCCGTCGGGCAGCTTGGCGATGCGCTCGCGCATCACCTGTTCGGAGAGCTGGAAGCTGAGTTCGGAGTACTCGTGGAAGGTATCGAGGCCGAACTCGTCGATGGCCTCGAGCATCCGTTGAATGCCGGTGTTGTTGCTCGCTACCAAGCTTCGGACGTCATTCCAGTACAGGACCGGCACACGCACGTTGTTCAGAAGCAACCGCTTGGTGGACTCGACCGGAGCGCCGGCCTCGAAGACCTTGACTCCTGGTGGAATGCGGACCGCTTCGCTGTAACAGTCCAGTGCGGCGGGTGCGAATCCGCCCGGTGTCATACCGCCGACGTCGACGAGGTGTGCTTGTGACTGCGCCCAGGCGATCAACTGGCCCTTGTAGAACACGGGGGAGATGACGGTGGTGTCCGGCGGATGGCTGGATCCGGAGGTGTGGGGGTCGTTGCAGATGAAGGCGTCGCCCGGCTGCAGTTGCTCATCGCCGATGGTGGCGACCAGGTTGCGGACTGCTACGCCGCCTGAGCCGATGTGGAACTGGACGTAGTCGGAGTAGCTGTAGATGCGGCCGTCCGGGGTGAACAGTGCGGTGTTGAAGTCGCCTGCTTCGGTGATCACAGGTGATCCGCTCGAGCGGATCATCGCGATGCCCATCTCCTCGACAATGGAGTCGAGTCGCATGCGAATCACTTCGAGCGTGACGGGGTCGTACGTGGGCAGTGACGTGTTTGCGTCATGTGTCGTAGTCATGTCAGGTGAACTCTTCCTCGTCAGTTCGAAGCCAGGCGGATCAACAGGTGGTCGGCGCCGTTTTCCACGACTGCGCCTTGCGGGATGAAGATGGTGGTGTCGGGTTCCTCGAGAATGCAGGGACCGTGGAATGGTTCGGTCAGTGCCGTGGCGTTGCGGTGCACGTCGACGGTGATCCGTTCACCGGTCATGGGGTCGACGATCTCGCGCGAATACGTGCTGTGCACGCCTTCGTTCTTGCTCGCCTGTACGTCGAGGACTTCGCTGACGCCAACTGCTCGGACGCGAGCATTCATCAGGACGACTTCTGCTTCCGCCCACGCGGTGCCCAGCCCGAATTCGGCTTCGTAGTCCTCGATGAACCGCTGGCGCAGGACGTCTTTGTCGCTCTCGGTGAAGGCTTCGGCGGGCAGTTTGGTGGTGACCTCGAAGATCTGGCCCGCGAACTTCATGTCGGCTTCGCGGTACAGCTCGCGACGATCCGCGGCGATACCTTCGGTTTCGAACCAGGCCTGTGCGCGTTCTTCGAGAGCTGCAAATGCGCCTTCGAGTTGGGTGGCGGGCATACCGAAGTCCCACGGTGTGGTTTGCACGATCGAGTAGACGCTGTCGGCGTGCATGAGTCCGTACGCGGAGAAGACCGCAGCATTGCGCGGAACGATGACCTCGTGAACGCCCGCTTCGGCCGCGATGGCCGCTGCGAAGAGACCGCAGGCACCGCCGAACGCCACCAGGGAGAAATCTCGAGGATCGTGGCCGCGGTTGACTGTGATCTTGCGCAACGCGTTCGCCATCTGCGAGACGGTCAGGCGGTAGATGCCGTGGGCCGCTTGATCGGTGGTCAGGTGCAGCGCTGCGCCGACCTCCGCATCGATCGCGGCGCTCGCCTTTGCGGTGTCGAGTTCGACAGTGCCGCCCAGGTAATAGTCCGGGTTGATCAGCCCCATCGTCAGCGTCGCGTCGGTGACGGTGGGTTTGAGGCCGCCGAGTCCGTAGCACGCGGGCCCGGGAGTCGATCCTGCGCTGTGCGGACCCACTCGTAGCAGCGCTCGTTCGTCGACCCAGGCAATAGAGCCGCCACCTGCGCCGATCGATTCGATATCGACAGCTGTCAGGCTGGTGGGCCACTCGCCGACCTGCGCGCGAGGTGAGACCCGAAACTTGCCGTCGACGATGGCTGCCGCGTCGAGGCTGGTGCCGCCCATGTCGGCTGTGAGGATCTTGTCGCGGCCCAGTTGTGAGCCGAGCAACCGCGCCCCGGTCACACCGCCGACGGGACCACTGTTGAACATGGCGATGGGAGCTTTGTTGGTTTCTTCAACAGAGAGGAAACCGCCGTGGACCTGCATGATCTGCACTCGGCACTGAAGTCCTCGCGCCTTGAGATCCGCTGCAAGATGCCCGAAGTGCGAACTGACAATGGGTTTGACTGCGGCGTCGAGCGTGGTGGTGATCATGCGCTCGTACTCGCGGTACACAGGGGTCAGATCACTCGATGTCGAGTACGGAAGATCTGGATGGTGCTTGTCCAGGTAGTTTCCGACGGCCTGCTCGTGAAGGGGGTTGCGGAATGACCACAGGAAACACACCGCGATCGCTTCGACGCCGGAGGCCAACAGTTCCTCGACTGCTGCTGCGATGTCATCTTCCTTGATCGGTGCAACGACGACGCCTCGAGAGTCCACTCTCTCATCGATCTCGTAGATGTTCGATCGCGGGAGGATATCGGCGCGCGGGTGCAGTTCGTGGGGATCGCGTTCACTGCCACGAGCTGAGCGGCTGATCCGGAGAGTGTCACGAAACCCGGCTGTGGTCAGCAAACCGACCGGGGCGAATTTGTACTCGTCGACCGCGTTGGTGACGATGGTGTTGCCCAGCGCGAACCGGGTGATCTGCGCGAAGAAGTTCGGTTCGGAAAGACCCAGACGCTCGCGTAGGACGGCGAGCGCGTTCAAAATTCCGGTGGTGACATCGCGGGTAGAAAAGGCCTTACCCCGAACCGTCCGACCGTCGGCGATGGCAACCGCATCGGTGAATGTTCCACCGACGTCGATACCGACATGTATCTGCATTGCTACTCCTCGTGCATTGGAAAAGATGAGGTGTGGATATGGATGGGCCCGGGTCGCTTTCACCTCGACAGAAGAGGGCCGATAGCTGTGTGTTACCCATCACAGTAGGATCAAGTCGGCAGCTAGTCGATGGGGGTTCAACCTACAAACTGATGCAATAAGTGTGGCAATGACACAGTGGATGAATATTTGCAGTATCCGCTATCTTCAGGAAACCGTGGCTACGTCACGTGTTGGACGCAGCATCGGCCTCCGGGGAATCTGGACGGATGTCGCTGCATTACCGGCGGGACCTCGATTGCATCGCGGTTCTGTGTCGATTGGGAGAAACACTGGTGATGGATTCTCGGACCAAGCCCCCTGCACTGGGGATCCTGATCGATGTCGTAGTCGGCAACCTCGCCATCGATTCGCCCGAGGTCGGTGCGTTGTTCGAGCGGTTCCGCGTTCACGCGCCGGAGCGGGCAGCATTCGCCGAGAAAGCACGCCACCATCAAGGGGAGCTCACTCGCCTACAACGGCGAGAACGTGAACTCGGAGTGTTGTTCTCGAGCGCGCGTGAACTCGCCGAACTCCGTGATATCGACGCGCTCCTCGAGCGGTTGGTGAGCCGCGCCCACGAGATGATGGGCACCGATGTCACCTACCTGTCGGAATTCGATCCGGCGACCCGAGAGCTGAACGTACGTAAGACAGTCGGCTCGGTGACGGCGCAGTTTCAACATCTGCGCGTTCCGCCCGGTATGGGATTGGCCAGCCAGGTCGCGAATTCCCGTTCAGCGCAATGGGTTCACAACTACCAGGAGTGGGTCGAGGGGGAACACGAAACACGGATCGACGACGCGGTCTCGGCCGAGGGAATCGTGTCCATCCTCGGGGTGCCCATGCTGACCGAAGGGCGGGTTCTGGGAGTGCTGTTCGCCGCCACCAGAACTGAGCACACCTTCACGCCGGAGGAGATAGCCGTGTTGTCCGCACTCGCAGATCATGCGTCGGTGATACTGCAGACCGCGAACACGCTCGAACGGATCCGCCGTTCCGAAGACGAGGCCCGCACGGCATTGGACCGGCTTACCGAGTACCTGGAAGTGCGGGATCGGTCCAATGTCGTGCACCAGGAACTCATCGACGTACTTCTGGTGGGCGGCGGGTTCGAGCAGGTTTCGGGCACTCTGTCCACTGCGCTCGGTCGCACGGTCACGATCGTCGATCGAGATCTGCACCCGGTCGCGGCCTCGACCTCGACCTCGACCTCGACCTCGACCCAGGATTCACTGTCCTTGCCGTCGAGACATTCTTTGCCGTCGAAGGTTCTCGACGCTGTCATGACCAGTCGTACAACCGGGCATTGCGTTCGCGTCGACGACACCAGCACACCGATCGTCGCTGCTATCACCGCAGGCAAACTGTATTTCGGCGCGGTACTGATCAGCGGCGGTGAATCCGATCTCGGGCCGGTCGACGAACGAACTATCGAACGTGCCGCCCAAGTGGGAGCACTGTTGGTGCTGCAGCAGAATGCCGTTGCCGACGCAGATCTGCGTGCCCGCGTGGAGTTGGTCGCCGACCTTCTCGACCCCACACCGGAGCGGCGCCGCGACCTGGATCGGCGTGTGCGTGCACAGAACGTCACTCTCGGCGCGCTCGACTCGGTCGTACTTCTCTCCGTCCCCGCCGACGACCGCGGCGCCGCCGCCCGTGCCGCAACAGGGTTCGTCGGCGATCACGGTCTGGTCGGTGAACATGCCGGGATGGTCGTGGTCATCCTTACCGCCACCTCTCCGTCCGGGATCGCCGCGGACCTGCGTAATTACCTACGAGATACGCTGCACAGTCCGGTGCTGGCGATCACGACACCGACCGCGTCAACCCCGGAGTCCCTTCCTGCCCGCTTCGAATCCGGGCTTCGCACCGCACGTCTGCTTGCGGCACTCGGGACAACGGACGCTGCGGTCAGTAGCAATGCGTATCTGCCGTACGCGCTGTTATTCGACACAGATGCACGGACCTTGAATGCGTTCATCGACGAGACGATCGGCCCTGTCCGTGACTACGATTCGCGCAAGGGCTCCGACCTGCTCTCGACCCTGCGGGCATTCGTGCGCAACGAAGCTAGCCCCACCAAGACCGCGAGGGCGCTCAACTACCACACCAACACAATTCTGCAGCGTCTTGATCGATTGAAGTCGCTCCTCGGCGACGACTGGCGAAGCGACGAGCACCTGTTTCGGATTTCTGCGGCGGTCCGTCTCGACGAGCTACGTAGGCAGTGATGATCACCCACCAAGTCAGTGAATCTATGGGTTTTCGATACATACCTGCACGCCGAGAACCGTCCTACTGTGTGAAGCGAAGCACATAACAGGGTTGACTTCGGAACAGACTACGTCCGAGCGCCCGCGAGTACGTGGAGGAACGCCAGTGCCCGTCAACAGCCGCATCCCCGGCCTGAAGGACTCCAGCGCGCAGGAGCGCCGCAAGGTTGTCGCCGAGCGGACAGGTCTGTCCGACCTCGACGTCGCCGTCTTCGATCCCGAACAGGGGCTCGGTGTCGAGCAGGCCGATCACATGATCGAGAACGTCGTCGGTGTCATGGGGATCCCGGTGGGTATTGCCACGAACTTCACCGTCAACGGACGTGACTACCTCGTGCCGATGGCTACCGAGGAGCCGTCGGTGGTTGCCGCCGCCAGCAACGCCGCCCGAATGGCGCGAGTACACGGTGGATTTCACACGTCGAGCACTGATCCGGTCATGCAGGCTCAGATCCAAATCCTGAACTGCCCCGACCCTGAAGCCTCCCGCCTTCGGGTGCTCGAAGCCCGCGCCGAGATTATCGAACTGGCCAATGCCCAAGACCCGATGCTGGTGCGGTTCGGTGGCGCCGCCCGTGAACTCACCGTGCGACTGGTGCGGACCCGCACCGGAGTGCACGTCGTGGTGCACATCCATGTCGATGTGCGAGATGCCATGGGCGCCAACGCCGTCAACACCATGGCCGAGGCAATCGCTCCGCGGCTGGCCGATATTTCCGGAGGTCGCACGTTGTTGCGGATCCTGACTAACAAGGCGGATCTCCGCATCACCCGGGTACGAGCAATCTTCGACAAGGAATTGCTCGGCGGCGACGAAGTAGTCGATGATATCGTGCACGCCTCTGCCTTCGCCGAGGCTGACTCCTACCGGGCCGCGACCCACAACAAAGGGATCATGAACGGCATCACCGCGGCAGTGTTGGCCACCGGTAACGACACCCGAGCCGTCGAGGCAGGGTGCCACTCGCATGCCATCTCCGCCGACGGCCGCTACACGGCACTCTCGCACTTCGAGAAGACCGCGGACGGCCATCTCGCGGGCACTCTCGAAGTGCCGATGGCCGTCGGGTTGGTCGGAGGCGCCACCAAGGTCCATCCCGTCGCGCAAGCCGCGGTGAAGATGCTCGGCGTCTCCACCGCCTCGGAGCTGGCAGACGTGATCGTCGCCGTCGGACTCGCACAGAACCTCGGTGCCTGCCGTGCATTGGCGGCGGAGGGAATCCAACGCGGTCACATGAGCCTGCACGCTCGCACCATCGCCGCGTCCGCCGGCGCCACCAGCGACGAAATCGATCTCGTGGTCAAGAGGCTCATCAACGACAAGAGCATTCGCGTCGAACACGCCGAAAAAGTCCTCGCCGATCTCCGATCCGGGCACTGACATGACTACCTCGTCAGCCGACGGCGATACGGTGTGGCGGCCGGCGCCCCACGAATTCACCGACCCCACACTGCCCAGCGCCGTCCGAGTGTATGAAGTCGGACCCCGCGACGGACTACAAGCCGAATCGGCCACCGTCCCTACCGAGGTCAAGGCCGAGTTCTGCCGTCGCCTGGTCGTTGCCGGTGTCCGATCGCTCGAGGTGACGAGTTTCGTTTCCCCGAAATGGATCCCACAACTCGCCGATGCGGAAGAACTCATGGCGGAACTCGACTTACCGGACACTGTCCGTCAGGTCGTACTGACCCCGAATGTGCGCGGGCTCGAACGTGCGCTCGCCTCAGGTGCTAAAGAGGTCGCCGTATTCGTCAGCGCCACCGAGACTTTCGCCCGTAAGAACCTGAACACCACTATCCTCGGCACGCTCGACAATGCGCACCGGGTAATCGCAGGTGCGCAGTGTGCCGGCGTCGGCACCCGCGGATACATCTCGATGTGCTTCGGGGACCCATGGGAGGGGAAGGTCGATCCGCGCCGCGTCGCCGATATCGCCGCGGAACTGATGGCCATGGGATGCTCGTCGATCTCGCTCGGCGACACGATCGGTGTCGCCACCCCAGGGCATGTCCGTGCGGTGCTCGACGCAGTCTTGGAGAAGGGAGTTCCAGTCGACTCGATTGCGGGGCATTTCCACGACACCTACGGCCAAGCGCTCACCAATGTCTATGCGGCATTGAGGTTGGGGGTCACTGAATTCGACACTGCAGCAGGGGGTTTAGGTAGGTGCCCGTACGCTCGAGGTGCGACGGGCAACCTCGCCACCGAAGAGTTGGTGTGGATGCTCCACGGTCTCGGCATCCGTACAGGTATCGACCTCGACGTACTCACTGGAACCTCGCAATGGATGGCACAGCATATCGGGCATCCCAGCCCATCTCGCGTAGCGACTGCACTGACTGCTGCCGGCTCGTAAAGCACTGCACCACAAACATTGAACCTGTTGGGACCCACTGTGGCTTCACTCGCGGGGCGTTCCCACCCCTGGATCTAGAGACAGCAGCCTTCGAGATGACAGCCCAGATCAAGCTAGCGGATTCCTCTCAGGTCAACGCGGCGGAGAAACATCAGATTCAATGAGTTTTGAACACCGCCCGAAAACCCTGTCGGTAGTCGTAGGTATCGTGCGGCGATGACCGATTTCGCGGAGAACATGCTGGTCGAGGCTCCGACTGTCGGGAATTCCCGACAGCCGGAGCCTGTGGTGTCGGCGGATGTTCGAGCCCGGATCGCGCGTTCGGTGGCGGAATCGAAGTCCCCGAGCACTGTGCGGGCGTACGCGTCGGATTGGCGACGATTCGACACGTGGTGCGCGCTTCACGACCACCAAGAGTTGCCGGCGGATCCGCTGGTCGTCGCGGCGTACCTGACCGACGCCGCCGACACACTCACCGGCACAGGGCAGCGTGCGTATGCGCCGGCAACGCTCTCACGGTGGGTCACCGCGATCGGCCACCGGCATCAAGTAGCCGGATACCCGCCACCGACAGCGGATCCGATCGTCACCGCGACCTTGTCAGGGATCCGCCGAAGCTATGCCGCGGCCGGTGATCGGCCGCGGCGACAGATGGCTCCGCTGTTGACCTCCGACATCGTCACCATCGTGACGAAAGCCCGAGACGCTGTTACCGGCTGGGCCGGCGAAGTCCTCGAACGCCGCGACACCGCCTTGTTGTTGATGGGGTTCGCGGGCGCGTTCCGGCGCAGCGAACTCGTCGGCCTCGACTGCGGCGACATCACTGTGCACCGCCTCGACGGGCTACACGTTCGGCTGCGGCGGTCGAAGACCGACCAGGACGGTACCGGCGCGGTCAAAGCACTGCCCTTCATCACGTCGCACGTCAGTTGCCCGCCATGCGCTGCATTGCGATGGTTGCAGGTCGTCGCCGCATACGAACGCGGCGAGAGAGCCGGAGTGATCCGGTTGCTGCGCACATCGCCGGTCTTCGACGGTCACCTGTGCCGCGGCGCAGTACCCACAGCCTCGCCCCACACGCCGCTGTTCCGGTCGATCGCCAAGAACGGAAACCTCTCCACCACAGCGTTGTCCGGGGCTGCAGTCCACGCAGCGGTCCGGCGCCGCACTACCGCCGCCGACTACGACGAAACTCTCGTCGCGCGGCTCGGTGGGCATTCCTTGCGAGCCGGATTCGTCACCCAGGCCTTCCGCAACGGCGCTGATGCGCACGCGATCATGCGCCAGACCGGACACAAGACGCCGGGCATGCTCGAGGTGTACGCCCGCGAACACGCACCCTTGATCGGGAACGCCGTCACCGACATCGGGCTCTGACACCCCATGACCACACTGAACACGGAACCTACCTCCACCAGTACAGACTTCGAACACGCACTCGGCGTGAAGGACCGATCCGGGTGGGCACTGTTCACCGACTGGTGCGCCGCCGCCGACCACATCGCACTACCCGCCGCCCCGGCGACGTTGGCACAGTTCATCGCGGAAAACCCCGCCGCACTCTCCACACAACGGCGCCGAATCACCACCGTCAACACGGTGCACCGCGCCGCCGGACACCCTGCACCCGGCGATGCGGACACAATCCGACGAATAGTGAACCAGAGACGAACAGACCGGCTCTCGAGTCTGGAAGTAGTTGCCTCGGAGATCATCCCGCGACTTCCGACCTTCGGATGGCCGAGCGGGTTGTTCGGGCGCCGCGACGCCTTACTGCTCCTCCTCGCCTCGGCAGGGCTCAGTATCGAGCAGATCAGCGCCTTGCACCGCAACAACATTCACATCGAGGGACAGACGCTGATCGTCGGCGGCGTTCACCCGTTCCGGCTCGCCCCGTCCACGTACCAGCAGTCGCTGAACCCGGTCGCGGTGTACGAGAGGTGGGCGCAGATCCTCGAATTCTTGGATCGCACACCGTCGACACGGCTTCTCGCCGAGAACCTCGACGCCCACACACTCCCCACCCGCGAACTATCGAGCGGAGCGGCCGGAGCTGTTGTCGGCGGGAAACAGTCGGGTCCGTTGTTCACCCCGATCGACCGCTGGGGACACACCCCGATCGCCGGACCTGCGTTGACTGCGCAATCGATAGCCTCCATCATCACTGCCCACCTCGAAAATCAGGCACCCCCGCACCGTCCGTACAGTCGGCGCCCCCGACAGCGCGATACGTCCGATGTCTACGAGCCGGAGGTCTTCCCCGAGATCGTCCTCGACGACAGCTACTACGAGAGCGGCCTCGAAGCCCGCCGCGCCGCGCACACCGCCCTCACCGATGTCACCGCAGAATTGGACGACGTCGAGGCACGGGCTGACGAGATCCTCCGAAAGCTCCTCGCCGTCCTCGACACCGAACCCTGATCAGCCCTTACCGGACTGGGCAGCTCGGCGTAACGTCAGCGATGTCCTCCGGACTTCCGCAAGGACACAGCACACAATGATCCGTCACCACTGGTCATGACCGAACTGGGCGAACTCACCGCCGCGCAACGCGAGGAAGCGATGCGCCGGTACGCGGTGCTTGAGCCGCACTTGACCGGCGGCGTTCCACTCGCCCGCGCCGCCCGCACCGCGCAGATTTCCGAACGTACCGCCCGGCGCTGGCTCACCCGCTACCGCGCCGGCGGTCTCACCGGTCTGGCCCGCACCACCCGAACCCCGACTGGACATCACCTCGATCCCGACCTGATCCTGCTGATCGAAGGACTCGCACTGCGGAAGAATCCGCTGTCCATCGTCTCCATCACCCGGACTGTCAACACAGCCGCAGCGGCGCGGAACCTGCCGCCCGTCTCGTACGGCGTGGTCCGCGCCATCATCACCGCGATGGATCCCGCGGCCGTGACCCTCGCACGAGAAGGCGCGAGCGCACTACGAGACAAGTACGAGCTGGTCTACCGCAGACAAAGCGAAACCCCGAACCAGATCTGGCAGGTCGATCACACCGAACTCGACATCGAAATTCTCGACCCCGGCGGTGCCGGTGTGCGGCCATGGCTGACCGTAATCCTCGACGACTGCTCCCGCGCGATCCCCGGCTACACCGTCGGACTCGGCGCACCCTCCGCATTGTTGACGTCCCTCGCACTACGACAAGCGATCTGGACAAAAGCAGACCCCACATGGCCGATGTGCGGCATCCCCGACATCCTCTACGTCGACCACGGCAGCGACTTCACCAGCGAACACCTCACCCAGGTCGCCGCCGACCTGAAATTTCAGGTCGTCTACTCGGCCGTCGCCCGCCCGCAAGGGCGCGGCAAGATCGAACGCTTCTTCGGCACCGTCACCACCGAATTACTCCCCGAACTCCCCGGCCGCCTCCACCGCGGGCGCTGCGTCACCGCACCAACATTGACGCTGACCGACCTCGACCACGCCCTAAGACACTTCATCGTCGACACCTACCACCGCCGCCGGCACCCCGAAATCGGTACTAGCCCCCACGATCGTTGGCTCGCCGACGGCTGGCTCCCACGTATGCCCACCGACCTCACCGAACTCGACCTACTCCTCGTCGACGTCGCGAAACCACGCATCGTGCACCGCGACGGCATCCACTTCCAAGGACTGCGGTACCTCGACCCACTCCTGGCCGCGTACGTGCGAGAACCCGTCACCATCCGATACGACCCCCGCGACATCACCGAAATCAGGGTCTTCCACCACGGACGTTTCCTGTGTAAAGCAATCAACCCCGAACACATCGGCGACACCGTCACCCTCAAAGACATCGACGCCGCCCGCCGCGCCCACAGACGTTGGCTCCGAAGCCAGGTCAACGAACGTATCGCCGTCGCCGCCACCCAACAACCCGTCGCCACGGCGAAACCAGAACCGCGACCGCCACGCAGTCGTCTGCGCACCTACCGACAGGACTGACCGATGACCACCACCACGGCCGCGGGCCGGTTCATCGTCACCAAAGAGCACCGCCGATTCACCGAATTCGCCGACACCGTCAAACGCGAACACACCATCGGAATCTGCTACGGCCCAGCCGGAGTCGGAAAAACGCTCTCCGCCCGCCGCTACGCCCATTGGAACAAGATCGGCCCCTACCTCGACGCCTGGACCTCACGCGATGCCGTGATCCACGCCGACCTCAACCGGACCCGCACCCTCTACTACACCCCGTACTCAGGGACCACTCCACGTCGGATCCGTGACGACATCCACAAATCCAGCCGCCGCATCGACGCCTGCATCGACGAGCACCTCACCCCCGCGACGACAACGATCATCCACACCTCCGGTCACGACTACACCGAACTGCTCATCATCGACGAAGCCGAACGGCTGACCGCCAGCTCCCTGGAAATGCTGCGCGACGAATACGACCGCCACACCCACGGCCTGATCTTCATCGGCATGCCCGGCATCGAAAAACGCTTCTCCCGCTACCCCCAGCTCTACAGCCGCGTCGGATTCGCTCACCACTACAGGCCACTGACCAACACCGAACTCACCTTCGTCCTGACCAGGCATTGGCGCACCCTCGGGCTCGATCTCGATACCGACGACTTCACCGACACTCAAGCCATCGCCGCTGTCGCACGCCTGACAGCAGGAAACTTCCGCCTCATCGGCCGACTTTTCGCGCAAGTCAAACGCATCATGAAAATCAACGACCTCACCACCGTCACCGCCGACATTATCGACACCGCCGCAAGCACCCTCGTCATCGGCACCACATAGAACCAGGCAGACCAACATCCGCACCATGCCAATCACGGCATCAAAAACCACGCCATATTCAGTCGAAAGTCACAGATTCGCTGTAGTCGGGTATCGGTCGATTCGTCGACCGGATACGTTCGTTTACGGGCAGAAGCGAAGTCGAGGCAAGACCTGTCTGGCAAAGTGGCGCACTATGGCCAGCGACGACAAACTCCACAATCACAATCGCATCTGCCCCCGAGTGATCGGCGCTGTCGCAGGGATGTGGGGTGGTATGCGATCCAGCCCGAGCAACGCGACCATTGATCAGATCCTTCGCAAAAATGGTCTCGACCCTCGCAAATACCCTGGAAGTAAGCACGACAAGGTTCTTCGTTCACTCCAAGCTTCAGGCGCGGAGACCGCCGCTACACTGATACGGGATTTCATAAGTCGACTGAAGGCTGAAGGCTTCTTCCTTTCTGAAGATCCCGCGGCCATCGCCAACTTCGACGAGCTTCAAAATGCGTTTGCATACATAGATGCAGAACTGACGAACTCAGGAGATCTAATATGGGATTCCGAGAATTTACAACCAGACTCCTATATTGACATTGAAAGCGGTGATCAAATATGGACTTACGACGAAAACGGAAAAGAGATCGGAAAAGGTGGATACGGAATCGTCTATTACGGGTGGGATAAAGACGATAATGACGTTGCTATAAAGAAAGTTCCATTAACGCAAGGTGGCGACGTAAGGCAGCTCTATCGGGAGGTCAACAACACTCAGGGCCTCCGCAAGAAAGCGCCCGAATCTATTGAACACGTCCTGATACCGATCGCCGAGGTTCAAGACTCCGAGAGTTTGTATATAATCATGCCCTACGCGGAGGATGGGTCCCTTAAGGTAAAGTTAAGCAAAGAGGGAAAGCTTGATGTAGAGGAGACTCTAGATATCCTTGAGCAGATCACCAAGGGACTCAACGAGCTTTCTACAATCGGGGTGTTACATCGAGACATTAAAACCGATAACGTTCTATATCAAGACGGGAAATGGAAACTATCGGATTTTGGGCTTTCCCGGTTCATCGAGAACGACACCGCTTCGTACACAATGGCGTTCAAAGGCAGTAGCGGCTACACAGCTCCGGAGGTTATCAATCAGGAGCAAAAAACTGTTCCTAGCGATCTCTACTCGGTGGGAGTGATCGCCTACGAGATGTTGGCAGGCCAGAGACCGTTCACTGGCGACAAAGACCAGGTGCGGAAGGCAACATTGCAGCAGCAACCCCCGAGCCTTCCCGAGGAAATTCCCAGTCCTGTACGGAGGATAGTCAGCAAACTCCTAAAGAAGAATCCTAAGGAAAGATATGTAGACTCTCGGGAGTTACTAGAAGCGATTGATCACGCAAAAAGGAACAAAGACAAGTCACCCTCCCTGTTTGCACAAGCGTTGGCAGCGCGTGAGGAAAAGACCGAGGCGATCCGACTTAGTTATGAATTGGAACGACAACGAGACAAAGAATTAGGGGATCAAAAAGCGCTAGCACTTAGCGATCTAGACGAGAAAATGATCCAGGCTATTGAAGTTGCCCAGCGCGATGAACCTTCTTCCACTGTAAATTGCGATAAAAATCTAAACGTGTGGCGCCTTGACGTTAAAGGGTTCGGTTTAGAAATCAAAATTTGGGACGAGATCGTCGAAGATTCAGGGGAACACAGGGAGAAACTTCTGCATTCAGGAGAGATATACTTCCTCCCCGAACCACACCCACCAAACGCAGCGAATACATTGAATGAGCTAGTGCGCGAGGGTCGGATTCCAGACGGCAACGTGGTGTGCATAGTAAATCAAAATTCCGGCAACCCCGAATGGTTCTTATTTTCCGTCAACGACACTCCTTCCAACGCTCACGGTTTCAATCGGTCCGCATTCGAACAACACTGGCGGAGAGTAAATAATACCGGCCCCTCCCTATTGGATTATACAATCAATACTGACCCGTTAACTAAGGATGTCATCGTCGATCTGCTCGTACATGCCCTCGACGGGCGATACTTGGAGTATAGATTTAACGGTATCTAGTTGGAAGTTATCGACCGTTTATAGATTTAGCCGCTGCGGCTCGATATCCGACTGAGATTCTGGTGTTGTACGCTCGCGGTTGGGCGCCAGTTCGTGCTCGACCGAGGCTACAAATGGCGCTGGAGGCGAACCACCATCGAGAGGTAGAGCGAACGGTCAGGGATGGCTCCGCGATTCTGGTCAGTGAGCGCTCGCGCTAGTTTCTTCCAATGATCGATACTGGTGCATTGTTCGAAGTTTCTGGAACGTCGGAAGAAATCACGACTCAGGATGAAACAGTCGACGAGCCGTTACACACGGTTGTCGATTGGTTCCGCAACCAGAACAACGTTCAGGAAAGGTTCGGCAGGGGGCTCCGCCAGGCCCTTGACGAGGTATTGGACGGCGCGCGGACTGGCCGCTACGACGTCAAAAAGCTGGATAAGAACGAGAAGACGTACCTCGGGACGAAGGTGGAGATCGTTGTCCGAGCAGAGTTCGAGCTTCCACACGGTGAGCGGATGGACTACAAAATCGCCGGCCACGACGTCGATGCCAAGTGGTCGATTCACGGTACCTGGTCGATCCCCCGCGAAGCGATGGGCCACATTTGCCTTCTGATGTCGGCCGACGACAAAAAGGAAACCTTCGATGTCGGGTTGGTACGGATCCGGCCCGAGATCTTGAATAACGGCCAGAATCAAGACGGAAAGAAGACTCTAAACGCGTTGGGCCGATGCGAGGTGAAATGGCTGTTCAGAGGTGCACCTCTGCCCCGAAATCTCCTCTTGTCACTGGACCGCACAACGCTGGACAAAATCTTCACGCCGAAGTCGGGTCAAGAGCGAGCTCGCGAACTCATGCGGCAGGTGAGGGGAGTGCTGATCGACCGCAACACCGCTGTCACCGTCGCCACCCAGCTCGATGGAATGAGACGCTGCCGCGGTGCGCGCGAAAAGCTCAGTATGGAAGGTATCGCCATCCTGGGTCACCTCAAGGACGGACCCCGGATCGCCAGAGCGTTGGAGCTTCCGGTTCCTCCGAAGGGGATGCTGTTGTCCGTACGGCTGGTTCGTGTTCCCGACACCACGACCGATCGCCCAACTGTGGTGATCGACGACCGACGGTTTGCCATCTCGGACAGCGACAAGCCGACCGATCCCCTCCCGCCAATTCAGTACGTCTGAGACCCGTCGCACAAGCGGCATGGCTGGGACGGGGGTGCTGTCGTCGAGTCGGCGGTGCCCGCCAGATAGGGATCAAGGTGGCGTGCGAGTGCTTCAGCCAACATAGGCGGGACGGCGTTGCCGATCTGCCGGGCGATCTCGATCTTGCTGCCGCACCATCCGAACGAGTCGGGAAAGCTTTGCAGGCGAGCGGCTTCGAAGTGCGTGATCGGTCGATCCACGCTGCGACTGGGCTTGTCGCGGTCCCATTGAGGGTGGAGGTATTGGCCCTTCTCCGGCTTGTAGAACTCGGTGCGGATGGTCAACGACGGCATGTCCCAGCGCATGCGACCCATCACGTCAGTGGTACCGGTCTTCTTCTCGCGCCAGCAGCGTGAGAGGAGATGGTCCGGCAGATCGAATCGTCCGCCCCCAGGTGGAACATGCCGATATCGGTCCAAGGACAGCTGGGTCGGGTTGCGCCCGATGTGCAGATCCGGTGTCTTGAACACGCCCCGGACTCGTTCACCGAACACCAGTGTCGAGGAGTCCGGCAATTCCTTGGTGGGGGGAACCGCAGGTAGTCCAGTCAGCACGTCACGGGTGGTGTGCCAGCCTGTCAGGTCGTCTACACCCAATCGGCTGTGCGTGGGCGTAGGAAGTGGGATCTCACCGATGCGTGAGCCGATCACGATTGTCCGCTTGCGGCGCTGCGGGACCCCGAAATCCGCGGCCAGCAGAAATCCGGCTTCGAGGTGGTATTCCTCGAGTAGTCCCCCGGGACGTACTTCTTCTTGGAGCAGGGCAAACTCGCTCGAGGAGAAGAAGCGGTCGACGTTCTCGATGACGAAGACCTTCGGGTGGGCGTGACGGACGAAGCGGATGTATTCCTTCCACAGTTTATTACGTGGATCTTTCACGTCCCGGGATCCAAGATTCGAAAAGCCCTGGCAGGGCGGACCGCCGATGATTACGTCGGCCTCCGGAATGTCGCCGTCGGGGATGTCGGCGATGTCGGCGAAATGTGTGTGCGACTCTCCGAAATTCGCCGCGTAGGTGGCCGCTGCTTCGAAGTTGAATTCGACCGCCATCACCGGTTCGAAACTGTTCGTAGCCATAAATCCTGAGGTCATTCCACCGCAGCCCGCGAACAGGTCGATCATCGTCCACGGTCGCGATCCCGCGGCACCAGATGCCCGCCGCCGTCTCGTTGGCTTTTTCGGATCACCCGGCGTGATCTTTGCGCGACGCGCCGTACTCATCTCGTCTCCCCAGCTAGAAGGTGGCTATCCACCTAGTTACTGTAACGCATCTCGCCAGTGGATATCCACCTGTGGGAAAATAGGGCATGCCCAGCCAGCACCGCTACCCTGCAGCGGTTTATCGCACTGATCCCAGACTGCGGAAGCGGGCACAAATCGCGGTCCACGAGGTCGACTCCGACCTGAACAGTCACATCGTGGCGTTCCTCCGATGGCTGGTCCACGACACCGATGCACTCCCACCTCGCCCCAGCGAGCCGATCCCGCAGCCCGAGCCGGATATCGATTCACGGGCGAAGACGCCCTAAAGCAGCGCGTGCAGATGGCGCGCCAGGGCCTGCGCTAGTTCCGGCGGCACCGCGTTGCCGATCTGTCGTGCGATCGAGATCTTCGTACCCTCGAATTCGAAATCGTCCGGGAAGGACTGCAACCGAGCCGCCTCGCGATGAGTAATCGGCCGATCGGCAACCGGATGTAGGTACCGACCCTTCTCCGGCTTGTAGAACTCCGTGCGGATCGTCACTGACGGACGGTCCCACCACAGACGCCCCATCACATCAGTTGTGCCCGTAGGCTTGTTCGCCCAGCATTTGGGCAACAGGTCGGGCCGGTTTCTCGCCAAATCGAAGCGGTTCCCGCCCTCCGGGATGGCCCGGTACCGGGCAAGGCTCATGGGGCGGGCGTTCCGACCGACGTGAAGGTCCTGCTGACCGTCGATCACCTCGATCTCGGTCCGCGCCGTCGTCAGCGGAATGTTTTCGATCGCGTCGCGCACGGTTACGTACTCGGTCGCATTCGCCGATTCCGGACCGTGAGTCGGAGTAGGTGGCCAGGGAACCTTTTTCCTCCCCCTCACCGCCATAAAGATTCCCCGTCGACGACGCTGTGGAACCCCGTAATCGGCTGCGTTCAACACCCCGTACGCAAACCGATACTTGCTGAGCTCACGATCGGTTTCCATCAACTCGAGCAGCCGCGCGAACTGCGCGCTCCGTTGAAACTCGGGAACGTTCTCGATCACAAACGCCTTCGGCTTCACCTGCCGAACTGCACGTAGATACTGTTGCCACAGTTCGTTCATCTGGGCCCGAGAATCGTCGTCCCGATCCCGTCCCAATGGGGAAAATCCCTGGCATGGCGGGCCGCCGAGAATCACATCGGCATCCTCGAACCGTTCCAGGTCTTCGATCGGGCCGTCGTAAACCGGGCACCCGAAATGTCGCTTGAACGTCCGAGCAGCCGCCGCATCGATCTCAACGGCGTGAACAGGCTCGAAACCCAAATCTGCCTGCTCGAAACCGAGCGAGAGACCCCCCGCACCTGCGAAGAGGTCCAGCGTGCGTATCGCTGCCGACATCAGCCACCTTCCAAAGATCCATCTGATCGTACGTTGATACTGCACCGACCATCCGACAAGTCTGCGTGTCGCTGCCCGCAGTTCCGAGTACTCGCCGGCAAAGTCACATCGTGACCGCACCATTCGCCGCCGACCTGTGCGGATACCGACCGAACGGCAACCCCTCCACCTCCGACAGCCACGACCCCGGATCCATCGAATGGGGACATGCTCTCTTCGCGGCCCTCGGCGTCGTGCCCGGCACAACCGAGATACCACAGGTCGGCAGCGCAATGGAGAAGCGAGCGGCGGCACACCTGACCTCGCTGCGCCCCGACCTCATGCTTGCCCAGTCACGGCCAGCACTCGAGTTCGACCAGTACCGCCACCTCAATGTTTTTCGGCAGTTCGGAAAAACTTATCGAGGGCCTGCGGCGGAACTCGACGAGGCACTCGATGAACTCCCGTCGACGCCCGAATTCAGCTCGGTGCGCGACCATATCCATGCGGCGATCGCAGCTGCTCAGCAGGACCATCAACTGGTCGTTCAGCTTCAGGACACCATGCCCGAAGAATCGCTTCTCAAGATCGACATCACCGTCGCCGCACCGGAGCCGATCGATCGGCTCCTGATCGGGTTGTCGTCGAAGTGGACACTGCGTACCGACCGTGCACAAGACTGCGTGTCACAGGGCTCGAAGCTGGTGAACCATCGCCGCGGGCATATGCCTCATTACGCGGTCCTCACTATGGAACCGCGGCCTTCGATGTTGAAGCTCATCGCATACGGCTCGGGTGCCGTGGACTGCATCTACCACCTCGCCCTTCCTGAGCTGCAGCAAGCTGCAATGCAGATCGAATCCACCAAGAAAACAAGGGCCGGAGCGCCCGGCTGGCCCCCAAGGCTCATGCTCGAACGCATGATTGCGCAGGGTCGTATCCGCTCCTACCAGCAGCTTGTCGACGAGGTGCTGCGCCTTCCCCGCTGGTCATAGCCAGCCACGATAAGTGTGTCGACGCGGGGAGGGTGGGTCGAGGGTCTGGAAGGCGCTCTCAATGAGGAGTCGCCCTCCAATGGTTCGTGTAAGTCGGAAGCCGAGTTCCTACACAGATGTTTGGCCCGACCCGCAACAGCTACACAGTGGCCTGCTTGACTCATCGCTGTGATGGAAACGCAGGAGCCTGAGGATCCAACTGACCTTGAGGCTGCGATGAAGCTCGTCAGTCAGGCTGTACCCGAACCGATTCGAGAACACTGGGCCGACATCGGCGGCGTGCGTTATCCACCAAAGCAGGCATACCAGCTGATCAGCAGCCTCCCTCGGTCAAGCTTCACCTCTCATACCGCCTTAGCTCGTCTCCGCTGGATTGGCTTCACCACCAGCGTCTACCAGGCCAGGACCGGCGAACAGCAGACCGAAAAAGACACTGGCCTGACCGACCCGCCGGCGGACTACACCCATTTGTCGGCATCGTTCTCCACTCTGCTGGAGTTCCTCACCACGAATGAGCTCACAAAGCACCTATCCTCCGCTGAGTCGACCTTCGCCGGCTCGGACATGACCGGATGCGCTGACGCCGTCGAACATTTTCGTTTCAGCGAGGATCTTCTCGACGCAGCTCTGGCCGTCCGCCAGCACGTCGGACGGCTCAACGACGTCATTCACGCCACCGTAATTGCGCGTTGCCTGCCACTGATCCTCGAACCTGGCGAGACTGTCACGGTCAGGCCATCACTCGGCGCTGGCAACGACCCCAGCAGGCCGTTCGATGTCGAGACCGTTCGGCGCATCGCCGAGTTCAAGGTTTCGCAGTGGAAGGGTGCCGACACCATGCGCAAGCGAGGCGTGTTTGCTGATCTAGTTCACCTAGCGTTGGACCCTACGGAACGGCGTGCGCAGATGTTTGTCGTCGGGCCGCTTCCAAAGAAGTTCTTGGTGGCCTCACGATCAACCGCCGAGTGGGCCTTGGGCCGCTCCTCTCCCCATACTCGACACCGATTCGAAGAAAAGTTCGGACCCGCCGGACAGTTCACCGTCGCCGAGTTCACCGCCGGACCGGCGGCACATATCGAGATCATCGACATCGCGACCTTGGTGCCGTCTCTGGGCCTGGCCGACGAGCTGCTCTAGCCGGGGTCGGCCATACCTTCCCGGCCGCTTGCTGCCGGAACCATCGCATTCCGTTGCCACGATCGCCGAAGGGGTCTGCTCTTACGGTGCAGCAGGAGATTGATGCACCGGTCACGGCCTGGGTCGAAGAACAGATCAGGTCGCCACGTGTGACCGATCTGCAAGGGTTGTTGCAGGTCAGGACTTCGGCTTTCGCTTCGGCCTGGTCGGTGTGGCGACCTGGTGCTTGTCGCGGTGCTGATGGTGGGTCGGGGGTCTGACATTTTCGAGAATCGCGGTTCCGCACGGTTGTGGAGAAAATAGTCAGTCCACACCTGATTCGTTGCAGTCCCCAGAAGGGTTCGGCCTATCGAGCCTTGGTTTGTGCGCGCCAGAAGGCTGCGCCAGCCAGTGCTCTGATTCCCCACGCGGCGCGCGTAGGCGATAGGATGTTCGAGGCGCTGGATTGGGTTGTGAACTCCCCGATTTCGACTTCGCGGTGCGGCGGTTCTCCAGCGAGAGTATGGAAGGACAATATGCCCCCTGCGGTGGCACCGGACTTGGAAACGGCGTCAACCACCAGTACTTCAGTCTTCTCCGGATGCAGACTGGGCGGCACGTATGCCCCGTCCGGCGTCTGCTCCATTTTCGATGTCCAGGCTTCACCGATCATCAAGACAGTATCGGCGCCGAGTTCCAAAGCCTTCCTTGAGATCTCGGAAGCGATCGCATGCTTCCCCTGCTTGTCGATGGTTGCATGGACAAGTGCGCCAGCCATGCGCCCCTTGCGAAAAAAGTAACTGAACCACCCGTGGTCTTGACCGGAACGGAGTATCCCGCGCGCAATCTCAGCATAGGTCGCAACTAGGACTCCGAGCTGAGTGTCGGTCTGCATCTCCCCCACCGCATCGTGATCGAACTCGGGCTGAACGCCGTATATCCCGCTCTCTACCGCTTCTTTGGCAACGGCAGCATCGTATTCCACGTGCCAATTTTTGAATTCCTTCACTTCACTGCCGTCGGCAAGTCGAATTCGAGTGATTCGATACTGGCGGGTGGAGGACATGCATGGAAGGCGCTCGTTGATAGATAGCCCTTCAAGTTCTTCGAACGCTTCGACTCGGTTCTCCTTGTCCGATTCGGGAATCGGTATCCGGACCCGTCGCATATTTAGGAGTTCGTGACACCTCGTCAGGAGCGAATTGAGGTGGCCGTACGAATGGGCAAGAAGGGCGAGGAGTTCGTATGATGACATCTTTTCATCAACCCACCGGTGTTCGAAAAGTACCGTAGCCTCCTGACGGATGCTCATCGGTAGATCCACGTGGGTAAGTTCTGCCAGGACTTCTTCGATCGTCAACTCGACGGGCACATCCAGCGTGGTGTCGACGACTGCGCCGGGTTTAGCATGTGGAAGCTCTGACCAGGCCATTTGCTCGTCGGCTACGGAGGCTGCTTCCGCATCATAGCTTGGGACGACTGTGACTTTTAGTTGGGATAATGTTTTCAGATCGTCCTGTTTCACAATGGTGTTTCGCGAAGCAACGATCCAACGAAGGACTGGGTCAGCCTTCATGAGGTCCTGTTCTTCGGCATACCATGACTCGAAGCCATCTATCTCCGATTTTACGGACTGCAACGCAAAAGTAACATTCCGAAGAGCTTGAATGGCGGAATTTAAACCATCGCGGAAGTCTTCGGGTGAGTTATAGGAATCAGCGCAGTCATGCCATCGCCGGTGCGCCTCACGAAGCCGGTTCTCGGCCGTTTCGATGGGGCACCCGGACGGGCAATGTTTATACTCGTGTTCGCACCACGCCGCGCGCTTAATAGTATACTTGAACATTCCATGAATTTACTACGTGGGACACCTAGTGCCCCGAGTTTGAAGTTGTTTTACGGTCGGCTTTCGCCAGGATCTGCTCGGCAGTTTTCGTCCACACGAAAGGTTGCGCCCGCGGATTCCACCCGTTGATGAACTCCCGGATCTTGCTCGTCAGATCGCGAACACTGCGGAAAGTTCCGCGATGAATCGCTTGGCGTTCAATGATCCCGAACCATACCTCGACCAGGTTCATCCACGACGCCGATGTCGGGGTGAAATGGACATGGATCCGCGGGTTCGCAGCCAACCACTGACGGACCTCGACCTTCTTGTGGGTCGCGTAGTTGTCCATCACCAAATGCAATTCCTGCTTCGGATACGCCCGCGCAACGTGTTTGAGGAACACCAGAAACTCCTGGTGACGGTGCCGAGGCCGACAGATCCCGGTCACCTTCCCGGTCGCGATCTCCAACGCAGCGAACAAGGTGGTAGTGCCATTGCGGACGTAGTCATGGGTTTGTTTCTCCGGGATCCCGATCTGCATCGGCAACGTCGGAGCCGTCCGATCCAATGCCTGAATCTGCGATTTCTCGTCCAC